>DAOSER010000130.1:0-6000 GCA_035363235.1 Methanoculleus sp.
ATATGGTGCAGGATGTGACGATATCGTGAAGACGCTTTCGGGAAAGACGGTGGTGCTTGCCGTGACGGGGAGCATCGCGGCCGTCGAGACGGTGAAACTCGCCCACGCCCTGCGCCGCCGGGGCGCGACGGTGCAGGCGGTGATGACCGCGGCAGCAGCCGGGATCGTTCACCCCGACGCCCTGACCTACGCGACGGGGCGACCGGCGATCACCCGGATCACCGGCCAGGTGGAGCACGTCCTCTACTGCGGGGAAGGCGGGGAGGCGGACCTCCTCCTCATCGCACCCTGCACGGCGAACACCATCGGTAAGATCGCCTGCGGGATCGACGATACTCCGGTGACCACCTTCGCCACGACGGCGCTCGGCCGGGGGATGCCGGTGGTGGTCGTCCCGGCGATGCACGAGAGCATGTACCGCCACCCCGGCGTGGCGGAGAACCTCCAGAAGCTCTGCTCCTGGGGCATCGACGTCGTCGATCCCCGGATCGAGGAGGGAAAGGCGAAGATCGCCGATACCGATACGATCGTCCTCCACGCCGGCCGTGCGGTCTCGGGCCGGCCGCTTGCGGGCAAGCGAGTGCTGATCACGAGCGGGGCGTGCGCGGAGCCCCTCGATGACGTGCGGGTTCTCACCACCCGGTCGACCGGGCGGATGGGGAGAGCGCTCGCGCTCGAGGCCTTCCGGCTCGGGGCGGATGTGACGGTGGTGCACGCGGGGTCGTTCCCCTGCGTCAGAAACGTCCGCGCCACGACCGCCGCCGGGATGCGGGACGCGGTTCTTTCGGTCTGCCGGGACGCCGGAGTCGACATTTACGTCAGCGCGGCCGCAATATCGGACTTTGCGCCCGAACGGCACGAGGGGAAGATCCCGAGCGGTTCGCCCCTGACCGTCAGGCTCAATCCCCTGCCGAAGGTCATCGACGAGGTGAAGGCGGCATGCAGCCCCGTGACGGTGGCATTCAAACTGGGCTGGGACGAGGAGGAGCGGGCGAGGGCGATGCTTGATGCGGGTGCGCGAATGGTCGTCGTGAACGCTCCCCCGACGATGGGCGCGGCGGAGGGATCGTTCCGGCTCATGACTGCCAGTGGCGTCACGGATGTCTCCGGGAGCAAAGAGGAGGTCGCCAGGGCGATATGGTCCGAACTGCTGTAGCCTTCTCCCCCGGGCACATATCCGGCTACTTCAGGCGTGTGGAGGGAAGCGACCCCTCGACCACCGGGAGCATCGGGGCCGGCGTGGTCATCAGTGAAGGGGTGCGCTCGACGGTCGAACCCGCCGCGGAGACGAGCGTCCGGGTGGTCCGGCAGGGCCACGCGACCGCCGGGTCGCCGCCGATCGAGTATGCCCTCGGACGGCTGGGCGTCGCCGCCCGCGTCACGACGGAGTGCCGGCTCCCCATCGGCGCCGGGTTCGGCCTCTCGGCGGCGGCGCTTCTCGCGACGCTCACGGCGGTGAACCGCCTCTTCGATCTCGGCCTCTCCGCGGACGAGGTTGCCGCCTATGCCCACGAGGCCGAGGTCCTCCACCGCACCGGGCTCGGGGACGTCGCCGCGAGCCGGGCCGGCGGGGTCGTCTGCCGGACGGGGGCGGGTATCCACGCGGAGATCATCCGCTTCTACCCGGAGGAGCCCCTCTACGCCGTGAGCCTCGGCCCGCTCCCGACCGCCTCGGTCCTCTCGTCGGCGGAGGCCATGGAACAGATAGCCGCAGCATTCCCGGACCGCTGCCCCCGCGACCTCCCCGACTTCTGCCGGCTCTCGCGGGGGTTCGCCGAGAAGAGCGGGCTCATCGCGCCGGAGGTGCGGCGGGTTCTCGAAGCCTGCGACGCCGCCGGGGTCCCGGCGAGCATGACGATGCTCGGGAACGGTGTCTTTGCCTGCGGTGGGACTGCGGAGCAGGTGCTCTCTCTGTTCGGGGAGGTCTACACCCTCCACGTCGCCCGCCGCGGCGCATACCTGATCGAGATGAAACCATGATTCCGAAAGACCATCCACGCTACCGCTCCCTTGTCGCCCGCGAACGGGTTGCCCGGTGCGCCCGCGAGGGGATCGTTGCACCGGAAGGGCTCGCCGCCCACGGGCGCGGGGAAGCGTTCGATTACCTGCTCGGCGAGAGGACGACCGGGAGCGCCGCCCTCGCCGAGCGGACGGCCGCGGCGATGCTTCTCGCCGCCCGGCACGCAGTGATATCGGTGAACGGCAACACTGCGGCGCTTGCGGCGGCGGAGATCGCGGCGCTCCAGCAGGCGAGCGGCGCCGACGTCGAGGTGAACCTCTTCCACCGGACACAGGAGCGGATCGAGCGGATCACCCGGCTCCTTACGGAGCACGGCGTCCGTGTCCTCACGGGTACGCCGGAGCGGATCGTCCCGCTCTCCCACGACCGGGCGCTCTCGCTTCCCGAGGGTATCGGGGACGCCGACGTGGTGCTGGTGCCGCTCGAGGACGGGGACCGGTGCGCGGCGCTCCGGGAGATGGGCAAGACCGTCATCACCGTCGACTTAAACCCACTTTCCCGGACCGCCCGCACGGCGAATCTCACGATCGTCGATGAGGTGACGCGCGCCATCCCCGCGATCACCGCGGCGTGCGCCTCCCTCGAACCCGGCGAAGGTGAACGCCTGATAACGTCGCTTGACAATACCTATCTGCTCCGGGCGGCAATAGATGAGATGCGAGAGAGATTGAGCCATGCTCTGGAGTGAGGTCTACCGCCCGAAGGGGTGCGGGGATATCATCGGACAGGACGAGGTCGTCCGCCACATAACGGCGTTCACGGATTCGGGGAGCGTGCCCCACCTGCTCGTCTCCGGCCCGCACGGCACCGGGAAGACCGCTGCCGTCGAATGCCTTGCAAAAAGGCTCTACGGCGAGACCTGGGAGGCGAACACGACCGTCTTTTCTACCGTCGATCTCCTGGGGAGAGGGAGGAGCGTTCTTGAGACAGACGAGCGGTTCAGCATGATCTACCGCAAAGACCGGAGCCTGATCGTCAATTTCAAGCAGATCGTGAAGTGGTACGCCTCGATGCGCCCGCTGGATGCCGACTTCAAGCTGATGGTCTTTGAGGACGCCGAGCACCTGACGTTCGAGGCGCAGCAGGCCCTGCGCCGGACGATGGAGCGCTACAGCGCCACCTGCCGGTTCATCTTCGTCACCGTCCGGCCTTCAGCCATCATCCCCGCCATCGCGTCGCGCTGTCTGCCGCTCTTCTTCGCCCCGATCGAGAGCGGTCTCGTCCGCGCCCGGCTCGACGAGATCCTGGCCGCAGAGGGGGCCACGGTCCCTGACGACGACCTCGACCTGATCGTCCACGCTGCACAGGGCGATCTCAGGCGTGCAATCATGTACCTGCAGGTCGCCGCGGGGTCGAAGAAAGACTTCGACCTTGCGGAGGTCTCGCGCTCCGAGACCGGAAACGTCGTCGCGTCAGCGTTTGAAGCCCTCCGGGACGGCAACTTCGACGCCGCCCGCCGGATCGCCGAGTCGCTGATGATCGAGTACGGGCTCTCGGCGCGGGAGGTCGTCGGCGAACTCCGGCAGGTGGTCAGGCGCGAGTACAACCACCCGGCCCTTGCCGTCGCGCTCGCCGAAGCGGATCTCCGGCTCACCCACAACGCAAACGACTTTGTGCAGATCAATGCACTGCTTGCCCGGATAGCCCGGGAGGTGTTCAGTGAAGAAAGTACAGCAGCATTATGACGAGGTCGCGGACATCTACGACGAGCGCTACGACGGCAGCCGCGGGAAGTATTACCACGGGCACATCTCCGACTATGTGATGCGGGAGCTCCCGAAAGGTGGGTTCCTCCTCGACGTCGGGTGCGGGACCGGGCTTTTTGTGCAGCGCTACGTCGAGGAGGGCGGCCGGGCGGTTGGGCTCGATATCAGCCCGGGAATGGTCAGGCACGGGCGGCAGCGCTGCCCGGATTGCGGGTTCTGCGTCGGGACCGCCGACGTCCTTCCGTTCAAGGACGCCACCTTCGACGCCCTTGCAAGCCTGCTCGCCTTCAGTTACGTCCCCGACCCGGAGGGGATGCTCCGGGAGTGCTACCGGGTCTTAAAGCCCGGCGGCCGGATCGCCGTCTGCACCTTATCAAGGACGGTCTTTACGAGCATCGTTCCTATCGTCTACCAGATGGGGGAGAAGGTCGGCTTAAAGAAGGTGGGCGTCGGGGACTTCGACGAGCACTACTACACAAACGGCGAGATTGCCGGGCTCTTCCGTGAGGCCGGGTTCGAGGACGTCTCGGTCGGCCGCTGCTCGTTTGCGCACCTAAACCTCGCTGACCCGGTCTTCAACCTCGCCCGGAAGGTGGAGCCGATCATCGAGGAGAAGCTGCCGTACCTGGCGTATAACGTCTGCGCGGCGGGGAAGAAACCGAAAGATTAGGTTACGCCTTACCCTGTGGCGGACCGGCACCCCGAATTGCCCGGCCGGCCGCAGCAGGGGTGTCCTCCTGTTCCACCTGGAGGTGGGGGCGAACGACCCGGTCGCACGCCGAGACCGCGTTTTTAGCGTGGACGATAGCGAGAAGGTTGTATGCCATTGTGCGATAACCATCTCCCCATTAACCTTATCTCTGAAAAACCCAATATCCCAGTAATACAGAGGTATAATACCATGCTGGTCGCATTTGAAGTAACCTACGCTGAGGGATGGTGGAGCGCCAGCGCACATGCACCTGAAAATGCTATTTATACCCAGGGTAAGAGCGTTGGAGAGCTCATCGACAACATCCTGGAAGCAACGTCGCTCCATTATGCGGAAGAACTCGAAGCGGGAGAACGGATCACGATTGTAACCAGATATAAATCAGAGACCCACGAACAGGAGAGCCCGATCCCATCAAATTTTGAATACAAGGTCGATATCATTGCCGCGACACCCGGTTGTTAGGCATTGAACACAATCGTCACCGACGTCGCGGAGTTTGAGGGTATGACAAAAGAACAGGCCTACGATCTTCCGCAATGACTCACTTTGCGAGACCTCTTCCGTACCCGCCCCGATGTTTTTCTCACCCGTCATCCGGATCACAGTGGATGCTCTGCCACGATGATGATGTGATGTGCAGAGGAATTTACGATAGGGTTCGCGAGGTGAACTTCCCTCGTTACCACAGGGGTTGCTTCTGTAGCCCCCACCCCGCCCGCGCCTCCGGCGCTCCTCCCCCGCCCCCTCCCGGGGGCAGGGGCAGTCATGGCGATAGCCGGTGGAAAGCCGTGCATGGTTCTTCACCGGGATCTCTTCGCGCATTGGACCGGGGGGATATCGCCATTGGGGGTGGGGCCGACGGGGAGGGGGAACGAGTTCCCCCTCCCCTGTCTCTATCACATAAGACTCTCCCGTAACCCCCATGAAAATCGTATTTCAGGGAGCAGATCACACAATTCTCCCCAGAGTCTCCCTGTGCTTCCAGCACGAGGCCGCTAACAATGCGGACGATGCGTGTTTTGTAACCGGCGCAAGAAATTGCAGGAGAAACTGCGAAAAGGTTTGCAGGAGGGGCGATAACCCTCTCTCCAGGACGAATGTCCTTCCACCGTTCGAGGTTGCACCCCGCTCCTCACGAAGACCGAAGCCGGGAGAGGATCCGGTGCTTCTTTTCTAGCGCCGCTTCCGCCGCCCGCTCGACCCCGGCCTTCATCTCCTCGAAGTCCCGTTTGTCCTCGTCCACGACCTTTTTGACCGGGGTGTATGCCGACTCCCGGAACCGGGGCGTGAAGTCCTGGATCTCGCCGCCGACGGAGAGGACGGACTCGGGCGTTCCTTCCTCGACGTAGCCGACCTCTTTCATCGCGACACCGGCGGACTCCACGACCCGCCGGATCTCCGGCGCAGCCTCCGGCGGTGCGACGACCAGGAGGGCGTCGAGCGATACACCGAGGTAGTCGATCTCGAGCGCGTCGAGCATCTCAAGAACCTTCGGCTGGACGAGGGTGCGGAGGTCGTCCTCGACGACGACGATCCGGCAGCCGGCGGTCTCGGCCATC
>DAOSER010000131.1:0-5982 GCA_035363235.1 Methanoculleus sp.
GAGGCGGCACTCCGGGAGAGCGTTCCCGGCATCACCGACGAGAATATAACCGACTGGCTGGACACCCGTGCCCAGACGATTATCTCGGAAAACGAGACGCTCTACTTCTGCGACGTCGCCGGCAACTACCTCTACGCGCACGTCGACGAGCTGCAGAAACTCAATGCTCTTGACTTTGATTATGTCGCCCGATACGCCTGGTCGGAGAACCGTTCAGGGACCGGGCCGTACGTGAACCCGGTCCGCTACGCGGGCGTCGAGCGGCTTGAAGTCCCGTTTGAGGCGCTCCCATCGACGGGAGTCGTAAAGATCTGGTTCCCACTCCCGGTCGAGACGGACGCGCAGAGAGACGTCACCGTCACAAATCTCTCGTGCCCGGACTTCATCGTCGCCGGCCCGTTCACCACGGGCGATATCGGCTACGTCTACTACGAGATCCCGGCAGGAGCGGTCAACGGGAACCTCGTCCTCTCGGCGGATATCGCTTTCACCTCCTGCGAACAGGTCTTTGACGATATCGACCCGGCGAAGGTCGGGGAGTACAACACGAGCGACCCCGAGTACCTGCTGTATACGGCGTCCGAGAGGAACATCGAACTCACGGGCGCTGTCCGGGAGAAGGCACGGGAGATCGTCGGGAACGAGACGAACCCGCACCTTCAGGCGCAGATGATCTACTACCACATCATCGAGACCTACCCCTACAGCCACGTCCCGCACTACTCGATCGATGCCAGGGAGCCCAAGGTCGCCGAGTCGACCTATATGTTCGAGACTGGCCATGGTGACTGCGGTACCCAGAGCACACTCTTTGCCGCGTTCTGCCGGTCGCTCGGGATCCCCGCCCGCACCCCCGGAGGTTATCAGATGCTTCTTGCTGGGACTCCCGGAACCCACTTCTGGGCGGAATACTACCTGCCCGGCTATGGCTGGGTTCCAAACGACGTGACGATCGCCGAGACGGCCGACTGGGTTGTCATCCCCGGGGAGAAGCGGTCGGCGTTCAAGGAGTACTATGCCATGAATCTCGATCCTGCACGCTTCGTTATCCAGAAGAACGTCGACGCTCTGATGGACCCGGCCATCCCCGACGATGTGTTCGTCCAGAGGGCCGTCCAGCAGTTCCCGGCGGTTGTCTGCGATACGGCTGACTATGATCTGGATTACGTCTGGCAGGAAGGCTTCAGTATCAGTCTTGCAGCTGTTGACTGATGCCCGTCACTCATTTTTACCCGGTGGAACGGACCACCGGAAACGCCGAACCTGCGGTCCAGGATTGCACCGCAAAAAACCAGACACAAAATCGAAAAGCGCCCCGGCCGGGATTTGAACCCGGGTCAAAAGCTCCGCAGGCTTCTAGGATATCCACTACCCTACCGGGACACGAGAATGAGTGTCTTTCCCCTAATAACTAGGTCGTTCAGGTTAAAAAGGATTGCTCACTAACAGATCGGGACGCCGCAGAGAGAAGTGAAGGGGCCGGGATTGCCCCTGGCGGATCCCGATCTCCGGAATATGCCTGCGGTACGCGCGGACCTATACGCCCCCTGCACGCATCAGCACCTGCACGTTTACCTCGTTTCCTGAGAGCTGGATCAGGAAGTCCCCCATCTGGCCCACATAGATCCGCTTATGGGTATCCGTGCTGAAGCGCTTCCCGAACCCGTTCTCGGCCACGACCCTGCCGGACTCCCGGTCCCTGACGGTCACCGTAAACCACGAGTCCTCGCTCGGGTAGGTCTGTTTGACGGTTATATCTTTTTTGCTGCCGTAATCGCTGGTCGTACGTATCTCCCGCGTGACCATCTTCGGCTCCACGTCGAACTCGATGATAAGCGGGGGCGCGGTCAGGTTAAAGGAGTAGGCATCCGTCGGATGAGCGAGGCTGAACTCCGTCGCCCTGTCGTAGATGGTCACATAGGGGTCCTGCGTCGGCGCGGTCTCCGGCGGCTTGCTGAGCGTGGGGCCGGCAATGCCCTTCGTTGCCGTGGGGTACGGGGTCGCCGGCGTCAGGTACCCCGGATCGTTATCCACCCCTCCCGGCGTCTCCTCCGATTCCGGCGAAAGGAAGCCGGACCACCCGGACTCACCGCCGGGAGGCAACTCCGCGCACCCGGCGGATGCGAGGATCAGGATCATCATTGCACCGACAAAGAACGATTTATACACCCTGGTCACCGTAGATGGATTATGCGAAGGGGTATTTATTTGTTTACCCTTGAATGCTCGGAGAAATATTTTATTCATTGATTATTAACCGGCAAAAATATCATTGGAAACCGGCCCGGTTCCGCGGCACGATTCGGAGGTGCGCGGCCGGATCGAAGAAGGCGAGCCGCCCTGAAACGTTCCCGGGAGAGGCTGGCCGTACGCGTGCGGGAGGGGAACCTTTTTATCGGACGTTCGTACCTCTATCGTTCGGTCGATGACGGTACCGGAGAGACTGGAGACGGAGCACAGAGACGCCGATACGCGTATTCCGGAAGGCCGCAGGCACCTTTGTGAGAGCGCAAAAACCCGGCACGGTGCTCCGCAGAACAATCTGGTATCCTGGATTCTCCTGGGCCTGGCCGCTGCCGGCGCCCTGCTGCGGCTCTCCAACCTCGGCGGCAACTCGCTCTGGCTCGACGAGGCCATGACCCTTGCGTTTTCCCGGCAGTCGCTTGCCGGCATCTGGGAGACCACCGCCGCCGGAGAGTTCAACCCGCCGCTCTTCTACTGGCTGGAGCATGGGATGCTCCTCTTCGGGGAGAGCGAATTCGTGCTCCGCCTCCTCCCCGCACTCTTCGGCATCCTGACGATCCCGGTCGTCTACCTCATCGGAGCCGAGTTCCGCGACCAAAACGTCGGGCTCATCGCCGCCGCCCTCCTCGCGTTCTCTCCCTTCCACATCTTCTACTCCCAGGAAGCCCGGGCATACGCTCCGATGCTCTTCTTCTTCTCCCTTGCGCTGCTCTTCTACGTGCGGGCGGGCAGGTCGGACGAGGTCCGCTCCTGGGTCCTCTTTGGGGTCTTCTCCGCGGCTGCCTTCTGGATGCACTTCTACGCTATCGTGCCGGTCGCCGCCCTCATCCTCCACGCCCTCGTCACCCGGAGCGTGAGGGCTCCGGTCCTCTCGGCCGCCGTGTTCGTTGCCGCGAGCCTTCCTCTGCTCATCGTCACGTTCAGCCTCTTCCTGGTGAGGACGTCCTCCGCCCCGACCTTCGGGATGCAGGGGCCTGATCTCATCTACCAGATCCTCTTCCAGACCTCAGGGTCCAGCGGTCCTGTCCTGGTCTCCTTTACCCTCCTCTTCCTGCTCGGCGTCGCCTATACCTGGCGCGAGGACCGGGACGGAGCGCTCCTCCTCGTATTCATGATGGCCCTCCCGCTGGCGGCAAGCCTCATCCTCTCCTCACGGATGCCGATGTTCCCGCGCTACCTCATCTACCTCCTCCCGGTCTACTTCATCGGAATCGCGTCGGCGTATCCTGCGCTCCGCGGCCTCGTGCGGGAACGGTGGGCGGTCTGTATCTTCATCGCGGCGGCAGTCATCGCCGGCGCCCCGTTTCTTGCAACCTACTACACGGTCCCCCAGAAGAGCGACTGGCGGGGGTTTGCTGCGGAACTCGGCGGGATGACCGGGGAAGGGGATCTCGTCGTCATGCTCCCGCCCTACATCGCACAGCCGCTCGACTACTACTACAGCAACACGACCGACGGGACCATGGAGTTCGGGGCAACGACGAAAGAGGATCTCGCGGCGATCCGCGACCGCTACCCTGACCGGCGTGTGTTTTATGTGGTGACCGAGGATCTCCTGGCAGCGGACCCCGCCGGAAGCGCGGCTGGCTGGCTCGAAGAAAATGCGCGGTCCATCGGCCGGTATACGGGGATTTATCTCCTCGTATCGCCCTAGCGGGAGGACGCAATGGCCGAGGCCTGTGACCTCTCGGTGATCATCCCGACCATCAACGAGGAGGAGAACATTGCCGCGATGATCGGGGCGGTGGACGGCGTTTTCAAAGGGAACGGCATCCGCGGCGAGGTTCTGGTGGTGGACGACGGCTCGAAGGACCGGACGATCCCGATCATGCAGGAGATCGCCGGCCGGCAGGGAAACGTGCGCCTGATCGTGAGGAGAGAGGATCACGGCCTCTCCCGGTCGGTCGTCGAGGGATTCGGGGCGGCGCACTCGGACGTCCTGCTCGTCATCGACGCCGACTTCTCGCACCCGCCCGGGCTCATCCCCCGGCTCTACGAGGCAATACGGGGCGGAGCGGATATCGCCATCGGGAGCAGGTACATGAAGGGCGGGGGTATCGAGGGGTGGCCGCTTGCGCGGAGGGTCATGTCGCTTTCGGCCACGGCGCTCGGCCGCCTCCTCTTTCCCGAGGTCACCGACCCCGTGAGCGGGTTCTTTGCCGTGCGGCGCGAGGTCGTCGCCGGCGCACCGCTTGCGCCCCGGGGCTACAAGATCCTGATGGAGGTCCTTGGCAAAGGACGATGGCGAACGTTTGTCGAGATCCCGTTCGTCTTCAAAGACCGCGAGGAGGGGACGAGCAAACTGCGGGCCGACACGATAGTGGACTACCTCCGGCAGTGCGCCGGCATTATCCGTTTCTCGGCTGCGCACCGGGCCGGGCCGGTATGGGCGGAGTGGACGAAGGTCCTCCGGTTCGGGCTCGTCGGGCTCTCCGGCATCTTCGTCAACATGGGATTTCTCTACGCCCTGACCGAGATCGCCGGCCTCTATTACCTCGTCTCTGCAGTAATCGCGATTGAACTCTCCATCGTGAACAACTTCGTCTTAAACGACGCCTGGACGTTTCGGTCGGCAGAACACCTGAGGTTCGGGCGGAAGTTTTCGCGGTTCGGATCATTTCAGGCCGTCTCGATGGGCGGGATCGCCGTCAACATGGCCGTCCTCTACCTTCTTTCGGACGTTCTCCGTGTCTACTACCTCGCCGCGAACCTTGCAGGGATCCTGGCCGCGTTTGCCTGGAACTATATGGCGAACAGGCACTATACGTGGAAGGCAGTATAAAAACAGTGCGCGGGGTTCACCCGGAGTAAGCCCGGATAACGCCCCGGTAGACATCCACCGCCTTCTCGAGTTGACTTATCCGAACCCGCTCGTCCACCGCGTGCAGCGTCGGGATCTCCCCCGGCCCGTACTCCAGAACGTCGAAGCCCTTATCGCGCAGGTACTTCGCGTCGCTCGCCGCCCACTGGAGGAAGGGGGCTGCCGTCCCGTAGACACGCGCCACCTCGCGAGTGACCGTCCGGACAATCCGGGCGTCCGGGGGCGTCAGGGTCGGTTCGGCGACGTCCATCTCGCGTATCACGGCATCCTGGGCGTGTTCGGCGATGCCCTTCCTGAGGGTCTCGAGGGAGCAGCCCCACGGCACCCGGATGTCGAGTTCCATCCGGCACTGCTCCGCCACGATGTTCGCCTTCTCGCCGCCTTCGATGCGGCCGGGGTTGAACATCACCCGTGTCAGGACGTCTTCCCCGTCCTCGATCCCGAAGATCTCGCTAAAGACCCGGGCACCCTCCTTGATGAGCGGCTGCAGGTCTTCTTCGACGGGGAACGGACGGGCATGGACCCCCCGCAGGTAGCCGATGAGATCGAACGCCGCCATGACGGCGCTCTTCCCGACCAGGGGGTAGAGGGAACTGTGGCCCGGTCTGCCACGGAAGGAGAGGTCGGCCCGGTAGAGGCCTTTCTGGCCGATCGCCGGGCTGGTCTCCGGCGTCGGTTCGGCGATCAGGCATTCGCGGGGTTCGAGCAGGTCCCGGGCGAGCAGCGACCTGATGCCGTGCTCCCCGCCGGTCTCCTCGTCGCAGACGAAGGCGAACTGGGCCTTCGGCTCAACCCCGCTCTCGATGAGGTCGCGGTAGGCGATGAGGAGAGCGGCACATCCCCCTTTCATATCGGTGGCTCCTCTCCCCCAGACGTAGCCGCCGGCAATCTCCCCGCTATGGGGGTCGTGCGTCCAG
>DAOSER010000132.1:0-5929 GCA_035363235.1 Methanoculleus sp.
ATGATGTCGGTGGTCTCCACCACCAGCAGGGTCACGAACATGGGAGTGGCCCAGAGCACCATCTTGCCGGTCTGGTCCGGCTTCCTGACGAAGAACCTGTCGCCTTCGTAGCCCCTGGTGACCGGCATGATCCTCCGGAACGCACAGACCAGGACATTCTTGTCCGGTTCTACGGATTTCTCCTCCTTTTTGGTTATCATCCTGATGCCGGTGAGGATCAGGAAGGCACCGAAGATGTAGAGCACCCAGGAGAACATCTCCACCAGCGCCACACCTGCCATGATGAACGTAAAACGGAATATCAGAGCACCCTGGATGCCGTAGAACAGCACCTTGTGCTGGTCCTCCGATGGCACGCAGAATGAAGCGAAGACGATGACGAAGACAAAGAGGTTGTCGACGGAGAGCATCAGCTCCATGATGTAGCCGGTGGTGAACTCCAGTCCTGCCTGGGGCCCCATCCAGTTATATACCCCGAAATTGAAGATCGCCGCGGCGGTGACGAAGACGGCGACCTGCAGGAGTGCCTCCTTCGGTTTTATGACATGGGCTTTACGGTTGAAGACGCCGAGGTCCAGTGCCAGGAGCGCCACTATGCTGACGATGAATATGATCCACGCTGTGTCCGTTACTGCTGTCATAGGTTCACCCGGCTCAGGATGTCCCGTTCTGGATATTCCCGGCTCACTTTACTCTGGAGCGTACTGGGCGTCGTCTCGATCACGCCGGGATGCCTGAGGATAAACGAGGCAGGAATATAACTTAAGATAAGCCTTGCCGGGTTTCCGGGCGACGTCATCGTTACCCGGACCGCACCTGCGGCAATCCATGCAGCTCTCGCGAGAATCCTCTCCTCAGGATATCCGTCCGGGGTGCAGAGGCGGCCTCGTTCAGGCGTGATTGCACCTATCGGGCTCCATCGGGCCACACCTCGGCCCTTCGCCAGTCTGTCCGCGCCTTGTCTCCTCCCTAGATTATTGCCGCTCCAGCGATTAATTCCTTCTGCCGGCGGCCTGTCTCACGTGTGGAGGCAAGCAGCCCTTTGAGCTACGGAGGCTACAAACTTCGATTTCCCGTCCACGGCACGACGATTTGTGTTGTGCGAAGATACATACCCTCCATACAGCCCTCACCAGAACCCCACCGCACCCGGCGCGAGAACCGCGATCGCGAGCAGGATAACGGGCTGGTGCAGGAAGTAGATGAAGAGCGAGTGCCGGCCCAGGAAC
Organism: Methanoculleus sp.; assembly: GCA_035363235.1. Lineage (GTDB taxonomy): Archaea > Halobacteriota > Methanomicrobia > Methanomicrobiales > Methanoculleaceae > Methanoculleus. The sequence continues at coordinate 1,230 of DAOSER010000132.1, forward strand.
TCGAGCGGCCGGGTAAACGGCGGCTCCGCCGGGAGCGAGTAACCCCGCCGTCCGTCCGGGTAGAAGAGATGCCCGCAGGCCATCCCGGCGAGGACGAGACCGAACCAGGGGAGGAGCGGCACGTAATCGAGGCTCGTGAAGGATTCCGGCCGGATCCCGAGCCAGAGAAGCGGCCAGGGGCCCGTGACGAGGCTTGCCGCGTAGCCCGCGATGAGGCAGGCGATGCTCGCGACGAGGAGTTTTTCCGTATCGAACCGGGCGAAGAGCGGTGCGAGCAGAATGGCGATGCCGATGAAGTGCAGGATGCCGAAGACGATGTAGACCGACGGCAGAAAGAGCCAGGTGATGGCGGTGATGACGAGGCCGTAGCCGAATATTGTAAGGCCGCGCCGGACGTACTTGAGCGCGAGGCCGCGCTTATCAAGCCGCCGCGAGGCCCGGGCGTAACTGATGGTGAAGGAGACCCCGACGAGGAAGATGAACGTCGATGCGGTCAGGTAGGCGAGCATCCGGAGGAACCCGCCGGAGACGTCGAGCGGCAGGACGCCGAAGAAGTTGAGGTCGAAGGCCGAGTGGAAGACGATCATCGTCACGACGGCGATTCCCCGGGCGAGGTCGATCTCCCGGTATCGCTCTCCCGGCATGGTCCCCGCCGTCAGAAGAACCTTCGCCTGATCGGGGCGCCGCAGACAGGACAGGTCTTTGTATCGGTTATCTCCCGCTCCTGCTCCTCGGTGGGCTCGTTGTAGAGCCGGGAGAAGCCGCACTCCCTGCTGCACTCAAGGACTATAAACGGGCTACAGATCCGGCCCATCTCCCCTCGCCCCGTCTGCCTGCTGCAGGTATACCATCCCTTCTACTTTCAGAACGGCTATCTGATAAGTGTTTACCCGGGGGCAGGGAGGGGGCACCATTATTCCCCTGCCCGCCCAACCCTTTCCATGGACGACCGTGATGAGCATATCATAGAGGCCGCCGGCAGGTGCCGGGTCGTGGTCCGGAACGGCCGGGTGGTCGAGGTCGGGACGCCGCAGATTGAGGACTGTCCGCTGGCGCGGCGGTTTGCCTGCCCTGTTCAGGAGATGACGCCGGAGGCGATACGCGAGAACATCGAAGGGCGTATCAGGTCGTTCGGGATGTGCACACCGGAGCGCGAGGTTCTTGCCGGGCCGGACTTCGTCCTCTTCGGGGCGTCGGAACTCCTGAGCAGCGCCGTCCGGAGGGGAGACCTCGACGCTGCGGTGATCGCCTCCGACGGTGCCGGGACGCTCGTTGCGACGAACCCTGCCCTTATCCAGGGGATCGGCGGCCGGATGTCCGGGCTCGTGAAGACGAGCCCGATCCCCGAGGTTATCGCGCGGATCGAGGAGAACGGTGGCACGGTCCTCGATCCGGCGACCGCCGTCATCGACCAGGCGGCCGGCGTCGCCCTGGCGGCAAAACTCGGCCACCGGCGAATCGCCGTGACCACCGCCGTTGCCGCCGAGGCGGCGGCCATCCGTGCGCAGTTCCCCGACGCCGTGATCGTTGCGGTCCACACGACCGGGATCTCGCAGGAAGACGCGGTCCTGATGGCCGGTGCGGCCGATCTGGTCACCGCCTGCGCATCACAGCACATCCGGGAGGTGGCGGCGAAGGCCGCGCTCCTGCAGGCCGGGACATCAATCCCGGTCTTTGCGATGACTCCTGCGGGAAAAGCAATCATTCTCGGCAAGGTGGGGGAGACCGACCAGCCGGTCATCGTTCACGGAGCGCGCCTCCCGGTGCCGGGGTCGCAGTCCCCCTCGCCGCTTTGCTGATCACCGGCCCGGTATGCCGACGTAACCCGGGAGTTCGGCGAACTCGGCCAGAACGATATCGGCCGTTATATCCGGCACGCTGCCGTCGCGCCAGTCGCCGTAGGCGGCAAACGCAGTCACCATGCCAAGATGCCTCCCGGGAGCGATGTCGCGGACCAGGCTGTCGCCCACCATCATCGCCTCCGCGGGAGCCGCCTCAAGCCGCCGGAGGGCGCAGAGGAGGGAGTCCGGCTCCGGTTTCCGCTTGCCCGAGACCTCCGGGGTCACCACGGTCTCAAAGTAGTCGATGAGCCCGGTCTTTGTGAGCCGCCGGCGTGCCTGGACCGCCTCCGCGTCGGTGACGACGGCGAGCCCTATCCCGGCGTCCGCGAGGCACCGGAGTGTCTCCTCGACGCCCGGGTACGCCTCGACCAGGTCGAGTTTCACGTCCTCGTAGGTGCGGCAGCAGACCTCGAACGCACCGGGCTCATACACCCCGAGCGCCTCCAGGTAGTCGCGGATGTTCGCGTGGTCCTCGAACCCGTGTATGCCGCGGAGAAACTGCGAAAAGAGCGCTTCCGGATTCCCGGCCCCGAGGTAGTCGACCACGCACCGGCACGCTTCCCGCTTCGCTCCGACAAAGTCAAAGAGGGTGTTGTCCATATCGCAGAGGACCGCCTCTATCGTGTTATGCCGAGTGCTGTAAGGTTTCTGCATATCTCCAGCTCCCTTGTGAATGCACGGCAGGCCTCGCCGTCCGCAAAGCGCACCTTCAGTTCGTCGAGATCGTTGCCCTTCCCGCCGTACTCCCCGAAGATCGTGGTGCCGTTGCAGCCTATGAACCCGAAGACCACGGCGAGGTTGAAGAGCAGCCGCCGGAATGCCGGCGCCGTGCAGGTTGTTGCCTCCAGGAGATATGGGCGGTCGAAGTAGAAGTACTCGAGCCCTTCGGCCATGCAGAGGTCTGCCATGTAGATGTCGGCGGTCAGGAGGACCGGGAGGGCATACCGTTCCTCTTCGAACTTTCGGAGCGCTCTGACGATATTACGGTCGTTCTCCTCCGTAAGGTGCGTATGCGGACCCGGCGACGCGATCTCCATCGCCCGGTCGCGGATGGTACGGTACTCTTTCAGCGCGAGGTATGCGGCTTTCCGGGACCGTTTCATGCGCTTGTTCTCGAGTTCCGCGATGAACTCCCGCGAGCGCGGCGCATGCGCCGTCATCTCCTCGATCATCTTTGCCGGGTACTTGCGGTTGATGGCATACGCGATCTCGTCCCGGACGGTATCGACGATCAGGTAGGAGGCGTGATCGATCCCGGGGTTGTTCGATGCGAACCCGTGGTAAAAGAGGTTTGTATCCAGGCCGAAGAAGACCGCCTTCTTGAGCTGCTCATACGATCTGCGCATTGCCTCAAAAGCGGCCTGGTTCACGTAACGGACGATCCCGCTTGCGAACATGCATTCCTGGAGATCGGCATACGAGGGGAGTTCGGCGGCAATCGGTTCGTATTCGGCGAGCCAGTCCCGGAAGACCTCGCGTGTTGAGGGCAGTTCGAGCCGGAAACCAGCCCCTTCGGGGCGTGCGACCAGGATCTCCCCCTCGTAGAGCGGATAGGTGACGCGGACCTCATCGAGGCTGTTGATGAGGACCTGCAACTCGCTCTCCCTGATGACCGCATCGTTCATGTCCTTGCCCTCGCATCTTCCATAACGTCCCGGATACTCTGGATCTGGCGCGGGATCATCATATACGGCTTTGCGACATCGTCGGTGCTCTTCATGGCAAGGTAATAGATGTGCCGGATATCGAGCCCCGCGAGCGATACCGCGAGGAGTGCTCCGGCGACCGTGACCTTTCTTCCTGAGGTGATGTCGATCGCCACAGAGAGCCCCTGCTGGATGAATTCTTCGGCAAGCGACCGGATTGTCTGTCCGGCCCGGATAAAGTCCGCTTCGGGCAGGATCTCCACTCGAATCGCGGGAACCTGCCCGTATCCCTCCGAGACTATCCGGACAGCCTCGGCAGCGATCGATGCTTCTTGCGCGTAGGGTTCTTCGGTGACGATAGCGACCTGTTCGGGGCGCAACCCCTTCTCCCGCAAGACTGCATGATATGCGTTGACGAGCGCCCATGTTGATCGTCCAAGAAGTGTTATGTAGGCATCGCCGGAAGCGGGTGTCACGGGGGGAATCACTGCCTCAAGACTCACCCTGCTTCTATATAGGCTTTGTCTGAGTCCCTCTCCCGGGATCGTAGTTCATGGTGACCAATCCGGGCATTAATATGCGTTATTTTTGGATCATTTGCCTCATAATCGCTTTTTTGGATCCTGCATCCTGCATCTTCACGAAATACGGCGCCGATTCACTCCCGGGGTTCTCTGAATAAGCCTTTAGCGCCAAAGAAATCGCAAAATCTCGCAAGATATTTGATAAATCTTTTATGGTCGATACCCCTATAGTGGTATGGAAGAGCGCGGAATTACCCGGAGAGATATATCCATGAAAATACGCAGATCGAGGGTGCGGGCACCTGCCGACATCTGGGGGCTGGCGGACCCGGAACATCAGAGGAAAGCCCGGCAGGACGCTATCGATGATGGGGATCTGATCGAGATCACCCGGATGGGAAGGGACATAGGCATCACCTTTCCCCTTGCGGTCTCGGCACGGGCCGCGCAGAGCATGGTACCGTTTCCGAACATCCCGCAGGAGACCGTTACGGAGAACTTATGGGACACCCTTCATGCGTTCAGGGATAAAGCCAGTAATTCGACCGAAGAGGAGTTCGAGTTCCAGGTCAGCCTTTACCAGAACGGTCTCGTCCCCACGCTCACCTTCAAAGCCGCGGTCTCGCCGGGTGACGACGGCGAACCGGTCATCACCATCATGCTGCCGGATGAGGACTGGGAGACGATCG
>DAOSER010000133.1:0-5872 GCA_035363235.1 Methanoculleus sp.
AGTGAAGGGACAGTTGACACAGGATAGGATCCTGCCAACATCACCTTCGCGCGTCTCTTCTCAAAATGTCGCATCAAGCCCTTCGTCTATCGGCCTCGTACCCGGCCTTTTGTTGAGGTCCCGGATGTAGTCCTCGAAGAGATGGATCCGGGTACTCACCGGGAAGGGTATGCCTATGGTGCTGATGACCGCTTCTCCCGCCTCAAGTGTCTGAATCTCGGTGTCCAGGCGCGAGAGGTCCTGTTTTGCGCTGCTTGCAATGATGTCGCGGTCCCCCCGGTCGGAGAGCCCCATCACCACGAAGGTGTTTAGCTGCGCAAGGACCCGGGCATCGATGTTCTTGGGCTGCTGGGTGACCACGCAGAGCCCCACACCAAACTTCCGCCCTTCCATCGCGGCCTCACGGAACGTCCTGGTGTTCCCGAGCCCTGAGCCCAGCACCCGCTGCGCCTCCTCGATGGTGATCAGCACCTGCCTGGGCTCCCCCTCGCCCCCGGCCTCCTCGCCCTGGTGGCTGCGCATGACCCTGCGCGTTATGATCGAGAGGACAAAGAGTTCGCTCTGCTCGCTCATCCCCGGGATGTCGATCAGGACGACCTTGTTCTCGTGGAGTGCCTTCAGGATATCCGGGATCGAGGAACCCTGCCGCCGGAAGAAGCCCCGGTTCCGGTTCATCATGCCTGCGATGCGCCGCTGCATCACCGAGAGCGTGCTCGGCGAGAAGTTCTTTAAGTCCCTTGCAATCCGGGCGTGCCGGCCGGCGTAGGTCTCAGCGTCGAAGGTTGCGAAATCGGTGCTCTGGAAGAAGTCGATCACCTCAGAACCGGGCGTGCTCTCGAGCATCTCCACAACCTCGCGCTGGGGCGGGGAGTGCTCGTAGAGCAGGAGGAGGTCGGGCGCCCTGAAGTCGTCGTAGTCCAGATAGAGATCGCTTAAATGGTATCTCCGCTTGAACTGCTCCGGCCGGGTGGAGAAGACCTTGAGCCCGTCCCGGCCGGCCTGGTAGTGGAGGAGCCCCATGGTATCCTCTCCGCTCGAAGACTTCCCTCCCGCCACATACTCGCCGTGCGGGTCCACGATGAGGAGCCCGAACTTCCGGGCCTGCATACAGGATGCGCAGAAGACCTTCATGAAGTTGCTCTTTCCCATGCCGGTCGTCGCGAAGACGCCCATGTGCTGGCGCATCACCGGCGCGTGGAGCGCCACCCTGACGTCCTGTAAGACGTCCTGGCCGGTCTTCATCACGCCGACCTCGATCTCGCCCATCACCTGCGAGAGGAACGCAAAGTCGCGGGACTCCGGCAGTTCCACGCGGGAGAACTTTGCAGGGATCGTCCGGGGTTTCCGGAAGGCGCCGTCACCCCCGACGTACCCGAGCGGCATCGCCTCGACGAGGATGAAGACGTCCTCCCCTATCTCGTAGAAGTGCTCGGTGTGGGGACGGGTGTCCCATTTCGGGTCGGAGAAGTTGCAGTCGTGAAGGAGGTCGCTCACCTTGGCAAAGAACGTCAGCCCTTTGACGTCGTCTGTGATCTTTAAGATGTCCCCGAGGAAGAGTTCTTCGTCGTGCGGGACGGCAAACCGGTAGCTGAGTACCCGGTCCCCGATCAGACGGTATTTCGAGGCGTCGTCGCCGTCAATATCGATCAAATTCATCGTGGTAGTCTCCAAAGATGCCGGTGTAGTCGGCGAGGCTCATGCCGAGCAGATCCATGCCCCGGATGATGTCCTGGCGGACCTGGTCGACCGTATCCTTCCCGATCTTCGTCGTCAGGTGGGCGTCGAGGAGCGGATAGGGGTAGCCTGTGACCCGCCCGTCGTCGGCGAAAGAGGCGAGCGCGGAGAAGACCTGTTCGACCATCTCCGGGCTGTAGTATTTGGGGATCTCCACCTTGAACGCCCGTTTTGCCCGCGGGTGCAGCCGCGCGACATACTGCTCGCCCCGCTGCTTCCAGAGATACGCCCCCTGGCGGTCGAGCAGGCCCTCGGCGGCCGAGACGCAGAGATACCAGGGCTCACTGACGCCGAGTTCACGTGCGAGCCCCTCCGCCGCCGGGACGATCGGGTGTCCCCCGCCCCAGGTGAGCGACGTCCGTTTCGTCACCGCCGCGATGAGCACACCCCGGAGATTGCAGAGGTTCAGGAGTTTCTCGACGACCTCGTCGTGGCTTGCATGGCGGACCTGGAGCGTGCCGTCGAGGACGATGAGGCCCCCGGCATCGAGTTCTGCGGCCATCTCCATCGCCGCCCAGAACTCAAGGGTGTCCCGGATGACCGCGGTATTCCGGATCGGGTCGTCGTGGTCGAGGTGCACCTTCGGGGAGCAGTGAAAGCAGTCATAAAAGAGCGCATCGAAGTCCTCGTTTCCGGTTCCCGGGTTGACCGTAACGATATAGAGCGGCGTCGTCCGGTGGCAGAGGCGAGCGCCGCTCGCGTAGGCGCTGACCGACGCCCTGACGGCGGCAACGGCAAAACTGCCTGCATCGAGGATGACGGTGTTGCTCCCATCCACCGCGCAGACGGCCCCGCCGAACTCGGGCAGGCAGTGCCGATAGGACGATGCATCGAACCTGCCGGCGAATGCAAACTGTTTGGCCAGATCGCTGGGGACCGATCTCCGGATCCTCCCTGCAACCTGCTGGATCGCGTCCCGGTAAACGGCCTTCGGGTCCATCACTCAAACTCCCTGACCCTGCTTGCCTGGTCGGCGCCCATCTCGACCATGAGTGTCGTCGAGAACTCGTCCTGGACCTCGGTGATGTGCGATATGAGGAGTATCTGGGGGAAGTGAGCCTCCTGTGTCCGGAGCGCCCGCAGAAGGTTGTTCCGCCGCCCCTCGTCCTGGCTCCCGAAGATCTCATCGAAGATCAGGAACGTGGAATCGTGCACCTCGTTCACCTCGGCAAGGAACCTGGAGAGGGCTATCCGGAGGGCGATGGCGATGTCATCCTGTTCTCCGCCGCTGAACCGGTCGGCCGGGTAGTCGTCTCCCATATCGTGGACGAGGACGGTGAAGTCGTCGTCCAGCATCACGGTGCCGTAGCGCCCGTCGGTGATCTCGGCGAGCACCCTCCCCGCCTCCTCCTCGATCCGGTCCCTGACCACCTGGAGGAGGTAGTCCGTGTAGTCCTTAATGAGCGACCGGGTCAGCTTCAGGCGCCCGATCTCCTCAGTGAGCGCCGCCTGCTGCCTGATGAGATCTTCCGACCGGGAGAGCCTTCCGGCTTCCTCCTCGATCTCCGCTTTCAGGCTGCTTATCCGGGCGGCGGCGGCATACCCCCGCTCCCGCGCCGCGAGAAGATCTCTCTCGCAGGCCGCGAGCACCTCCTGTGCCGCCGCGACCATCGCCTCATCGAAACCGAGTTCCTCGATGGCCGCCCTGACCCGGAACAGTTCGGCTTCCCTGGCCGCGAGGAGGTCCCGCTTTGCCTCGAGCCCTTCGAGCAGCCGCGGGACCTCCTCGAGGCGGACGCGGAGTTCAAACGCTCTCCGGTAGGCTGCTTCGGCGCGGCCGCATTCCTCGTTGAGGTGCGCCAGCCGGTCCGGGTCGAACGAGAGGCGGGCAAGTTCGTCTCGAATGGCCTGCCCCCTCTCCCGGAGCCCTTCAATCCGTGCGGAGAGGGCCTGCAGTTCCTCTTCCAGCGCCGGCCGCCGCGTGAGCCGGGCCTGTGCCTCCATGTATGCACGGCAGGACGCCTCAAGCGCCTGTTCCTCGGCCTCCAGGCGCTGTCGGACCACCGGGTCGAACCCGAGCCGGGAGAGTTTCGTTTCAACCTCCTCTTTACGGGTGAGATAGGCCTCCACATCGACGATGAGCCGCTGCCGCTCCTCCTGGAGAACGGGGAGGCGGCTGCATTCGCCCCGGAGGGTATCGGCCGCGGCGCGCATCTCCGCGAGAACGCAGAGCCGCTCCTTGAGGGCGGTGTGCGCCGCCGGGTCGTACTCCTCCACACCGAGGGACCGCATTGCGGCACGGTGCTCCTCCGCCTCGGCTCGCCATCGCTCTCCGACGTTCGCGCTCTGCTCGTACCGGGACGAGTAAAGAGCGTGCTGCTCTTTTAAGCGCTGAGAGATGGTGCGCTGCCCGTAAAGATCCTTCAGCGCAGCGACGAGGCTCTGCCGTTCAGCGGCCGCCCTCGCATGCTCGCCCTCGAGATTGGCAAGGGTCTTCTGCATCGACGCGGTGGCGGCTGCAAGGTCGCCGACCAGTTCCTCGTAGTGTTCGCCGAGGCTCTGGTGGCATGTCGGGCACGACCCTTCCGGACCCGCGGTGAGGATCTCCGCCCGGTGTTCGGCAAGCCTGCGGATCTCCTCGCGGATCGTCTCCTGACGCTCGGCGCACGCGCTGATCCGCGAGGTCAGGTACTCCTTCCGGCTCTCCGCCGACTCGATCCCTTCCTCGAGGGAGTCCATTCCGGCAAGTTGCCGGGCAAGGCCGGCAATCTCGCTCTCGAGCAGGCTCATCTCTTCGGAAGCGGCGTCGATCTCCCGCAGGCACCGCCCTTTCTGCCGGGCGTGCTCCTGGGCCCGGAGGAGCACCTCCTCGCGGGCGCGGAGGGTCTCGTAGTCGCCGGTCTCCTCTTCGAGCGCACGGAGGCGCCGGGTCTTCTCCTCGATCTCCTCAATCTCGGTCCGGTTCTCCCTGACCCGCAGCTCCGTCTGGGCGAACCGCTCGTCCATGCGGGCGAGTTCTTCACGGAGAGCGTCGTATTCCGGCTGGAGTGCTTTCATCGCAGCGATGCGGTCGCGGAGGGCCTGCCACTCCGCGACTTCGCGGGTAAGGCCGCTAACAGCCCGCTCGTCCTCTGCAAGCGCGGCGAGTTCGGCCTCGATCTTCGCGCGTCGTTCGCCGTACCCCCGGACCTGCTCCTCCGCACCGTTCGCTTCGAGAACCAGGCGGTCGGCGCGGGCCTTCTCCTCTGCAAGCGCGGCCACCTCCGCCTTCAGGGACTCGTAGCGGTCGGCAAGGAGGGCGAGCTCTTCGAGTTCCGCCTGCAGCCGCTGCCGTTCTGCGATCTCTGCCTCCCCCTCCCGGCACTCGCTCTGGAGCCGCTCGATCTCAGCCGCGAGCACCTTCTCTTCCCGTGCGAGGTGCAGGTAACGGTCGCGGACGGAGAGCAGCCGGTCGCGCTCCTGCCGCGCACGATCGAGCGCTTCGCCGGCGCTCTTCTCGGCGGCCACGGCCTTCTCCGCATCATCCTCCGCACCGGCAAGCCCTGCGCGGAGCGCCGCAAGGCGGTTTCGAATCCCGTCGGCATTCAACTCCTGGAGCCGGCCGGAGAGTTCGCGGGAAGCACCTTCTTGGGCGTCTATGACCTGTTTGAGGCCTTCCATGCTGTCTTTCTTGAGATAGTCGATGCCCAGCACCTGCATGAACCAGTCCTTCCGGGACCCGGCCCGGCTCTCGATCAGGGCGAGGAGCTCCTTCTGTCCGGCGTAGATGGTGTTTCGGAAGTCACCGGGTCCCATGCCGATGATCCGCTGCACCTCCTGCCCCACCTTCTGGACGCTGCTTGCGAGGAGCTTCTGGTTCAGGTAGAGGTTCGCTTCATGAAGATTCGAGGAGGAGCGGCGCTTGAACTTCCGGACGACGGCGTACTCGTTGCCGCCGACCGAGAAGTCCAGGCGGACCTCGCAGACGTCATGCGGTCCCGCAAAAGAACTGACGATGTAATCTCCGTCGAGCCCGGTGCCCTGCAGGCCGTAAAGGGCGAAGAGGACGGCAGAGACGATGCTGCTCTTGCCGGTTCCGTTGTTCCCGACGATGCCCGTGATGCCGTCCTGGAAGACGATCTCCTGGTCGCGGAACCGTTTGAAATTCCGCATCCGGAGTTTATTCAGCAGCACGCTCTCCCTCTTTATGGCGTGCGAT
>DAOSER010000134.1:0-5828 GCA_035363235.1 Methanoculleus sp.
CCTCGCACCTAACGGTGCTCACGCTCACTGCGTTCGCGCCTCGCACCTAACGGTGCTCACGCTCACTGCGTTCGCGCCTCGCACCTGCGGTGCTCGAACTCCGCTCCTCGAAGCCTGATGGCTTCTCAAACTCCCGTCCTGCGGACGGTCGTTCTCCGGAGCGTCGTTCCCCCAAGCGCGATATCCCAGGGGAATCCGTGTTCAAGAACGTTATGGACAGAATAGCCACGAGCACGAGCCCGAAAAACCCACATGCACCCCCTCTCGCGGCGCAGTCCCCAATCCTGTCCGTCGCCGCTCGCACCTCCGGTGCTCACGTTCGCTACGCTCACGCGTCAAAGACCTTCGGTTTTCTCCGAGCGCCTTTAAACACAAACGCCAAAATACCTTCCCAACCCAAATACCTGAATAATGTTCGAGATAGAGCGCAGGCTGGAAGAGAAGGGCATCGTAAGGAGAGATATCGTCGCCGCTGCGATGGAACTCTACGTTCCCCATGGGATAGGGGCGGATGAGGCCGCGCGCAGGCTTGACGCAAAGATCGGGAAGGCTCTACAGGATCCGAACATTTCATCGCTCCTCCTCGGGGCCGTCCTGCTCGAGGACGAACTCTACCGGAAGCGGGAGAACTCCGAGATCGCCGACGACCCGGTCTTCCTCCTCTCCGACGAGATCATCGGGATGGCCATCGCCGAGGTGATTGGGGGAACCTACGCCCGGTTCGAGTTCACCCGGTACGACCAGAAGAAACCGGGGATCCTGAAAGAACTCGGGCCGTTCCTCGACGACGCCGTCGCCGGGCTGATCGCGGGCTGCACATCGCGCCTCTACAGTGAGTCAATGGGATCGATGTGAAATCAGTCCTCGCCCTCCTGCAGTTCTGCACCTCGCTCCCCCTCGGGAAGCCGGCCGACTTCGAGCACTTCGCCCGCCGTTCCTACCTCTACCCGCTCGCAGGGTACGTTGTCGGCGGGATAGCGGCCGGGATTACGTATTGGATAGCATCCCCCGTGGTGGGTGCGGCCGTTGCTCTCGCGACGGTGCTCATTCTCTCCGGGTGCAACCACTTCGACGGGCTGCTGGACTTCGGCGACGGGCTCATGGCCCACGGGAGCCGGGAGAAGAGGATCGCGGCCATGACCGACCGGACCACCGGGGCCGGAGCCGTTGCCGCGGGGATCATCGTCACGCTCCTTGCGTTCGCCGGGCTCCAGAGCGCCGCGCACCTCCCGGCGGCCATCCTCACCGCCGAGGTCTTGGCAAAGGTCGCGATGTCCTGGCTCACCACACTCGGCACGCCGTTCCACGAGGGAATCCACTCCTATCTTCACGGTTTTGCAAAACCGTGGTTCCTTTTCCCGGCCTTCCTCCTCGCGCTGCCGCTCTTCCTGCTGCCGGTGCCCCGGATGCATATCGCGCTCGCCCTCGCGGCCACGGCAGTCATCGCCGCACTGATGCTCGTCCTCTCCCGGCGGCTTTTTGGCGGGGTGAACGGCGATGTCGTCGGCGCAACAAACGAGATTGCCCGGGCGGCGATCGTCCTCCTCCTTGCCCTCATGTAACCACCCTTTTTATCCCGGCGGCCGCTACTACTGTAGAATGATGCAAGACCCTACCCTCCACTCCCGGGGAGGGATCATCACCGAACGGAACGCAGACTATGCGACGGTACGGCTGCGGGTTCCGGCAGGAGTCCTCTCCGCTACGCAGGTCAAGCAGCTCGCTAAAATTAGCGAGAAGTACGGGGATGGAACACTCCACCTCACCATGCGCCAGGCGGTGGAGATCCCGCACGTGAACCCCGAGAATCTTAAGAAGATCGTGAAGGCTCTCGAGAAAAATGGGACCCCCATAGGGGCGGAGTATAACGAAGTCGTCAATATCATGGCCTGCCCGGGCACGGAGCGGTGCAAATACTCCAACTGCGAGACGATCGACCTTGCCCGGAAGATTGACGACCGGGTCTTCGGAAAGGAACTCCCGATACGGCTCCGCATCGCCATATCCGGCTGCACCTACATGTGCAACAGCCCGCTCTTAAACGACATCGGGATCATCGGCAGGATCCGGCCGCTGCGTGTTCCGGGACTCTGCACGGGATGCGGCACCTGCGTGGAGTACTGCAAGCAATGCGCCATAAAACTGAAGAACGGCGTATCAGTACTCGACGAGAGCAAATGCGTCCAGTGCGGTATCTGCATCCACTCCTGCCCCTACCGCCTCCTCAAATCCGAGTATGCCCACTACCAGATCACGGTCGGCGGCCGGCGCGGAGCCTCCCCCGCCGCAGGAAGAGAACTCGTCACCGTCGAGACCGAGGAGGAGGTTGTCGAGGTTGTCGACCGCATCGTCTACTGGATCTACCGCACCGCCTGGAGCGGCCGGCCCCTTGCGGATCAGATGGACGAGATCGGGTTTGATAAATTCGCCGAAGGGATCCGAGGAGAGTTCGGGCAGAAGGAAGAGGCAGCTGAAGCAGGCCGGTAAGAGTTAGCCACCTATATCGGCACCATCGCTATACCCGATGCTGAGGCGAATCCCCTGCTCTGCATCGCTTCGGTCACGTACCGGGCCCGATTCAGGATGGATACCGTCATCGGTACGCCGAGCGCCATCAATTTCCTCCTGTTTTTGATGAGCGTCCCCCGGTCGAACTCAAGTGCCCGGGAACGCTGGGCATCCATGATATTTCGGAGGTCATCGTAGAGCGCCGTCATCGACTTCAACGCGTACCCGAGGGAGAAGGCGATCTGGGGGGGCAACCGGCTGATGCGAAGGCTGGCAACGAAATCGGTGTATGAGGTGGTCATCACAAAGAGGAACGAGATACCGCCGATGACAAGAACCCTGATCCCTTTTGCCGCGGCATAGAGCAGCCCGCCCGAGGTTATCACTGATGAGAACGGACCGATCTGAGCTGAAAAGTACACATGTCCCCAGGTCTCCTCAGGAAAGAAGACATCGACCGCGACGATGAAGATGAGAAGCGGCAGGAGGAGGAAGAGCGCCCGAGAAAACGGTCGTACGAGTCCTGTAGCAGCCGCAAGCCCGGCAACGAAGGCAAAAAGAAAGGCAGTACGAACAGGCGAGATCGTAGCGAACGCGGCGATGCTGATCGCAAGCATGGTCAGGAGTTTGGTTCTCGGGTCCATCCGGTGAAGGAACGACCCGCCCGGGATGTAGCCCACCGCCCGATACGCATGCATGCGGCCGTGCCGCCCATCCCTGTTGGTCATGCATGCCCCTTCTGCACTCTAAAATCGTCCACGATATGGCCGCGCTCGAGCCTGACAACCCTGTCCGCGACGGCAGCGGAGAACTCTGCATCGTGGGTCGCGATGACGACCGCCTTTCCATGGGCGCAGAGCGTATCGATGAGCTCGCCCAGCCTCCGCTTGGCAACGGGATCGAGTCCGAGCGTCGGTTCGTCAAGCGCCAGGACAGGTGTATCCATCGTCAGGACGGAGGCGATGCTGACGCGCTGCTTTTCCCCGACCGAGAGAGCAAGCGGGGAAGCGGTAAGCCCTAGATGCCCGATGCCGAGGTTTTCTCGCACGCGCTCGATCCGCTGCGTAATCACGCCCGGAGGAATGCCGAGGTTTGCCGGGGCAAAAGCAAGTTCTTCGGCGATGGTCTCCCCGAAGAGCTGGTAGTCGGCATGCTGGCAGACCAGACCGACGGTGCGGGCGATCTCGGCGACGGTGCTTTCCCCGCTATCCTTCCCATCCACGAAGATTCGTCCAGATTCCGGCCGAAGAAGGCCGTTCAAGAGTTTCAACAACGTGCTCTTTCCCGAGCCGTTCGGACCGACAAGCACCGTCGCCTCGCTGCTATAGACAGTGAGGGAGATGCCATCCATAGCTGGGAGACTTCTACCCGGGTGCCGGAACGTGACGTTTTCCAGGGTGACGATGCCGGCACGGGGAGGTCTTGCCCTCCGGCGAGGAGGGTGATCCCACGGGAGAGCAGCCGGTATGGGGGGCTCGATGAGCGTTCCATCAACCAGGGATATCCGGCGCGATGCCCATCGTCCGACAAGTTCCGTCCGGTGTTCGGAGAGAATGATCGTCAGGCCGGATTCTCTGTTTAACGTGTCGAGGAGGTCGAGGAGCCCGGCCGCACTCGCGGCGTCAAGCCCGGAGAACGGCTCGTCGAGGATGAGGATTGCAGGATGCAGAACAACGACGGAGGCGATCGCCAGGCGCTGACGCTCTCCCCAGGAGAGTTCGGTCGTCTGTCGGTCGCAGAGTCGTTCAAGCCGGAACTGCTCCAGGATCTCGTTGACCGCCCGATCAATCCGTGATGGGGGCCATCCGAGCTGTTCGGGGCCGAATGCTATCTCATTCACCACGTCGTTTGAGAAGATCTGATGGTCCGGGTCCTGGAAGACCATACCGACGGTCGTGGCAAGGTCGCTAATCGTGCAATCGCGCGTATTCCGTCCCCGGACAAAGACGTCGCCCTTGAAGATGCCGGGTCGGGCGTGCGGGATCAGGCCGTTGCAGCACCGGAGGAACGTCGTCTTCCCGGAGCCGCTCGGGCCGGTCAGCAGCACGCGCTCGCCCTCCCGGATGATGCAATCGATCCCGGCGAGCACCTCCCGCGACCGGATCGACCGAAATGCCGGGTGCCAGAACGAGACCGACCTGAACTCGATCGCGGGGTCAGCCGTCATCCGGTACATCGCCCTGATGTACAATACCTGCCCTGTAGAGCCGTCCGACGATCAGAGCGGCGATGATGCCGCCGATGCCTCCGAAGATCAGGTGCGTGGCCGAGGATAACCCGATGCCGAGGAGGATAAAGACACCCTGGACGCCAAGGAGCAGGTGTACGGCATAGTTCACCACCATCTTCACCATGTTCCCCGCAGCGCCGGCGAGAAATCCGACAAGGGGGTTGTCGAGATGGTAGCCAAACGCCATGGAGACGAGATCGATCGTGATCCCCATTGCAGTATACTTGAAGATGTCGAAGACATGGAGCGGCTCGATGCCGAAGAACGACGCGAGAAGCCCGGATACCAATCCGGCATACGTCCCGGCCCCGGGCTTTCGTACGAGGGCGGCGCCGACGACGAGCGGCAGAACCCAGAAGATCCCGGAACTCCCGGGTATGTGGACAGGAACCACGATCGCCATCCGCAAGACGAAGACAAGGGCTCCGAAGAGCGAGAGCAGGGCGATCTCGTATAGATTGAAGTAGGAATGGTGTTTCACCATCAGTTATCCTCCACGAATGTTGATTCGAGCGTGAGCCCGAAGCCTTCCGGCTGTGGGCGGTCCACGGCGACCATCAGGAAGAGATCCCCAACCCTGTTGCCGCCGGTATACGTGATATAAAACGACCCCGCGAGATCGGTGGTCTCGGTCACCTGCCCTTTCCGGGCCGCGAGATCGGTGGTGATGTGCAGCCCGTCCAGGCCTGAGTTGATTCGCTCGAACCAGAGGGTGCGGGTGTTCCGGGCCACATCGTCGTCTACCGGGCGCGGGGATCCTGCCACCTCGACGACATACCGGTCGCCTTCCGGGAGAGTGGTCGCCCATCGAGGCGAGTCGCCGGATGCAGCGGTCCCGGAGACGTAGTACCCGGAGGTGCCGTAGCCGGACTGCCGGTTCGTCCATGTTCTGCCGTCGCCGACGTGGAGACCGTAGACACCGAACGATGCCGTTCCGGCAAGCTCCGTGAACCGATAGTCAACCTTGACCGAGCCGGTTCGCGCGAGGGCCGGGTTCCCGCCGACGGGCACTACCCCCAGGTCTACAAAGGCGAGATACCAGCTCCCGGAGGGGAGGTCACCCGGACCGATCGCGATCGGTGTGGCATAG
>DAOSER010000135.1:0-4778 GCA_035363235.1 Methanoculleus sp.
GAGAAGATCGAGTGGCCGGCCCTCTTCTTCTTCGGCGGGCTCTTCGTCGTCGTCGGCGCCCTTGTCGAGACCGGGGTCATCGCGAGCGTCGCCGGGTTCGTGGTCGAGAACGTCCACTCGGAGGGCGAGGCCATCCTGATCATTGCCTGGTTCTCGGCGATTGCCTCAGCAATCGTCGACAATATCCCCCTCACCGCCACCCTGATCCCCCTGATCCACGGTATGAGCGGCGCAATGGATATCTACCCGCTCTGGTGGGCGCTCTCGCTCGGAGCCTGCCTCGGCGGGAACGGCACGGTCATCGGGGCGTCGGCAAACGTTGTCGTTCTCGGGATCGCGGCGCGGAACGGCTTTTCTATCTCGTTCTTGGAGTTCTTAAAGATTGGAATGGTCGTGCTCTTCGTCACGGTGGCCATCGGGACGGTGTTCCTCTGGCTCAACTTCGTCGTCCTGTGAGCCGGCCTTACCAGGGCGGCGGGGGTTTGGGTCCCCGGACCGCCTCGACCTCCTCGATCCGGCCGACTACCCATTTGTACGCGGTCGCGGCCGCCTCCCGGGCCGAGGGGCTCGGGTCTTCTTTTCGCATCCTCTCAAGCGGTTCTCTCGCTTCCGGGTCTGCGATCGTCCCGAGGGAGAGGGCCGCCTGCGCCCTGACGAACTCGTCTGGGTCGCGAAGAGCCCGGATCAGTCCGTCGACGTCCCGGGCGTCACGCATGGTATCGACCTCATCGATTGTCGCCATAACTGTCTCCTGTTCCTCTGTTGCGTAGGAAGTGCCGCGGCGGTATATATGCCTTACCGGGTGGACCGAAGGCGCCCTCGGACTGCGGGTTTCCTGCAGGGCCGGGAGGAGACATTCGGAGCCCCGTCCGCCTGCGTCTCGCGGGTCAGCGCCCCGCAGCCTTCCGGGCTGCAAGCCTCGCCGCCACCTGGGCGTGCGCGACGGACGCGGCCCGCCGGACACCCGTATCCGGGTCCGAGAACTTCAGCCGCTCCAGCGGCTCGATCGCCCGCTCGTCGCCGACGAGGCCGAGGGCTTCGGCCGCGGTCAGCCGCACAATCTCGGCGGGGTCCGAGAGCGCTGCAACCAGCCCGTCGATATCCCGGTGCCTTCGCATGGTGTCGATATCCTTTCTCTGTGTCATATGCCTCCCCGGTTATCAGATAAGGCGCACCTATGTGTTTACCGGATTATGAAGGTTAGCAAGGCTCCGGAGAACGGCCGTCCGTAGAATGCGACTGCCGGAACGTCCGACGTCCCCTTAGGAACAGAGCATGAGAAAACGCGAAACGCTTTCGAACCAGATGCCTCTCCGTTGTCCTTCTGTAAAAGAAAAAGTGTTCAGTATGTCGCCAGGTACCGGTCGAGTTCCCAGGGGTGGACCGCTGTCCGGTAGGCGTCCCACTCGGCCTCGGCAACGCTCGTGAGCGCCTCCATAACGTGGGGGCCGAGCGCTTTGCAGATGAGGTCGTCGGCGAGCAGGGCCCGGTGGGCCTCGGAGAGATCCCCGGGCAGGGTCTCGATTCCGTCGCGGTCCCGCTCGGCTGCAGTCATCCGGTAGATGTTCCTGTCGGCCCCGTTCGGCGGTTCGATCTTTTTGCGGACACCTTCCATCCCGGCGGCGAGCATCGCGGTGAAGGCGAGGTAGGGGTTGCAGGTCGGGTCGGGGCTGCGGAACTCGACCCGGGTGCTGTTGCCCCGGGGCGCCGGGACCCGGACGAGGGCCGACCGGTTGCTCGCGCTCCAGCTGATGTAGCAGGGCGCCTCGTAGCCGGGGACGAGCCGCTTGTAAGAGTTAATGGTCGGGTTCGCGACCCGGGTGATCGCCTTTGCGTGTTCGAGCAGCCCCCCGATGAAGTACATGCAGGTCTCCGAGAGTTGCCGCGGGGCATCCGGGTCGTAGAAGGCGTTCACCCCGTCTTTTGCGAGCGAGCAGTTGGTGTGCATCCCGCTCCCGTTGATGCCCTGGATCGGCTTTGCCATGAAGGATGCGTGCAGGCCGCGCATCAGCGCCATTGTCTTGACCGCGAATTTGAACGTGATGACGTTGTCTGCGGTATGGAGGGCATCGCTGTACTGGAAGTCGATCTCGTGCTGGCTCTCGGCGACCTCGTGGTGCGACGCCTCGATCTCGAACCCCATCTCAATGAGCGCAAGGATGACCTCACGCCGGAGATTCTCGGCGAGATCTGTCGGGGCGAGGTCGAAGTAGCCGCCGACGTCCTCAAACTGTGTGGTCGGCCGGCCATCGAGCATCTTGAAGAGGAAGAACTCCAGTTCCGGGCCGGTGTTGAAGACGTAGCCGTCCTTCGCTGCATCCTCCATCGCCCGCCGGAGCACGTAGCGCGGGTCGCCCTCGAACGGTGTACCGTCCGGTTTGCAGACGTCGCAGATGAACCGGGCAACCCGGTTCTCCCGGGGCCGCCAGGGCAGGAGGGTGTAGGTGGAGAGGTCGGGTTTGAGCACCATATCGGACTCCTCGATCCGGACGAACCCCTCGATCGACGACCCGTCGAACCCGATACCGCCGGTCAGCGCCTTCCCGACCTGCTTTGCCGGGATGGCAACGTTCTTGGGCATTCCCAGGAGATCGGTGAACTGCAGGCGGAGGAATTTGACGTTATCCTGTTCGATGCGCTCAAGCATTGCTGAGATGTTGTCGGGGGACATATGGAAGGAAACTTCCTTCCAATACTATTTATACTTAGTGGGATTACATCTATCAGAGCGTTCCCCTAACACCCGGGGTGAAGGGGAGCGGGTCGACCGTGATGGTAATGTGCGGCATAATTGGCGTAATGGATAAGAGGCGCCGGACAATGGATGGTTCCGGCATCCGGCAAGCCCTCTCCATGATGAACGAGCGCGGCAGCGGCGAGGGGGCGGGGTACGCAGCTTACGGTATCTACCCCGACTACCGGGACTGCTACGCCCTCCATGTCTTCTTCGACAACATCCGCGAGAACAAGCCGCTCCTCGATTCGGCGCTCGCGCAGTGGGGGACGATCGAGCACGACGAGGCGATCCCCACCTATGGCCGGCCGGACCTCCGGGCGGTTCACACTCCCTGGCGCTACTTCTTCAAGCCCGACCCTTCCCTCGCGCCGCCGGGGAGCGCAGCGCCGGAGGACGATATCGTCAGCGCCCTCGTGATGCAGGTCAACGCCGCCCGCCGCGGCGCGCTCATCTTCTCCTCCGGCAAGGACCTCGGGGTGTTCAAGGCCGGAGGGTGGCCCGAGGACGTGGCGGACTTTTACCGCATCGAGGATTACGAGGGCTACATCTGGCTCGCGCACAACCGCTACCCGACGAATACCCCCGGGTGGTGGGGCGGCGCGCACCCGTTCAACCTCCTCGACTGGAGCGTCGTCCACAACGGCGAGATCACCTCCTACGGGACCAACCGGCGCTACATCGAGAGTTTCGGCTACACCTGCACGATGTATACCGACACCGAGGTCGTCGCCTACTTAATCGACCTTCTGGTGCGGCGGCACGGCCTTGACGTCGACCTTGCGGTCCGGGCGCTCGCCCCGCCCTTCTGGGAGGAGATCGGCCGGATGCCCGCGGCCGAGCGGGAGTGGAACAGCGCTCTGCGGCTCACCTACGCGTCCGCGATGATGAACGGGCCGTTCGCCATTGTGGCTGCGAACCGCGAGGTGATGGTCGGGTTCACCGACCGGGGCAAACTCCGGCCGATGGTCGTCGGCGAGTGCGGTGACCGGCTCTACATCTCGAGCGAAGAGGCGGCGATTCGGGCGATGGAACCGCGGGTCGAGTCGATCCGGATGCCGGCCGCGGGCGAGCCGGTGATCGGGAGGGTTGTCGCATGATCATCGGGAGCCTCCCCCCGCGCTACCGGGTCAGCGTCGACCCCGTCCGGTGCATGGAGTGCGGACGGTGCATCGAGAACTGCGCTTACGGGGTCTTTTCGCGAGACGGCGACCGGATCCAGGTCAACTCCCGGAACTGCACCGCATGCCACCGCTGCATCGCCTGCTGCCCCCGGGACGCCATCACGCTTGAGGAGCACCCCTGCGACTACCGGAGCCATCCGCTCTGGACCCGGGAGGCCAAGGAGGCGATCTACAACCAGGCCCGGACCGGAAAGATCATCCTCGCGGGGATGGGCAACGCCCTCGACTACCCGGTCATCTTCGACCGCCTGGTGCTGGACGCCTGCCAGGTCACGAACCCGAGCCTCGACCCGCTCCGCGAACCGATCGAACTCGTGACCCACCTCGGGAAGAAACCGGCAAGGCTCGATCTCCGGCGGCGGGAGGGCGGCGACGTCGAGCTCAGGACGACCCTCACCCCGAACCTCCGCATCGAGACCCCGATCATGATCGGCCACATGAGTTACGGGGCGATCAGCCTCAACGCCCACCTCTCGATGGCGCGGGCGGCAAAGAATACCGGGACGTTCATGGGAACCGGGGAAGGCGGCCTGCACGCCGCTCTCTACCCCTACCAGGACCGGATGATCGTCCAGGTCGCGTCCGGGCGGTTCGGGGTGAACATCGACTACCTGGAACGCGGCGCCGCCGTCGAGATCAAGATCGGCCAGGGCGCGAAGCCGGGGATCGGCGGCCACCTCCCCGGGGAGAAGGTCTGTGCGGATATCTCCAGAACGCGGATGATCCCGGAGGGGAGCGACGCGATCAGCCCCGCGCCGCACCATGACATCTACAGCATCGAGGACCTCGCCCAGCTCGTCCGGGGGCTCAAGGAGGCGACGGAGTGGAAGAAACCGGTCTTCGTGAAGATCGCCGCCGTC
>DAOSER010000135.1:4859-5777 GCA_035363235.1 Methanoculleus sp.
GAAGGCGATCGCCCTCGGCGCGGACGCGGTCTACATCGGCACCGCGGCGCTCGTGGCGATGGGATGCCGGGTCTGCGGGAACTGTTACCGGGGCCTCTGCCCCTGGGGGATCGCCACCCAGCGGCCCGACCTCGTGGCCCGCCTGAACCCCGACGAGGCGTCAAACCATGTGGCAAACCTGATCCGGGCGTGGACGCTCGAGCTTGCCGAACTCCTGGGTGCCGCCGGGATCAACAGTATCGAGAGCCTGCGGGGCAACCGCGATCGGCTCCGGGGCTACATGCTCGACGAGGGGCTGATGCAGGTCCTCGACGTTAGATCGGTGGGGGCGTGAACGCCCTCACGACGTCGCGACCTCGACGCACTCTCTCCTCGTCCCGATCCGGGCGAGTGCCCCGCACATCCCGGGAACGTAGGCGAGGGCTTTGCCCGAATCCACCATGATCGAAGCGAACTCGTCCATCCGGGGCGAGACGACCATGCAGGTGTCTGTGATCACCCGGGCGCCGCTCCGCTCGATGACGCTCACGAGGTCGGGGTTGTGTCTCGCGACCCCCTTTGCGGCGAAGATGTAGAAGGGCTTCGTCGTCTTCTTCCCCCGCAGGAGTTCCGCGAGTTCCTGGAGTTCGTCAGGGGAACAGTGCGGACACCCGACCGCGACCGCCTCGACCTCGGTCTCCTCGAAGAGGGCTTCGACCTCGTCCTCCGTGACCGTCACCCGGTCGAGGTCACCGGTATCAAACGCGAAGACCCGGGCCTCGGGAGTGATCTTGTCGACATGGAAGAGGGCGACGGCGCCGGTCGCGGCCATCGCGGCGCCGAGGGCTTTGAGGTGGTCGCGGCCCGGCCGGATGCCCTGGAATATCGGGATCCGGTTCCCCACCTTCTTCCCGGCGACGTGGCCGATGGCGCCCCAGT
>DAOSER010000136.1:0-5757 GCA_035363235.1 Methanoculleus sp.
GATCCGGCTGCCCTACCAGTTCAAGGTCTCAAGCACCCCCGTCAGCCTCGCGTGGAAGAGGGCGCTACAGAAGATCATCGGATCGGTGCGCCCGGACGTCGTCAACGGCCATATGCCGGTCCCGTTCATCGCCGACGCAGCCGCCCGGGCATCGGCCGCGATGCGGGTGCCCTACGTCCTGACCTATCACAACGACCTGACCGGCTCGGACCTCCTGACGTGGGCATTCGGGCGATGCTACTACCCGCTTCTCGGTTCGCGGACGCTCCGCCTCGCGGATATCATCGTCGCCACGTCGGAGTACTACGCCGGACGGTCGCCGCACCTCTCAAAACACCGCCAAAAACTGCGCTACGCCGCCCCGGGCGTCGATCTCGGGCGGTTTGGGGGAGACCGCTCGGACTTCCTGCGCCGGAAGTACGACCTGAACGGCGAGAAGATCCTGCTCTATGTCGGCCACCTGGACAGGGAGAGCCCGCATAAGGGCGTTCACTACCTGATCCGGGCGATGAAGACCATCCGGGCGTCTATGGATGCCAAACTTGTCCTCGCCGGCCGGGGGAATTACCTCGACCACTTCAGGGAGCTCGCCGCCGCCGAAGGGATCCTGGAAGACGTCATCTTTGCCGGTTTCGTTCCCGAGGACGAGATGCCCCTGTATTTCAACAGCGCCGACCTTCTCGCTCTGCCGAGCTGCGACCGTGCGGAGGGGTTCGGCATGGTGCTGATCGAGGCGCAGGCGTGCGGCACGCCGGTTATCGGGACGAACGTCGGCGGAATACCCTATGCCGTAGAAGACGGGGCGACCGGCCTCCTGGTCCCGCCGGGAGATGCGGCGGGGCTCGCCGCCGCCGCCATAAAGGTGCTCGGCGACCGGGATCTTTATCGGCGGATGGCCCGGAGGGGGCCGGAGAGGGTGCGTGAACTCTTTACGTGGGAGAAGAGCGCCGCGGTCTACGACCGGGTCTTTCGCGAAGCGGCCGGGGAGCGGGCGTAGCCGGATCCGCCGTGGCGATCCCGGGGGAAATTCGGATTCGTGCGTGCTGCACGAGGCTATATCTCATCGGTTTTATCAGAGGGGACGCGCAACACTTTTTCCGTAACTCACCGGCCGGGTGCATTCCCCGGAGAGCGCCGGTGCTGCACGCCCGGCACCCTGATGCGGCGGCCCGCCGGACACGATAGCCGGGAACCACACCATGGATACAGTCTTCCTCGAACAGGTCCTGATCATATTCGCCCTCTCCATCGCAGCGCTCGCTCTCTGCTACCGGATGAAGATGCCCGGGATCGTGGCGTTCTTCCTCACCGGCATCATCGCCGGGCCGTACGGCCTCGGCCTCATCACAGACCGGGCCGACGTCGAGATCCTCGCGGAACTCGGCATCATCTTCCTCCTCTTCACCATAGGGATGGAACTCTCGCTCAAGAGCCTCCTTGATATGAAGAAAGGGATGCTCACCGGCGGGGTGCTCCAGATAGGCCTGACAATCGGCGTCGTCGCGGTTATTGCATCGGCCTTCGGCCTCGCGCCGCCGGAAGCGATCTTCTTTGGGATGCTGCTTGCCCACACGAGCACCACCGTGATGCTGACCGTCTTCCAGCACCGGGGAGAGGTGGATACCCCGCCGGTGCGGCTCGCGCTCGGTATATCGGTCCTGCAGGACCTGAGCACCGTGCCGATGATCCTCCTCGTCCCCATGCTCGGCGGCATGGGATCGGCCGGGGTCGTCCCGTCGCTCATCAACTTCGCCCTCGGCCTCGTCCTCCTTGCCGCCGTCACGGCAAGCGCCCTCTGGGTCGTTCCCCGCTTCCTCTACCGGGTCGCGAGCCTCCGGAGCCGGGAGCTCTTCATGATCACCGTCATCACCCTCTGCCTCGGGACGGCATGGCTCACCTCACGGGCCGGCCTCTCCCTTGCCCTCGGGGCCTTCCTCGCCGGCCTGATCATATCCGAGTCCGAGTACAGCAATGCGGCCCTCTCCACCGTCATCCCCTTCCGCGACGTCTTCACCAGTTTCTTCTTCGTCTCGATGGGGATGCTCCTCAACACCGGGTTCTTCGCGGCCCACGCGCTCCTGATCGTCGCGATCATCATCGGCGTCATCGTCCTCAAGGCGATCATCGGGGCCGTTGCCGTCCTCCCTGCAGGAGTCTCCCTCCGGACTGCCGTCCTCACCGGGCTTGCCATCGGCCAGATCGGCGAGTTTGCGTTCATCCTCTCGAGAACCGGGATCGAGTACGGGCTCCTCGCCCCAGACCTTGAGCAGATCTTCCTCGCGGTGTCGGTCGGGACGATGGCGGTCGCCCCGTTCGCCATCGCGTCGGCACCCCGGGCGACCGCCGCCGTCCGCCGCCTTCCCCTGCCGGCATGGCTCAGGGCAAGGGATGCGCCCCTGAAGGTAGCCCCCGCACACGGGCCTAAAGAGGGGCATATCGTCATCGTCGGGTTCGGGCCGATGGGGCGGCACGTCGCCGAAGCGGCACGGAGCACCGGAGTCCCCTACATGACCGTCGATCTCAACCCGAAGACGGTGCGGGAGGAGCGCAAGATTGGTGAACCGATCTTCTTCGGCGACGCTATAAACGAGGGGGTTCTTGCCCACGCCGGGGTCGAGCGCGCCCGCGTGGTAGTCGTCACCATCCCGAACGCGGCCACGGCGCGCCAGGTGACGGCGATTGCACGGAAGATGAACCCGGACTGCGCGATCATTACCCGGACCCGGTACATGGAGGATTCCCTCGCTCTATACGCGCTCGGAGCGAACGATGTCGTCTGCGAAGAGTTCGAGACCGCAGCGGAAGTGCTTGCACGGGTCCTGGTCAGATGCCCGGTGCAGAAGACCGATATCGATGGGCTCGTCGCTTCGATGCGGACCGGGAACTACGAGATGCTCTGGCGGGCCTCAGGGCAGGTGCCGTCGCTCCGGGACATGGGACTGCACCTGGACAACGCCGAGATATCGATCGCCCGGGTGGAGGAGGGCGCCCCGGTCGCCGGGAAGACCCTTGCCGAGACCGACCTGCGGCGGAGGTATGCGGTGACGGTGCTCGCGATCAGGAGGGGCGCGGAGACGCTTGCCGGGCCGGACGGCGGGACATCGATCGAGGCCGGGGATCTCTGCATCCTCATCGAGGCCGGGCCCGGGAACCCGGAGATCTCCTCCCTCTTCCGCGGCAGGGCGGAAGGATAAGGCCCTTGGCCGGGTCGCCGCGCCAACCGGGAATGCGCGCTCACAGTCCGGAAAGGAGCGGGTTCCGGCGTCCGGTCTCGTACGTCGCACAGATCCGGGCCCTTCATTGGCCCGTGACTGCATCCACTTATACCCGGCCGGTGCATCCCTGCGGGCCAGAGCCCGGGAACCTGCCGCTACGCCCCGGAGGGGTAAGGAGGCCATCGGTGTTCCGAACCGGAGGTTCGGCCAAAAAAGAGGATAGAAGAGATTGAAGGTTATTCCTTCTTAGCCTTCTCCTGGGGCTTCTTCTCCTGCTTCTTCTCCTGAGACTTCTTGTCCTTTGCCATGAATGACACACCTCCTTCCCGAGGAGGGATATATCTGATGTTATCCGGTCAGGATATAAATTTTATGGGCACTCAGTCTTTTTTTCCTGAATTGGAGCAAAAATTATGCAGTTTTACCCCTCTGTGCCCATGAAGGGATCAGGGGGTCGCACCGGCGGTCATCGGAGCGCCGGGGACCTATACTCCGCGCCTGACGCCGGAGAGCGTATAGAGCGTGATCAGCGAGAGCCCCCCGATCACCTCGACGCCTATCACGAGAGCCACGGCCGGAATCGCGCCGGCAATCCGGAGGCCTTCCGTTATCGGTCCGTGTTCGGCCGGTGTTCCCGCAGGCGCTGACCCCGGTTCGGCGAGCCAGTCGCAGAAGAGCGCGGTACCGACCGCAAGCATGACGACCGCCATGAGGGTGAAGATGAGCAGCCCCAGGATCTCGGTCTTTCGTAGCGATCTTCCCGCAACACGTAATGGCGCCATTTTTACACTCCTGCTCTCATGCATATCTCTCACCCCATGCACCTCGTCCGGAGAGGATGGCCGGAACATCCCGGCCGACCACCTGATGCCTGCCGCAAGCAGCCGTCCCCGGAGGACGTACCGCAAACCCGTGCTGCGGAGGGCGGTTGGTTGTCACGGTTTCAGGCAGGATCCCACAGCCGGTTGTGATCGCGGGTACGCCTGATGCTGCACCTGCGGTCTCTGCGGCCGGGAGACGGGGGGTCATGGAATCACTCGGTACATGTGGTAGTTCTCCTTCCACCGCCGTAGAATTGCCGGCATGCCATCGTTTCGGCAACGGGTACAATTCTACATGATTGAACATGACAATACTATGAGACAGAGGATATATTTAATACTACGCATCCCTCGCCCTGCTGCACCCGGAAAACTTTGTTTGGGAAGAATGCGGTATGCACCCCGGACATTGTCCCCCGGCACGCCGGGAACGTCCGCCACAGGCAAAAAGCGGCCTTTCGCAGTACAAAATTCCGTTCCAGGCAGAATAACGCGGAAAAGATGAGAATACACCAAGATTTTTATCCATTTCTCCCCAACGAATATGAGAATGTCTCGCCTTTACCTCGGAAAGATCCTGCTCCGGTGGTGCGACTCCTGTCACGTTCCCGTCCTCTCCGGAGTCTGCGCCTGCGGCGCCCCGACCCGTCCGGTAGCCGTCACGCCGCCGGGAGACGCTCGGCCCGCGTTCCCCGACGACATCGAGCGGATCAACCGCATATTCAGCGAGCACTTCGGAGCGCCGCTGATACCACAGGGCCATATCGCGCTCCTCAACAAGGTTCCCGCCGAAGACCGCATGGACGAGATCGTCCTCGGCGGGGCGGTCGTGGGCGCGGTCCGCTACTTCCCGGACGAGCGCCGCTTTGAGCCCCTCCCGCGCCCGGCCGCCGCGAACTACCTGCGGCCGAAGAAGCGCTACGTCGTCGTCGACGACGGCGCAATCCCGTCCATCGGCGATGGGGGAGCAAGCGTCCTCGCACCCGGCCTCGTCTCGATCGACCCCGCCGTCCGCGAGGGCGACGAGGTCTTCATCCTGACGAGGGCCGGCGAGTGCATCGGCGTCGGGAGGGCAAAGGCCGATGCCGCCACCGCCGCGACGATGGAGCGGGGGGTCGTCGTCCGGACGCGAAAGAACGTCCGGTCGGTCTGTGTCCCCGGCGAGGCGGCGTGGGAGGACGCCGTCAGGGCAAACGGACCGGCTCTCGCGGAGTACGAGGCCGCGAGCATCCGGTTCGTCCGCGAGGTCGCGGAACAGAACCCGCAGAGGCCCACGGTCTCCTACTCCGGCGGCAAGGACAGCCTTGCGACCCTGCTCGTCGTCTTAAAAGCGCTCGGCCCGGTGCCGCTCCTCTTTGCCGACACGGGGCTCGAGTTCCCCGAGACCTGCGAGAACGTGGACGCGGTGGCGGAGCGTTACGGGCTCGAGGTCTTCAGGGTCTCTGATGGGGAGACGTTCTGGAAGACGTTTGAGGAGAACGGACCGCCGGCCGTCGACAACCGCTGGTGCTGCAAGGTCTGCAAACTCCACCCTGTCGGCCGCCTGATCGGTGAGAACTGGGGAGAGTGCCTCTCGTTCATCGGGCAGCGGAAGTACGAATCGGTGAAACGAATGCAGAGCAGGCGGGTCTGGAAGAACCCCAGTGTCCCGCAGCAGGTCTCGGCGGCCCCCATCCAGCAGTGGACGGCGATGCACGTCTGGCTCTACATCTTCCGCGAGA
>DAOSER010000137.1:0-5753 GCA_035363235.1 Methanoculleus sp.
CGGCGGTGCTGTCCTTGCCGCCGGAGAACGAGACGTTCACGCACGGCCGGTCGTTCATGTGCTTCTTGATGGTGCGGACGGCGTTCCGTTCGAGGTTTTTCAAATGATAGCGGTTCTTCTCGATCACCTCGTCCCAGCCCGGGTCTGGCCGGGTGCGGGGCTCGACGGAGACAAGTTCTTTCACCCGGACCTGCCCATCCTTGACGATGCCGGTACCGAACCGGTTTTTGTAGGAGACAATAACCGTCCCGTCGGGCACGGGATTTTTCAGGGGGAACCGTTTCCCACCGATACGGCCCTTATGGACGTTCACCGCAGGCTCGGATTCAAGGTCGACGATCCCCCGGGTTGCATGCGACAGGATGTGCGGGAGCGCTTCGGGGGCGATATCGAGGCTGAACTTCCGGGCGATTGGATCGAACGAGAGCCAGCCGAACCGGTCACCGTGCGCGATCACGAGGTCGGCCCGATCGACGCCGCCGGTCTTGTTCAGGAGCACGACTCGGGGCAGCGGGATATCGCCGAACCGTTCGGTAATAAGGCGCCGGATGAGGGCCATATCCGCCGCGAGGGCGGGCCGGACGTCGTGTGGCTGCAGGAGCGGTATCTCCCTGACTCTCGCACCGCAGGCGCAGGTGCGCCCGATGAGGGGGACGTTGCACCGATCGCACCAGTAGAGGACTTTCTTTACTGCCGGTTCACGCTTCACTTTAAGAATGGTTGGCGGCTGCAGGCATTAAGTCAACTACCCCGCCCTTCAGGACGGGACCTCCTGCCGCGGTAGGTGAACCGGTGACGAAATACGGGCTCCGGAGCGCCCCGCTACCAGGGGCGGGCACGGGCGCGAAAAGAGCCGGCCGGCGGCACCGCCTCTCCTTCACGACCGCCTCAGCATCAGGCCGAGACCGGCGCCGAGGACGACCAGCAGGACCGCCGCAACCGCGAGGAAGACGGTGCCGGCATACCGCTGCACCTGAACGCCGGGGTAATCCGGGCCCGGTTCCGTGACGTTGATCGGGACGCGGGCCTCGGCGCCGGAGACCGGGTCGATGACGACGAGCAGGAGCCTCCCCGCCGGCAACTCCGAGGGTGCAATCACGCCGTGGAAATGCCGGGTGCTGTCGCCGGAGGCCGCACGTTCATCCTCCGGGATCGTATACCCTGCGACGAGCGAGCCGGAAGCGGTGCTGTAGATGCGCGCGTCAACGCTCTTCGGGGGGCCATAGAAACTCGCGTCCCGGGTCCAGACGGCGGAGACGGCAAGGTCTTCGCCTCCGGAGAGGGTGTCGTTTGAGACCGAGACGGAAAGATCAGGGAGCAGCGGGGGTGTCGCGCCCGAGACGGCGCAGGGCATGATGAAGAGGGCGGCTAAAGCCGCGAGGACGAAGAGATGAAACCCGGGCGGGCGGCCCGGCATCCCATACGGCTTCATATCCGAGTATCCGCACGACATACGATAATTGTTCCCCTCTCCGGCAGGGGCGGCCGGTATCGGCCGCTCACCAGTGCTCGTAGCGCACCAGTTCCGATACCTCCTTGCGCTGCTTTTCCTGCGGCCGATCGGCAGGATACCCGAGCGGGGTGAATGCGACCGGTTCGGCGTCAGGGGGAATGCCCAGCACCTCGCGCGCCGCACCGATATCGAAAGCGGCGACCCAGTGCGTGCCGAGCCCCAGGCTCGTGGCCGCAAGCGTCAGGTGGTCGATGGCGATTGCCACGTCCACGTCGCTGTAGTTCTTTCCATCAGAGCGTGTCCATGCCTCCGATGGGACAGTGCAGGCACAGATGAGGACCGGCGCCTCCCGGAAGAACGGTTTCGCGTAGATACGCCCGAGTTCTTCCTCCTTCCCGGCAGTATGGACGACGATGAGCCGGAAGGGCTGTCGGTTCGCCGCCGTCGGGGCCAGACGGACGGCTTCGAGGACCGCACCGAGCTTTTCGTT
This sequence comes from Methanoculleus sp., assembly GCA_035363235.1. Taxonomy (GTDB): domain Archaea; phylum Halobacteriota; class Methanomicrobia; order Methanomicrobiales; family Methanoculleaceae; genus Methanoculleus. Next base: position 1,944 of record DAOSER010000137.1, read on the forward strand.
CTCGACGGGGTCCTTCTTGAACGACTGGACGCTGTAGCGCCCCCTCGCGAGGTCGAGGAAACCTTCAGAGCCTTTCGTAGAGGGTTCTGCAATGACCATGGTGACCGCATCATACCGCCTCCTATATATGGCTGCCCTCCAGCAGGGAGACGCAAGGGGCGCCCTGCCCGAATGCTCCTGCAGGACCGGGACGGTGAACGGCCGGCGCAAAGTATTTATTCGTATAACTACGAACAACATTCGATGTCATCGCGCTGCGTAAACAACCTCGGCGGAAAGGTACTTCTTATAAACGTAACGCCCGATGAGGCGAACGACTACATTCGAAAGCACTGCAAGGAGTGCTACGAGATACCGCCGGACTTTGTGTTCAAGGACGTCCAGGTGCTTCTGAAGCATCCCATGCTCGTCGGGCTCCAGGTCCGCCGGCAGAAGGTCCTGCTGCCGGTCATGAAACGCTGCTCAGGTCTCGGGACGATGCTGTATGAGGTCGCGGCAAAAGAGGCCGACCTCGACTTTATCCGCAACACTCTCCCGATGGCCCCGGAGTGAGAGCGGGCGCGGCGGGGGGACAGCCTTTCGGCAGATCCGGGCAGATTGCTCCGAAAGAGCGGCGGATGCGCCCGCTATGGAGCCTCGCATTCTAATCTGCCTCCTTTTATTGTGTCCTGCCGCCCACCCGGGCGATACGATCGATCGCTATATAGCCCCTGACGGAAAAACGCTATAACGATCATTGTGGGCATTAAGGAATGGGTGATCCCTCAGGATAAGATTTTTTTTGATCTCTTCGACAGGATGGCCCAGACGGTCGTTTCTGCATCCGATCTGCTCGTCGAATTCATCGAGAATTTCGAGAACGTGAAAGATAAGTGTCATCGGATGAAGGAGATCGAGCACCAGGGAGACGAGATCACGCACGAGATCTACGAGCAGCTGAACAGGACGTTCATCACGCCGCTCGAGCCGGAAGAGATCTCCCGCCTTGCATCGGCACTCGACGACATCCTCGACTACATCGACGGCACTGCACAGCAGATGTACAGTTACGGCATCACCGAGACCGACGACTCGATGATCGAACTTGCAAAACTGATCCAGCTGAGCGTCATCGAGATCGAGAAGGCCGTCAACGGCATCCGGACGATCAAAAATCCCGTCCTGATTGAGGAACGATGCATCGAGGTGAACCGCCTGGAGAACGTCGCGGACAACGTCCTCGGCCACGCCATCATGGACCTCTTCAAGACAAAGGATGCAATCACCATCATCAAACTCAAGGACATCTACGAAAACCTTGAGATGGCGACCGATAAATGCGAGGACGTCGCGAACGTCTTGAGCGACATAGCCATCAGACATTCCTGACCGCCATGGACCCGATCATCATCCTCGGCATCCTTCTCGCGCTACTCTTTAATTTTGCAAACGGCCTGAACGATGCCGCAAACGCGATCGCAACCATCATCGCGACCAAGGCCTTAACCCCCCTGCAGGCGGTCCTCCTCGCAGGGGTCTTCAATCTCCTCGGCCCTCTTCTCTTCACCACGGCGATCGCGGCAACCATCGGAAGAGGGATCGTCGATCCCGCATTCCTCACGCCGACACTGATCCTCATGGCCATGGTCGGCGCGGTGCTCTGGGTCCTCGCGACATCATTCCTGGGGATCCCGGTTTCGAGCAGCCATGCGCTGATCGGGGGGCTTCTCGGGGCCAGCATTGCGGCTGCCGGAACGGGGGTGGTACTCTGGCCGTCGCCTGCGCTCATCGGGCAAACCGTCTTCTATGGGCTTACGGGTGCAATCCTCGGTGCGATCATCACGGGTGTGCTTGCACACCGGGCGGGGGAGTTCAGGCCGTGGAACCTCATCCTCGGCGGACTCATCGGGGTGACGCTGGCCATCCCGCTCGCCATTGTAACCGGGTTATTGAAGATCAGCGGCATTCTCGCGGTCCTGATCTTCATCGCCATCTCTCCCATGCTCGGTTTCATATCCGCGTTTGTCCTCGGCATCCTCGTCACCCACGTCTTCCGCAACCATCCCCCACGGCGCTTATCCCGTCTCTTTCGGAACCTCCAGATCTTCTCGGGGTCGCTGCAGGCGATCGGTCACGGCGGCAACGACGCCCAGAACGCAATGGGCATCATCACCGCCATGCTCCTTGCCGGCGGGCTGATCTCCGAGTTTGCTGTCCCGCTCTGGGTTATCCTCGCATCTTCGCTTGCCATATCTCTCGGAACGCTCTTAGGGGGATGGCGGGTCATCGATAAGATGGCCAACCGGATCACGCGGATCCGGCCCTACCAGGGGTTTGCCGCATCGACCGCCGCCGGGGGTGTCCTATCACTGATGAACGTGTTTGGCGTCCCGGTCTCGACGACCCACGCGACAACCGGCGCGATCATGGGCGTCGGCGCAACCCGCGGCTACTCGGCGGTCAAGTGGGGAGTGGTCCGCGAGATCCTCATCGCATGGGTCCTGACGATCCCGGCGGCAGCGGTCGTGGCCGGCGGGTGTTATCTTGCTGCGCGGGCGCTGGCCGGCGGGGTTTTTTGAAAGAACCGGTTCTCTGTCCGGTCGTTCGCACTCCCTTTTAACCGAACTTCGCGATGATTGAAGAGCGCATGGCGAAGTCCGGCGGATTCGCATGAGCCTGTAGGTGCAGCGGTTGCATAGTCCCATCTACGGATTTTTCAGCGGCTGGGCAACTTGTAACCGGCAGTGCTTCTGTTTCAGTTCTAGTGAATTTCGCGATTTGAACCCCGTGACGTCTCAAATACGAACACGAATCACAACTGTGAGAAATCCCGTACACTGGACCGTGGGGATATCGCCACGCGGGGTGGGGCTGACGGGGAGGGGGGTGCAGCCCCCCTCCCCTGTCTCTGCCCCGTAAGGCTCTACCTGCGACCCCCACCGCCCGCGCTTCGCGCTCCTCCCGCCCCCCGGAGGGGGGCGGGCAGTGCGTGGCGATAGGCGATGTCCCGTGGGGACATCGCTGGAGAAGACAATGGGTCTTACCTGAAAAATCCGTAGATGGGCTTTGCGGGAGTCCCGGAGAACAACAGCTCAGAGCGCAACCACGAGCCGGCCCCGTCCACCCTACTCCCCTGCACCCTGCAGCCCCCTATAATACCGGCAGAGGTCCGCGACGACACACTCCTCGTGCTTCGGGTTCTTTGCCGTGCAGACGGCGCGCCCGTGGCGGATAAGGAGGTAGTTGATGTCCCGCCAGGCCTCCTCGGGGAAGAGGGCCATGAGGTCGCGCTCGATGATGTCGGGATTCGTGCTGTCGGTGAACCCTATCCTCTTTGAGACCCGGCGAACGTGGGTATCGACCGCGATACCGACGTTGATGTCGAACGCGTGGGAGAGGACGATGTTAGCGGTCTTCCTCCCGACGCCGGGGAGCGACCGCAGTTCCTCCATCGTCCGCGGGACCTCGCCGCCGAAGTCGGAGACGAGCTTTCTTGCTGTCTCGACGATGTAGCGGGCCTTCGTGTGGTGAAAGCCGATCGTCCTGATGAGCGGCTCGACCTCATCGGGCTCCGCGCGGGCGAGCGCCTCCGGCGTCGGGTAGCGGGAGAAGAGGGCGTCGCGGACGGCGTTGACGGCGCGGTCCGTCGTCTGCGCCGAGAGGATCGTGAGGATCAGCGTCTCGAAGGGATTATGGAACTCGAGAAAATGGCGCCTGCCGTCGACGATGGGATACTGTAGAAGAAGACGCCGGTACGCCTCGCAGGCGGCCTCGCGGTTCATAACTGATGGGGCAGGGCAGATTCGAACTGCCGTCAAAGCGTCCCAAACG
>DAOSER010000138.1:0-5749 GCA_035363235.1 Methanoculleus sp.
CTTCTGGCCTGTTTGGAGGAGAGGCCGTTGGGGACGAAAGAGGCAATGCAATGCCTGGGACTCAGTCACCGGCCCACATATCTTTATGAGTACCTGAAACCGGCAATTGGGGCGGGCTTTGTCCAGATGACGCAGCCGGCTTCACCGAAAAGCCCTACACAGAAGTACTGCCTGACAGAGAAGGGAAGGAGATATCGGGAAAGAGGAGGATGATACTCCGGGCGGGAAGGGCTGCGGTGCTTGCCAATTCCAGACCCACCCCGGCCGGCAATCTTCACCCCCCGCCCATCATCCGTAACAGCACCGCCACCACCCCTCCCACGACCCCGCCCGCCCCGGCGCTGATCGTCGAAATCCGCCTCTCCTCGCCGGCCTTCTCGGCCCGCCACCCCTCGAGCGCCCGGAGCCGGCGCTCAAACTCCTCGTCCCTGGCCTCCATTCTCTGGAGCGCCCGGCATATCCACTTCACGTCCCGGTTCGTCTCGTAAATGAGCTCCCGGGCGGTCTTCTCGCCGGCCATCCTCATAACCCTCCTGAAAGACTATAGGTTGCCAGACCCAAAAAGCCTGACCGTAAGGGTTATATTGACGAATCGGAGCCTGTTCCCGGCTTTCCGATAACGTCAGGCTCATATCCTCCCGCATCCATCTTAGGCTGCGGCGATCATGGCAAACACGGCCCTCGCGGCCGCGATGGGAGGCGTTGCCGAGCGGAACTTCCCCGGCGACTCCTACTACGCTCAGCTCAAGTGCCACGACCCGGCAGGCGACGACTACTACGTCACCTTCACCAGAAAGACCGTCCGGATATCGTCCTACCAGGACGACGCCATCCGCAGCACGATCGAGACCCGGGCCGACGCCACCCCGGCCCTGATGTGAGAGAGGTCCTCTACCTCTCTTTTAGAAAATGAGTCCATTTTGTTGAGATTTTTTCAACTCTATCGGCTGGTATGGACTGCAAGCGTCGCCGTCAGGGGATCGAGGACTATACCGGCACCCATCGAAACCGCGACGACGCCGGGGCGGCGAACGCCCGGGAGAAGAATTTTACGGCCGCAGTGCTCTATGCCGCCGTCCTCGCCGCCGTCCCGATCCTCTTCTCGCTCGCCTGGCTCATGATCGTCGGCTTCCGGTTCGCCACCAGTTGCCGGGAGGGCTACCAATTCCAGATACCCGTGGTGGAGTACGTCTGGTACATCCAGTACACGGTCTTCCCGCTCTGGCGAGAGCGGCCCGACGGAACAGGGCGCCGGCGCCCGGATGGGGCGGGAGACGATCACTGCCCGGCAACCGCTACGTCGACCGGCTGCGGCCTCTCCCCTCGAATAACGCGAGGGAGCGGGCGCATCTATCCTTACCCGCTCCATTCTGCTTTCCAGGCGGGTAAACCCGATACCCGGCATTCAGTAGCAAGATCATCGGCACTGCGGCGGGTGCCGGGATCTTGCTTCTCCTCCCGGATCGAGCAGCGATACACTTTCACCAAGCGCGGGGTTCCCTTATGTGCCCCCTTATCGACCTCGTATGTGTGCGGGGGCCCGCCCGAAGGCCCGGCATCGTGACCGGGGCGCCGGGATTCCCCCGCACAGGAGAGAAATGCATGACAGAAAACATCCAGACACGCAGCCCGGCGGCAGAGCCTCCCGGGGAGAGCCGGGCCGCCGGCGGTAAAGTCAGATTAATACCGTTTTACAGCGAGGAAACAGAATGCAACGCAGAGACAGGATAGACGGCAGCCCACGGGATGAAGCGTGCGCCAACATCGATTCACACGGGACTGCCGATAACACTTCATCCCCGGGAGCAATAAGGACAGCTACCGAGGAGCAGCGTGCAGGTGTCGTCCAGCTCTTCCTGGTGCCCCAGGCCGTGGCCGGCGTTATCCGGCGGCACGGCCGGGCGGTGCGCGAGATCCATGTCAGGAGGACAAGGAACCACCAGTATACCATCGACGTCGAACAGGGGCGGGCATGATGCTGGAAGCGGGAACCCTCGCCTGCACGGCGGCCGGCGGGCTCATCGTCCACGTCGAGGCCGAGCAGTACCGGATTGCCCCTGAAGATGTGACGGGCCTGATCTTTTCGGGCCGGCCGGCCCCGGTGACCCGCTCGCGGGTGCGGCATGATCACGGTACCATAACAGGCGAGGTGACGATCGAGGGCTACGCGGCGGTGCACCCGGCAGGCCGTGCGGTGGTGATCCGGACCCGGGAGGGTGCCTGGATCATACCGCTCGTCTCCTTCCGGCGCGTCGCCCGCGGAGAGGCGGCAAGCGCCCCCCTCTTTTTGGGGGTGACGGTATGAGCAGCGAGATCCTGAGAACCGTGAAACTCCTCGCCGGCGGCGTGGTCGAGGTCCGGGCGCTCGCCGACGGCGCGACGCACTCCGGCTACTTCGATGACTATAAGGCCCTGGCACAGGCGGTCGAAGCCCTCGACGCCGACCCGTCGGTCGCCGGGATCTACGTCACCTTAAACGCCGTGAACCCGGCCCTCCTCGCCCGGCGGGCGAACCGGATCAAGATGCGGCTCTCGCGGAAAGACGCCACCACCGCCGACGCCGACATCACCCGCCGGCGCTGGCTCCCGGTCGACATCGACCCCGTCCGGCCGAGCGGGGTCTCGTCGACCGACGCCGAGCACGACGCGGCCATCGCCGCCGCGAACCGGATCGCGGCGTATCTTGCGGAGCAGGGGTTCCCGGAACCCATCCGGGCGGACTCCGGGAACGGCGCCCACCTCCTCTACCGGGTAGACCTTCCTAACGACGAGGCAGCAACTGCGCTCGTGAAGGGCTGTCTCACCACCCTCGACGCCCTCTTCTCAAACGATCGCATAACGGTCGACACCGCAAACCACAACGCCGCCCGGATATGGAAACTCTACGGCACCGCATCGCGGAAGGGCGACAACACCCCCGAGCGCCCCCACCGCCGGGCGAAGATCCTCGCCGCTCCCGCGGATGCGATCATCGTCCCGATAGAGCGTCTCCAGCATATCGCCGGGCTCCTCCCCCGGGAGGGGCCATCCCCGCCGAAGAAGGGGGCCGGCATCGACCTTGCCCGCTGGCTCGCGGAGCACGGCATTGGTATCCGGAGCACCCGGCCCTGGCAGGGCGGGACCCTCTACACCCTCGCCGAGTGCCCGTTCTCGGGAGCCCACAAGGACGGCGCGTTTGCCATCCAGTTTGCGAACGGCGCCCTCTTTGCCGGCTGCCACCACGCGAGTTGCGGCGGAGGCGCCCAGCGCTGGCCGGAACTCCGGAGGATGTACGAACCGAAGCGGAGAGAAAAGCAGAAGGAGGAACAACCAAAAGAGGAGGAACCCACCTCCGACGAACACCGCGAACATGCCCTTGAGATCCTCCGGACCGGCGACCCCCTCACCTTCCTGCTTGACACATTCAACCGGACCCACGTCGGCGACCGGACCGTCGCCGAGTGCCTCGCCCTCTCCATCGCCTCCCAATCGGTCGAGAACACAAACGGCCTCCACGTCGCCATATCCGGCAACTCCGGCAAAGGCAAAACCCATGCCTGCGTAACGATGCTCCAGCAGGTCCCGGAAGAGTACCGCCTCGCCGGGACCGTCTCGGATAAAGCGCTCTACTACAATAACAGCCTTCAGCCGGGCACCGTCTTCCTCTTCGACGACGTCTCGCTCTCCGACGACCTCCAGGAGATCCTCAAAGCCGCGACCGCGAACTTCCGCCTGACCATCCAGCACCAGACCGTTACCACCGACCGCAAACTCCAGGTCTGCCGCATCCCCGAGCGGTGTGTCTGGTGGCTCGCAAAAGTCGAGGATGCCGGCGACGACCAGGTGGCGAACCGGATGCTCACCGTCTGGATAGACGACTCCCTCGAGCAAGACGCACGGGTGCTCCACCACATAAAGGAGCGGGAGGCAAGGGAGGACGGCGGTGACGGCGAAGACCCCGACCTCCCCACCTGCCGGGCGATCTGGAGCATCCTCAAGGAAGAGCGCCTCCACATATCCATACCGTATGCAACGAGGGTGCATTTCGCCGCCACCGCCAACCGCCGCAACCCGGGCATCCTCTTTGACCTGATCAAGGCCTCCGCCCTCCTCCACCGCTTCCAGAGAGAGGAGTACGACGGCGGCATCCGGGCAAACCTGGACGATTTCGCGGCGGCGGCCCGGGTCTATGCGGCCATCAACGGCGAGACCGGGGGGCAGGAGACGAAGACGACGAAGAACGAGGCCGCAGCGCTCGCGACGGTGGCGACAATGGGCTGGGAGCAGTTCACGATCAAGATGCTCCAGGAGGCGCTCGGGCTCACCTACCACCAGACCTATCGCATCCTCCACGGCTACACGAACCGGGGGACGACCTACTCCGGCCTCCTGGAGAAGTGCCCGGCGGTCAGTTTCTTTGATACGATCTTCACCGAGGATGTGGACGGATGCACGGTGCGGCGGCGGGAACACCTCTTCTCCTTTGACGCCGCCGGCTACCGGCGCTGGATTCATGGCGGTGGGGTGTGGCTGGATGAGGACCGGGATGACGATCCCGGCACTTACACCATTGCAGCAGGTTTATCGCAAATTTCCAGCACCGGCTGCAACGATCAAACGGCCAGAAAAAGCGCCTGTTCTACCAGTACCTGTACAGATAGAGAGAAACCTCTCTCTCCTGGTACTAAAGTACAACAAAATACACACACAGCCCCCGATGCCGGCTCCGGGGTGAGTGAGTGTGCGTGTGTGTGCGAAACCCAGAATGGTGGAAGTGATCCCACAATACTGCCCCCCGGGGGCGGAAACATCGTTCAGGCGCCTCTTAAGCGTCATTTGAGTGACATCGCCTGCTGCAAAACGCTGCAAATAAGTGCAAAGCGGGGGCCCGGGCTGCAAGAGTCCCTCCCTGGCGTGCTCGACCATCGGGCGTTTGAGCGCACAAAAGTGGAACTCGGCCGGTGTGATGTCTGCCGGACAGGGAAGGTAGTCTACCGCTCGCCGGAGGCAAAGATCTGCGAGGGTTGCTACGCCCGGCTGGTGCGGGAGTGGAACGCAAGGGAAGGGGTGCGGTGATGCTTTCGCCTCAAAATGCATTCAGGGCCTTTGCTCCGGTAAAAAGATTCGTGTACCTCTCCGTTACGTCGGATCGTTGATGCCATGTGAGGAACCGGGAGACCGTCATCAGGCAAAACAGAAAACCGGTCGCGGGAGTCCCGGCGATGCCTGATCAGGGAAACGAAATGGATTTATTTATATCAACCCCTGATAAATACTCCCGCACGCCCCTCACCCTCCAGAGGTCCCCCCGGCCTTTTTGCTTCGTACATACAGCCGATCTCCACCCGGGAAGCCGGGTCACGGCCCTCCCGGGGATGAGCCAGAAGGCCGCTGCCGATCTTGCCGATGCGACCTATCGAGCCTGGAAAGAGATAGTCGATCTCTGTATCGAGGAAGTGCGGAGGTCCTCCATGTTCCCGCGGACAAACGAGCGAAGCACGCTCTGCTCCCGATTGCTCGAGAACGCCCGCACCCGCCGTTCGGTGAGCCGGTCGAGCGCCGGGGGGTCGGGATAGGCAGGGAGGTTCTGCTCCAGGTACTGCAGGATCGTCCTCCTGAACCGACCCGGCACCCCGGTACACTCGCGGTAGACGCGCTCGCTGGTGTGCCGCCAAAACCCCTCCTGCTGCATGTAGCGGTGTGCACGATAGTGCTTGCCCATCCCACTCCGTCAGGGAGCCGATGAGAATGTTTGCATCGAGGAAATGGT
>DAOSER010000139.1:0-5702 GCA_035363235.1 Methanoculleus sp.
TCCTTCATGGCGTTCGCAAGTTCCGTTCCGAGCACGAATATTGCATATTTATGTTCCATTTTGCTCTTATGCACCTGAGAAGGGTCTATCTTCAACGCATAATACTGTGAAAATTTCAGCTCCGGGTTCTGCAACTCAAAAAAGTCTTTAATCTCAGTAAGAATCCCATGTAAGGCTATTAACTCTTCCTTGTGCATATTCTCTCCCAGAGATAAAAATAGTGAATATAAATATATATAAATTTGCACCCGGGATAGCCATCATCCTATCTTTATAAGCCTGATGGACAGCGGGCGCTTTATGATCCCTTTAAAGTCCCGGGCAGCCACGAACTCGAGGTCCCTTCCGCCGAGCTGATCGAGAAGTTTCTGGTCGACGATGCGATCGACGACGAGCCCCTCGACATCGCCGTTCAGGTTCTGGAGTGCGCCCTCGACATCGGTAGCGTTCGATTCTAAGAGGACTGTGTTGTCCGGGGAGAGAAATCGCGCGATTTTTTTGTCCCGGACATCGGCCATGTGCTCGCCGAGCGTCGAGGGGGGCTTCTGGCTCTCTTCCCTCCCGTACCTCTGCCGGTGCGGCGGCCGCTCGTCTTCACCGGCAGGAACCCGCACCTCGGCAGGGCCGGCGTATGCAGGCAACCGCTCTCCTCCCTCCTCGTCGGGGGACGGGGCGGTGATCACCTCTGCAGGCACTTTGTTCCGGAGCGCCTTGACGATCTCCTTGCGGCTCATCTCCTCGACGCTCTTCCCCCGCGGACTGTATGCCACGAAGTCGATCTCGGCGGTCTGGAGAAGCTCGCGGAGGATCAGTTCTCCGCCCCGGTCCCCGTCGAGCAGGGTCGTCGCGGTCTTCTGCGAGCAGAGGTCGATGATGATGCGCGGGACGTTGGTCCCTTCGACCGCGACCGCGTTCTTGATCCCGTAGCGCAGCAGGTTGATGACGTCGGCCCGCCCCTCGACGATGATGATGGCATCGGAAGCCATGACGTTCGGGCCTGCATGCACTCTCTCTTCACCGAGGTACTCGAGTTTCTCGATCCTGATGACCTCCCTGACCTCATCGAGCAGGTCGTCGCTGTTGATGGAGCCTTCATCGAAGTCTTCGAGGAGGAGTTCTTTGGCGCGCTCGACAATCTTGCGCCGTTTGGTCACGCGGATATCCTCGATGCGGTCGACTTTCACGCGGGCCGCGCACGGCCCGACCCGGTCGATCGTCTCGAGCGACGATGCAAGGAGCGCGGTCTCCGCCCGGTCGAGGGAGGATGAGATGAGTATCTCGCCTTTTGTCTCTCCCCGCTTTGTGGTTATCTGAACGTCGATTCTGCCGACGCGGCCGGTTCTCTGTAAATCACGCAGGTCAAGGTCTTCGCCGAGCAACCCCTCGGTCTGGCCGAATATGGCGCCCACTACGTCGGGCTTATCGACCACCCCCTCGATCTGCAGAGTAAGATGAATGAGGTACTTGGTAGTTTCTGGTGAATACATGGAGTCTTGCCTCCCTTCAGGGTAAATCTGATCGCCGTATGCCGCACGGGTTTTTCATGCGCGCGGGCATAGGGTCGATTATATATCTAGGGTGCAATTACTTAAACCAGATGGCGATCCGAACGCAAGATTTTTTAAAAGCAAAATCTAAAAATACGGGTCCACGGGGTTCGTATTTGAATTTATCTCCCGGTATAGTTCTCCCGTGATAAAAACCCTTTCACTCCGGCGGTCCCGTTTCTTGCACCTGCACCGAATCAGGCACCAGCGGCATTCAGGGATGCGAGAACAGAGGATCTGGATAAACCGGTGATGGCCACGGTCTTTGAGGAGGATGTATGCCCGGCGACGATGCTCACGTCGGCGCGGGGTACGCAAAACGTCTCCGCGAGGAGGTCGATGATGGCGCGGTTTGCCTTTCCGCCGACGGCAGGAGCTGCTATCTGGCATTTAATGCTTTTGCGCCACTCGTTATAGCCGGCCGGAAACGAGGACCGCTTCGCACCTGCCGTAACGTCGAGCGCGATGATCACTCCGTGCGGTTTTTCGACGACGGCGTCGGCGTAGGGTTCCATAGAAAAGACCTCTTGAAGGGATGTCGCCCGGCACTAACGATCGATGTTCACAGGCGGCTTGTGCCGTTCCTCACCCGATCGAACCCATATGCCAGGCGTGCCTGTCGCGCACCTGGGTTGTCCCGCGGATCATGTCCAGGCGTCTCGCCAGATGGTCACCCGGGGACCTAAAGATGCGCTTTATCGGCTTTATATTATTTATCCTGCAGGGATAAATATCCTTGCCCGGGATACCACACCGGGCGTGCCTCCCGGTAGTCGCCGCAGGCGTAGACCCGCGCTCCCCCGACGACCACCTCTTCCGGAAAAACTGCGTCGAGACCCTCGAACGGCGACCAGCCGCACTTCGCGTGGAGGTGCGAGGCGTCGATCCGGGTGATATCGTCCGGATAGAGGGCGAAGTCCGCCCGGTCGCCCGGCTCGAACCCCGCGCGCGGGATGCCGAGGATGGCGGCTGGCTTCCACGACGTCTTCTCGATCACCGAGGCAAGGGTGATCCGCCCCCGGCGCACCGCCGCCATCAGGAGCGGCACCATCGTCTCGACCCCGGGGATGCCGGAGGGAGCGGTCTCGAAGGGCACGGACTTCTCTGAAATCGTGTGCGGTGCGTGATCGGAAGCGACGACATCTATCCTGTCCCAGCACGACCACAATTCGCGCCGGGTCTCCTCGCCCCTGAGGGGAGGGTTCACCCGGGCCCGGGTCTCGTCCGCATCAAACATCTCGTGCGAGAGGAAGAGGTGGTGCGGTGTCGCCTCCACCGTGCCGCGTGCGGCCCTGACCGAGGCGGCGGTGCTCGCGTGGCAGAAGTGGAGCCGCATCCCGGCCGGGGCACGGGCCGAGACCGCCTGCACGGCCCGCGCCTCTCCGGCACCGGACCGGGCGCGGTCGTGATCGGCGAGCGTTGCCGGGGACTGGCCTGAGACCTCCTCGGCGTGGACCGTGACGAGCCCCCCGAGGGTATGGATGCGGGTAAGCAGCTCCTTAAGGGTTTCGGGGTCGAGCCCCTCGCCGTAACTCGACGGTGCCGCGAAGGTCTCGCCGAACGCCATCGCGCCGGCTTCCCACATCCCGGCAAGATCGGCCTCCGGCACGACGCCCGCGTTCACCGCAAACCCGCATACGGCCCGTTCCTCCGCCTCGCGGATGCGGGCCCGGAGGAGTTTTGGCGTGGTGATCGCGGGGACGGTGTTCGGCTGGTCGACGACGACCGTCACCCCGCCGGCGACCGCGCTCATCGTGCCCGTGTGCCAGTCCTCCTTCTCTGCCTGCACTCCTCCCCGCATGTGCACATGCATGTCGACCGCTCCCGGAAGGCAGGTGTACCCGGTGCAGTCGATCACCTCGCCGGCACGCACCGCCGCGCCGACGTGCCGGACGATACCGTCGCTGACGACGATATCGGCGCGCCGCCCCGTCGGGAGCGCCACGTTCCGGAGCACGAGATCGGCGGTCACCTGCAGCACGCCTCCAGGTCGTCGCGGGTCGCGGAGTAGACCTCGACCATGTACGCGGGATGGTAGCGCGTCTTCGACTCCCGGAGCCCGGCGACACCCATGTCGCACTCCCGGTTGACGTAGCGGTAGCGGTCCCGGAGCCCGGCCGCCGTCTCGGTCGTGATCACCTTATAGATGTTGCGATAGGTCTCGGGAAGCGCTTTTTCGAAGTGGACTACCGCCATGGATGCGTTGACGGGCCCGACGATCGATATCGCCCCGATGGTGCCGCCGATCCGTATAATCCAGCCCTCAAGACCGATAGCGAAGAAATTGTTCACGGCGAAGAGGATGGCCTCTTTTTCGGCGGCAAGAACGGGCACGGAGTCGCAGTCGCGCCATTCGCACCAGACGACCAGGAACTCCCAGACCTCGTTGATATTCTCCTCCGTGATCTTCTCGACTGTATACGCGTAGTCCCGCCCGAACCGGTTGACCTGGCGGCGGATGGTGGCGTAGTTCTTCCCGGCGAGTTCGGCGAGGTCTTCGGTATGGTAGATATAGTCGAAGAACTCCCGGTTCTCGTGCAACGGGAGGTCCGGGTAGATCTCCCGGAGCCACGCTTCGTTTATCGGGTCGAGGACTCGTAGCGGTATATCGCTGCCCTCCCGGAGCGCGAGGTCGATGACGTCGTCGAGGAGCGCCGGGTTTTTCGGGCCGATCGGCATGCGAAACGCCGTCACGCCGTCGATGGTGCTTGAGAGGACGATCGAACCTTCGACCTCTGCAAAACGGTAGTCTGCGTAGTGGTCCCAGCAGACCATGTTCGCGAACGTGTTGTCGCTGTGCACCTGGGGGTATTGCCGGTAATGCCTGGAGAAGAGGTCGCGATCGTCCAGACTCACGGGCTTGAAGTCGGCCAGTTTCAGCATGCTTTACCTCCTTTCCGGGTACCACCGCATGGGGATGTGCCCTTCCATCCTCCGAAAACCGAGCGCGGTGTAGAACGGTTCGGTTCCGGGTTCGGCGACGAGGGCGACCCAGGCGACACCTGTAGACGTACAGTAATCGAGCAGCGCAGATAAGATCATCGTTCCGATGCCCCGGCCGCGGTAACGCGGGAGGATGACAAGGTCCTGGACGTAGCCGTCCGAGACCCCGTCCGAGATCACCCTGCCCATGCCGACCGCTCTGCCGGCCCCGGTATCGACGGCGACGGCGAAGGCGAAACTCCCTGCGATGAGGGCGCGGAGTCCTTCGGGGTTCCATTCCTCGTTCCACCAGCCTCCCGCCCGGTAGAGGTCGGCGATCGTCTCCACGTCCCAGACGTTCACCAGACGCACCTCGATGCCCACCTCCTCCGTCATCGGTTCATGCCTCTCCATAAGACTGCTCACGGCGTTTATCGTATATGACAGGCGCGGGTCATCCGGGTGGTTCACGAAAAAGATGTTGTTTGCTAGCAGACACGCGGGACCGGGTCGCCGATAGGCGGTTCGATGAACCGTTCTCCACCGATGGCGGTCCGCATGACCACGTGGGAGCCTTCGACGACTTCGCCGACGATCGCGGCGTCCCGCCCGTAGGGATGCGAGCGGAGCGCCGCGAGGGCGCCTTCTGCATCCTCGAGTGCGACACCCATGATGACCTTGCCCTCGTTCGCCACCTCGAGAGGGTCAAGGCCGAGCATGCCGGCGGCGCTCCGGACGCTCGTCCGGAAGGGGAGGGATTCTTCCTCGATGACGACGCCGACACCGCTTTTCTTTGCCATCTCGTTGATGGCGTTTGCAAACCCGCCCCTCGTCGGGTCTTTCATGGCGTGGATATCCCCGGCGTCGAGCGCCCGCTCGACGAGCGGCCAGAGGGGGGCGACATCGGACTGGATCTGGCCGCCGAAGTCGAACCCCTCCCGGTGAGCCATGATGGCAATACCGTGGTCGCCGATGGTGCCGCTGACGATGATCACATCACCGGGCTGAAGGCCGTTGTCCCGCACCACGCGCTCGGCGACGCCGATGCCGGCGGTGTTGATGACGATGGTATCGAGCGCGCTCCTCTCAAGCACCTTGGTGTCCCCCGTGACGAGGTTTGCCCCGCACTCCCCGAGGGCGGCGTCCATCGACGCGACGATCCGCTCGAGGTCGGCGACCTCGAAGCCTTCGGGGATGACCATGCCGCACGAGAGGGCGATCGGCCGCCCGCCC
>DAOSER010000140.1:0-5692 GCA_035363235.1 Methanoculleus sp.
CTCATGATGTTGTTGTACTGCCGGATCTCCTCGATGTAGCGCTCCACCTCCTCGGACCGGGGAATGTAGCGGTTGATCCCGAGCGCCCGGCGCACGTAGTCGCCCACCAGCACCGAGAGCGCCTGCGCCGTCCCGCCGGCGCTCCGGATGGGGCCCGCGTAGTAGATCTTCAGGTAATTCGTCCCGTCGTCATTCTTGCCGAGACTGACCTTTGCAATCCCCTCCGTCGGGGCGGCCACCACGCCTTCGGTCAGGAGCGCCATCGCTCCCCGGATGGCGTGGTCCAGGATCTCCTCCGGTGTGGTCTCGCCGAACATCCTGGCTGCAAAATCGTCGCCGATACGGAGCGCCGCCTCTTCCCGGGACATCTCCTGCTCGAGCTCCCGAATCCGCGCCGCGATACCCTTGTAACCGAGGAGCGCCTCCACGCGGTCGGCGAGGTCGCTTGCCACCGGGATCTCGATCTCCATCCTTGGATCGAGCCCGCGGGCCCGTGCGGCAGCGGCGAGCTGCATCGCGGCGAGAAGCCCGGCCACGAGTTCCTCGAAGTACCGGGCGGTAGCAGGTGAGACCTCCATGCATGGAGTATGGGCTCTTCACGCATTTAGATGACGCGGGATCGGGTACCAGACCGTCTCAGGGAGTGCCTGCGATCTGGATGATCCTCTCCCGGATCCCTTCCGGCGGGAGCATCTGGTCTACTTTCCCGGTCTCGAACGCGGCGCGGGGCATGGCATGGATGGCGCATGTCCGGAGGTCCTGCGCGATGGTGGCTCCGCCGATAGTCTTGATGTGGCGAATCCCTTGAGCCCCGTCGCTCCCCATCCCCGAAAGGATCACCCCGATGAACCGGTCGCTGCCGTTCCGCCCGAGCGACGTCATGGCAACGTCGATCGAGGGCCTGACATACTGCACCTTCTCGTCGTCGAAGAGACGGATGGTCCGGTTTCCAGCGAGTTTTAAGTGGATGTCGCTTGGGGCCACGTAGATCGTGCCGTGCTCCACGGGATCGCCGTCCTCCGCGATCCTGGCCTCCATCCGGGATGTTTTTGCGAGATGCCTGCAGAGTGCGCTGTTAATATGGTGCGGCATGTGCTGGACGATGATGATAGCGGCATCGACGAGCGGGAACCGTGAAAAGATCGTCTCCAGCGTTCGCGGGCCGCCGGTGGAGGAACCGATGATCACGATCGTCCGGCCGTCACGGGACAGGGGTGCAGAGTTCTCCATGCGTGCTCCCTCTCCTTATGTGAGATAATCGAGGTAGCCCTTGACGATAGCGACGATCTCGTTAGCTTCGAAAGGTTTTGTGATGTAATCGATGACATGCTCCTTGAGGTAGTCCAGTTCTCCGTCCGGAACGTCTTTTGCAGTAAGCATCGCAACGATATTTCCTTCCATCAGGTCCCGATCGATCATCTCCTTGATCGTCTCCCATCCGTCTTTTTGGGGCATCATGATATCCATCAGGATAACGCCCCGGAACCCTTTCTCCAGTTCCCTGATGCATGCATCACCGCTCTCTGCTGTGACGACCTCGATCCCCTCCGGCTCAAAGAGTTCTTTCATCACCTCGAGGATGAACACGTCGTCGTCGACAACCATAATCCGCCGGCACGGCACTTCCGCCATCTACTTCCCTCTCCGGAGCCCCACGGGTCTCAGGTAGTTCTCTCTACCTCGAACCTGTATATATACCTGCGGATTCTTCCCGCGGCCCGTCTACTGCTTCCAGGGTGAATAAGACGGTCGAACCCTTTCCCTCCCCGGCACTCTCGGCCCATATGCGCCCCCCATGCCGCTCGATAATCCGCCTGCAGATGGCAAGGCCAAGGCCCGGGGAGTCGAGGTCGTGCCGGGAGGAGTCGGCTTTAAAAAACTCGACGAAGACCCGATCGAGTTGTTCGCGGGCCATACCGATCCCGGTATCCCTGACCGCGACGATGACGACGTTCTGCTCCCGCTTAGCGTCGATGCTGATCGTTCCGGTTCCATTCTGCATGTACTTGACAGCGTTGGCGATCAGGTTGTCGAATACCTCGCCGAGGAGCACCCTGTCGGCCCTGATGGTGAGCCCTGCCGGAACGTTGTTGTCGAGGGTGATGGCCTTTGCCTTGAACGCCACCGCATAGTTTCGGAGAACGTTGTCCAGTTCGGCGCGCAGGTTCAGCGGTTCGAGATCGAGCTCGATGTAGAGCGAGTTCATCCGGGCGAGCTGGAGGGTTTTCTGGACCAGATCCTTCATGTAGGTGACGTTGTGGCCGACGATATCGAGAAGGCGCCGGAGCGCGGGGTCCTTCTCGCGCTCGATGATCCTCGGCATGAGCGCGACCAGCGGCGTTAAGGGCGTCTTGAGGTCGTGCCCGAGCTGCGATATGAACTCGTCCTTCTGGGCGAGGAGTTTCTCGACGTCGGCGGTTCGCTCCCGGACCATCGCGTCGAGTTCCTGGTTGACGAGACTGAGCTGGCTTCGCAGCACCTCCAGTTCCCGGTTCTTTGCCTGAAGGTTCCCGGCAAATCCTTTGAGCGCCTCTTCCGCCTGCACCCGCTGGGTGATATCGATCCCGAGCTGCAGCATCAGGGGCGACCCGTCCGTGTCGGTGAACGGGTAGGCGTGGACTTCGTAGGTCTTCCCGTTTGTATGGTCCCACTCCCACCGTTGCGGGCTCCTGAGGGTAAAGACCAGCGTGCTGTGGCAGGGATTGCAGGGCCTGCGGGTGCCGCGCTGCACCTCGTAGCAGGGCCTCTCCCCCGGGTCGCCGAAGGTCTCCCGGAATGCCCTGTTAGCGAACCGGAAGGTGTGGTCCTCCGCCTGCAGGGTGATGTAGGCGGGGAGCGCGTCCAGGACCGAGAGGAGGCGGCTATGCTTGGCGCTCAGGGCTGCTTGTGCTTCTTTGTACCGGGTGATATCCGTGACCCGGCAGGTGATGACGGCACCGTCGAAGCAGCGGCTCCAGAGAACCAGCCAGCGTGTTTTACCATCCCGGCAAACGAACCGTGTCTCGAGGGCCGTGTTGCCTGCATCGGATTTTGCCCGGGTGAAGAACTGTTCGCGGTCTTCTTCGAACGGCCAGATCCTTGATACCGGCAGGTCCCGCAGTTCCTGTGGCGTGTAGTCCAGGAGTTTCGCGAAGTCCCTGTTCGCGTCCACGATCGTCCTGTCCTCCTGCCGGAGAAGGAACGCCCCGCCGGGAGCACGTTCCATGGCCTCCTGGCGGCGGGCCTGTTCGCGGGCCGAGTAGCCGACGGTCGAAGCAAGCGAAGCAAGGGCGATCATGGCGACGAGCGGGAGGAACGCGCCCGGCTCGGGGTATGCACGCAGCACCGTGATACCGATGCAGGCGAGCCCGAGGACGGTGGCGGCGACGATTCCCCTTTCGTGGTAGAGGTAGCCGGCGATTGCGGCAGGAACGAAGAGGAGAAACCACAGGATGGGGTTGGTGCCGGGAGGCTCCACAAGGAGCGCGGCAAAGACTGCAATCCCTGAAGTTCCCGCAACCAGGACTACCCGGGGTTTCAGGTAGCGCCCTATCGGCAGGAGCGGAAAGGGGCTTTTTGTGATTCGAGGTGCCATCAGACCCTATGGATCTGAAAGCTCCCGGATCATTTATTATTCGCGGATCGGTTTTCCGCCTCCAGCGCTTCGGTGAGCGGCCCGGCTCCCGGCCCCCCCATCTTCCAGAGGAGGAGTGCGGCGCGTTCCTGCGTCTTCGGGTCCGGGCTATGCATCAGGCGGAGGAGCGGTTCGACCGCCGGCTCCCCGATCCGGCAGAGAGCCATCGCAGCGAACGGCTGGAGGTCCGCATCGGCGCTCTCAATGATGTTGATGAGCGGTTCGATAGTGGCATCCCCGATTCCTGTCAGGGCCGCCGTGGCGTATCGCCGGAAGTCCCGGTCGTCTGCAGTACGCATCGCCGCGAGAAGTGGGTCGATAGCAGGTTCGCCGATCTGCACCAGCGCGCGGGCAGCATACCACCGGACGTCGTTATCTCCGGTCTGCATAGCAGCAATGAGCGGCTCGATTGCCGCTTCTCCGCTTGCCCCGAGCTCGGCGGTCGCCGCCCGGCGCGCCTCAAGGGGTCCCTGCCGAAGATCGGCGATCAGTTCCTCAATCCGGGTCCTGTCAGTCATAGCGTCCAGGTACACCTTCGCGGGTGTTATGTCTTCCTGATGCTGCCGAGCGCCTCCCGGGCAGCCTCGCGGACCTCCTCCCTCCCGTCGTCGAGCGCCCGGATCAGGGTGTCGGCCGCCCGGCGTTCCCCGATCTCCCCGAGGGCTCGTGCAGCACCCGCGCGGATGCGCCAGTCGTCATCGGTGCGGAGCGCCTGAACGAGCATAGCGACGGCAGGTCTCCCGACATACGCGAGGGCGGCGATCGCCCCCTGCCGGAGCAGATCGTCGTCCGTCCCGAGCGCTTCGATGAGGAAGGGGAGAGCAGGCTCCCCGATATCCCCGAGCGCACCCGCCGCACGCCGCCGCACGTCCATATCCGGGTCGCGGAGCGCACCGATGAGGGCTTTGATGGCGCTCTCCCCTCCTATGCTCCCGAGCGCCAGGGCCGCCCCCCACCTGGTGCGCTCGTTTCCGGTGGAGAGGCTTGCGATGAGCCCCTCCCGCGCAGGCTCACCGATAGCCCCTATGGCCAGGGCCGCCCTGCTCCGGACATAGGCGTCCTCGTCGTTGAGCGCCCCCATCAACGCCGGGATCGCCCCGGGATCGCCGATCTCCCCGAGAGCGACCGCGGCCATCCACCTGACATCGACATCATCGTTCTGGAGGCTCTCGGTGAGCCGCCCGACGGCCGGAGGGCCCAGTCTTCCGAGGGCCTCCGCCGCCTTCCAGCGGACACCGACCTCCGGGTCGGCAAGGAGTGCGGCGAGCGGCTCGACCGCAGCGGAGACCCCGGCATCGCCAAGGCACCCGGCCGCCTGGTAGCGGGTCTCCGGGTTCCTGCTCGAGAGCCGGGCGATCAGCCTTCTCGTATCCCGGTCGCACGCGGCCCCGCCGGCCTCCCCGATACGAAAGTGGAACTCACCGGCACGCCTGCCCGCGAGCTCGAAGAGGTAGCCAAGGAGGTATGCCGCGACGACGAAGACCCCTGCACTTATGAGAATGCCCGGGCCCGGAGGGCCGTGGAGGAGGTATTCGACGGCGACGTGGACCCCTGCGAGCAGGATCCCGACGGCGACTGCACGTCTCCGGTACCAGAATGCGGCGAGGATGAGCACCAGGTAGAAGAAGTGGGTATACGTGACCGTATTAACGAGAAGATCCAGCAGGACAGAGAGTATTGTGGCGAGAACGATGATCGCAAGCCTGCCCCATGCCCGTGAGTCCCCCGGCAGACCTGCAGGATTCATCCTGATGAGGAGATGCGGGCCGCATCCATAAAGAGTTTGTGCGGTCCCGCTCCCGCCTCATCGCCCCGCAGCCGTGGTTTTCGCCATCCTGCCGGCGGTCTGTGCGAGTTTTTCGAGCGAAGCCTCGATGAACGCCGGGATATCGTCCGGCTGCCTGCTCGAGACCAGGTTGCCGTCGATCACGACCTCCTGGTCGACATACTCCGCACCGGCGTTCTTGATGTCCTGTGCGACGGACTTCCAGCCGGTGATCTTGCGGCCCCGGAGCACCTGCGCGGTGATCAGGAGCTGGGGCGCGTGGCAGATGGCGAGGACGGGTTTGCCGCTCTCGA
>DAOSER010000141.1:0-5689 GCA_035363235.1 Methanoculleus sp.
GGGCGCCGAGAACCGAGTTTGCGTAGGCGACCGCCGAAGACTCCGACCAGGCCAGGTGCTCCCCGTACTCCGTGATGCGGAGGTAGTAGGGCGTGCAGGTGCACTCGATCTTGATGCCGAGCCGTCGGTAGGCCTCGACGACCTCTTCCTGACGGCGGGCGAACTCTTCGTCGATCCCGAACTCCTGCCACCCCTCCCGCGGCATCCCGATGGGATTCAAGACCGCCGGGACCGCCACCCGGGCGTTGAGGCTCTGCAGCCAGGAAAGCCCCCATCTTCCGATGGTCTTATAGGATGCACCGCTCACCTGGGCGCTCGTGATCGCCACGAGTTTCTCGGCCTCGTAGACCCTCCCGAGCGCGACCAGGATCTCCATCATCTTCTGCCGGGTCTCGCCGAACTCGCCGGCGAGCACCTTCTCGTCATCGTTATCGAGATACATCTACACCCACTCCGCTCTCCTGAATTCGTCCTCTCTCCCCATAACCATCGTGGCATCGACCCCGACCTTCACGTTCGTCCCGTCACCTAGCCGTGTCGGGTCGAGCGACGAGCCCCGGACGCCGGTGACGACCATGATGTCGGTATCGCCCCGAACCCTCGTCGCGATAGCGTATTCGACATCGTTGGGGTCGTGGATGTTGATATCCTCGTCCACCACAACGACGTGTTTGAGGGAGGTGTGGGCGGCAAACGCCGCCATGATGGCGTTCTTCGCGTCTCCTTCGGTGTTTTTGCGGATCTTCACCACCGCGTGGAGGTAGCCGGCGCCGCCCTTCGTGAGGAGGACGTCTCTCACCGTCGTCACTTCGCTGACCGCACGATAGATCTTCGGCTCGTAGGGCGCCCCCATCAGGAGTTTGTGCTCGTCGCCGGCCGGGAGGATGCCGTGGTAGATGGGGTCTTCCTTGCAGTACATCTTCGTGAACTCGATCACCGGCTGCTGCCGCACGGGATCGTATGTCCCGGTGATGTCGACGAACGGGCCTTCCGCCGCTTTCTCGGCGGTGATGTAGCCTTCGAGGACGAACTCGGCGTCGGGAACCCGGACGCCGTTCTCGCACTCCCGGACGGCGAGTTCCCCGCCCATCAGTTCCGCCGCGTAGGCGAGTTCCTTTCCCTCCGGGACGCGGGTGCAGGCGGCAAACGTCACCAGCGGATGGGTGCCGACGGTGACGGCGACCGGGAGTTTCTCCCCCCGGGCGAGCGCCGCTTTGAGGAGGGTATGGGTGTGCCGTCCTTCCACCAGGCGGGCAACGACTCTATGATCGTCGAGGACCATCATCCGGTGGATGGAGGCGTTCTCGACGCCGTCGTAGCGCGAGAAGACGATCCCGGAGGTGAAGTAGCGCCCCGCGTCACCGGGGAAGTGCTTCATGACCGGGAGGCGGGAGAGGTCGGCAGGGATGCCGCCCTCGCATCGCCCCGCATCCACGACGCGGCCGCCGTAGGTCATGCCCGCGAGGTGCCCGACGAGGTCCCGCTCCTCCACGCCGAGCGCCGCTGCAAGCGCTCCCCGGTCGGAGAGGAGGTTCATCACTCCCCGGCGGCCGTCGAGGTCGTGGAAGAAGAGGATTCTGTTGGTCCGGCTCGCCATACGGGGAGCCTCGTAGACGGTCGAGCAGGGGCTCTCGATCTCCTCGACCCTGCCCTGCTGGCGCATCAGTTCGATAAAGTTACGCATCGTATCCGCTCCATCGGGTTCCGAGGTTGTGTTCGACCCCCATGTGGTCGAGCATCCGGGCCACCACCATATCGACGAGGTCGTCGATCGTCTCCGGGTTCTGGTAGAAGGGAGGGCTTGCGACCATCACGGTCGCGCCGGCCTCGTCGGCTGCAAGCATGTTCTTTAAGTGAATCCGGGAGAGCGGCATCTCCCGGAGAAGGAGGAGGAGGGGGCGCCTCTCCTTGAGGCAGACGTCCGCCGCCCGGACGATCAGGTTGTCGGCGAAACCGTTGCTGACCGCTGCAAGCGTCTTCATGCTGCAGGGCACGATCGCCATCCCGTCGTAGCAGAACGACCCGCTCGCGATATCTGCCGCAAGGTTGCTGTTTTCGGCGTATATGGCGTCAAATCCCTCGAGATTTACATGTTCGATCCCGGCGATCTGCCGGGCGGTGTCGGAGATGACGATATGCACCGTTGCCCGTTCGCAGAGCACTTCGAGGAGGCGGCGTGCGTAGACGACCCCGCTCGCCCCGGTGACCCCGACGACAAATTCCTTCTTCATATATTCCCTATGAGTTATGTCACTACGAGTTTATCCTGTTTTGTCGCCCGCTTCACCCGGAGGACTTCCACCGCCGCCTGCTCCACCGTGCTCCGGTGCTCTTTTGTGGTGTAGACGCCGAGGCGCCACTGCTGCCGCCGGGTGTCGTTCAAGGTGTTGATGAGGGGGGAGACCTCCTCGATATCCACCATCGCGTGGCTGTTCCTGACCCGGACCTCCATCGAGAGCGCCCGGGGGAGCGGGGGGATGTCGACGAGGACAGAGTCCTCCGTGACGCCGGCGGCCCCGGCGATCTCGCGGGCGATCTCGCGTTCCCGGGCGGGGCCGGGTTCCTGCCGGAGGGCCGCGGCGTTCACCCGGTCCTCGCCGACGTATAGCGCCCGCTTGTAGAGGTCGCGGGCGTAGACCCGGCGGGCGAGGTCGCGGGTGACCCCGTGGGGCGAGTGCTTCAGCCGCTCCATGCAGGCGGCGTCGTCCATCCGCATCAGTTCGCGCGCGTCCGTGTTCGGGACGTTCCGGACCTCCTCGCGGAGGGCGTGGACGAACATGCTCGTCGCGATCCGGCTCACGTGGTGGAAGTAGACCGCCGGGCGCATCAGCGTCCGGGCTATGAGGAGCGACTCTGCGGCGTTGATCCCGCCTTCGGAGAGGGCGATACCCGATCCGGTGAAGATGGTGCTCCGGATCAGCCGGTGGGCGTCGACCGTCCCGTAGGGGACGCCGGTGTAGTGGGCGTCGCGCATCAGGTAGTCCATCCGGTCGACGTCCAGGCTCCCGTGGATGATGCTCGCGAGGCGGTGCTTCCCCGCGACGACGGCGCAGACCTCGGCGGGGTCGAGCCCCTCCTCTTCGAGGATTGCGGCGATTGCTCCCTCACAGACCAGATGGTCGATCTGGTGGTGGCTTCTGCCCATGAACTCCTCCATCACCGGTTCGGTGACGTGGGAGAAGGGGCCGTGGCCGATGTCGTGGAGGAGGGCGGCCGTGGTGACGAGTCGCGTCTCGTCCCCATCGAGCCCGAGCTCGCCCGACATCAGGCCCGATAGATGCATCGTCCCGAGCGAGTGCTCGAACCGGGTGTGGTTTGCCCCGGGGTAGACGAGGTTTGCAAACCCGAGCTGGCTGACGTGGCGGAGCCGCTGGACGACCTCCGAGTCGAGCAGCCGGAGCGCGAGCGCGTCCGCCTCGACGTAGCCGTGCACCGGATCTTTGATGATCTTCATCGGTTCTGTTAAGATTCTTGGGAGAATACTGATAAAGGTATTTAACCATGATCACCTTCCTCTCCGGCGGAGCCGGGGCGCCTGCGCTCATCCGGGGCGTCCGCCAGATCCTCTACGACAGCGAGATCGCCGTGGTCGCGAATACCGCCGAGGATCTCTGGATATCGGGCGGCCACTGTGCGCCCGACATCGACACCGCCGTCTTCCTTTTCGCCGGCATCCTCGACACCGGCCGGTGGTGGGGGATCAAGGGCGACACCTACGCCACCCACAACTACCTCCCGAAGGTGGCGGGCGGCGAACCCTTCCCGGTTGGCGACCGTGCCCGGGCGGTCCAGATCGCCCGGGCGGCGCTTCTCGACGAGGGCCTGACCCTGACCGAGGCCGTCCGGGCGCAGTGCCGGTCGCTCAAGATCGGGGCGACCGTCCTCCCGATGACCGACGGCGACGCCGCCCTCTTCGTCGACACCGGCACCGAACGGATCCCGCTCCTCACCTACCGGATGACCGCCGACCCCGGGACTGAGGTCCGGGAACTCGTCGGGCGAAAACCCCCGGCGGTCACGGACGGGGTGCGTGCGGCGATCGAGGAAAGCGACGCCGTGGTGATCGGCCCCGCGAACCCGGCGGCGAGCATCCTCCCCATCCTCGACTGCGCCGGGATGCGGGACCTCCTCCGCGATGCGTTCGTCGTCGCGGTCTCACCGTTCCGGGCCGGCGTCGCCCCGGACCAAAAGGACGCCGCCCTCATGTACGCGGTCGGCGAACCCCCGACCGCTCCGGCGGTCTCCCGGCTGTATGGGGATATCGTCGACGTCTTCGTCCAGGACATCCACGACCCCGACGACGTCGCAGGATCGCTCCGCCTGGAGACCTCTCTCCTGCACGAACGGCAGGCCGAATCGCTCGCCTGGGACATCATGGCGGTCATACGCCACGCTGTTTCGTGAAAATGGGGCATTGACCTCCCGGCAAAGTTTGGGAAAATTCATATACGGTTGCACTTGAAACGCTAATTATCCTATGATTACCTTTCTCTCGGGCGGGACCGGGACCCCGAAGCTCCTCCGCGGAATGCGGGAACTGCTGGATGACCGGGACATCACGGTCGTCGTCAACACGGCTGAAGATACGTGGCTCTCCGGCAACCACCTCTCGCCTGACATCGATACGGTCATGTACCTCTTTGCGGGCATCCTCGATACCAACCGGTGGTGGGGGATCAAGAGCGACTCCTACGTCACCCACGATCTCCTCGCGCGGCTCGGCATCGACGAATACATCGCCGTCGGGGACCAGGACCGGGCGATCCACGTTGCGCGGGGGGAGATGCTCAGGAACGGCGTGCACCTCACCGGGGCGACTGCGGCGCTCTGCAGGAGCCTGGGTGTCCGGGCGACCGTTCTTCCCATGACCGACTCCGTCGTGACCACCTACGTCCGCACCCCCCGGGGCGAGATACACTTCCAGGAGTACTGGGTGAAGCACCGGGGAGAGGTGGCAATCGACGGCGTGATCCGTCGGTTCCGTCAACCGCCGGCCGCGACCGAAGAAGTCATCAGCGCGATCGAGGCGAGCGATGCCGTGGTGATCGGGCCGAGCAACCCGGTCACGAGTATCTCACCGATCCTCGAGTGCGCCGGGGTGCAGGAGGCGCTCCGGCGGCAGCGCGTCATCGCGGTCAGCCCGTTCATCGGCGATGCGCCGGTCAGCGGCCCGGCGGCGGCCCTGATGCAGGCCTTCGGAAAAGAGGCTTCGTCCGCCGGGACGTACGAACTCTACGAGGATTTTGTGGATATCTTCATCCAGGATACCCGGGACCCGGTCGAACTCGAGGGGGCGCTGCGCCTGGACACCCTCATGGTCAACCGGGGCAAGAGTCTTGACCTTGCAAAGAATATCCTGACCCTGATCTACGGGTGCTGAGAAGCCTCTTTCATCCTTTCTTCTGTTTCTCGCGGTAGTCTTCTATCGCCGCGTGGAGCGCGTCCGCCGCAAGGTTCGAGCAGTGCATCTTCCTCGGCGGCAACCCCTCGAGTTCGGTCGCAACGTCGTCGCGGGTGATCTTCATCGCCTCATCGAGCGTCTTTCCCTTGGCCATATCGGTCACCATGCTGCTCGTCGCTATCGCCGAACCGCACCCGAACGTCCGGAACCTGATGTCCTCGATGACGTCGTCTCTGACCTTGATGAAGATCTCCATGATGTCCCCGCAGACGGGGTTGCCGACCTTGC
>DAOSER010000142.1:0-5638 GCA_035363235.1 Methanoculleus sp.
CCGATATCGGTGAGCGCCCGCTTCGTCTTCTCCCAGTTGATGAACTCCCTGACCGGGACCTCGATCACCTCAAGCGGCGACGGGAGCCAGAGGTCGTCGGAGATGTCGCCGACGTCGAGGAGCGAGAGGATATCGGTCTCGGTGACGATGCCCGCCACCCGTTCCCCGTCCATCACGGGAAGGCCGCCGATATGGTACTTCCGGAGCAGCCCCGCCGCCTCGCGCACCGGCGAGTCGACCCGGACAGTCACCGGGTCCGGGGTCATGACATCCCTGACCTGCACCACCGCGATCACCTCAGGGGAGCATCCCGGCGCTGCGCAGACCGGCGTCTTCCGCAAACCCGCACATCAGGTTCATGTTCTGGATCGCCTGACCGCTTGCGCCCTTGACAAGGTTGTCGATCGCCGAGACCGCGACGACCCGGTCGCCCTCGCTCTCGACAGCCACGTCGCAGAAGTTCGTCCCCCGGACGGCCGCAAGGGTCGGTCTCTGGTAGCGGACGAAGAACTCGTCTGCGTAGAACTTCTGGTAGAGTGCCTCGACCTCCTTCTGTTCCATCGGTTCGCGGAGGAGGATATGGGCCGTCGTCAGGATGCCCCGGTTCACCGGGAGGAGGTGGGGCGTGAAGTAGCACCGGGCGGTCGAACCGAGCCGGGCAACCTCCTGCTTCATCTCCGCGAGGTGGCGGTGGGTCGTCCACTTGTAGGCGCTGAAGTTGTCGCCGACGTTTCCGTAGTGGGTGGTCGCGGAGGGGGTGTTCCCGGCCCCGGAGACCCCGGTCTTCGAGTCGTAGACGATGGTATGGGCGAGTTTCGCGATCGGAGCCGCGGCAAGCGTCGCCCCGGTCGGGAAGCAGCCCGGGTTCGCGACGAAGGAGGCGTCCCGGACCTCGTCGCGGTGGAGCTCGGGGATGCCGTAGGGCGCCTCGAAGTAGGCTGTATGGGTCACGCCGTAGGTCTTCTCGTAGACGTCTCTTGCCAGCCGGTAGTCAGCCGAGAGATCGACGGTCCTGATCCCCCGCTCTACAAGCGTCCCGGCAACCTTCATCGCCGCCGTGTGGGGGACGGCGAGAAAGACGAAGTCGGCGTCGATATCGCCGGCCCCGGTGTTCCGGAAGACGAGGTCGGTCAGTCCCCGGAGGTGGGGGTGGACCGAGGCGACGGGGGTACCGTCCAGCTTCCGGGATGTCGCCGCGACGACATCTGCGGACGGGTGCTGCAGCAGGAGCCGCATTAACTCGCCGCCGGTGTATCCGGATGCACCGATAATCGCAATTTCCATAAGAGAGGGTGTCGTTTATAGAATCTTAAGGCTTTGTGGTGTAGCGTTCGTAGAGCCGGGCGGCCAGGGACTCGATCTCGTCTCTTCCCTCAAGCCCTTCGAGGAGATCCGGTGGGAGGGCTGATTTCCCGTAGGTCGCGCCCGCGTATGCCCCGCAGATGAGCGCGATGGTGTCGGTGTTCCCCCCGACGTGCGCGGCGGTGGTGAGGAGGACCGTGACGTCTTTGATCCTGCTGATCAGGAAGAGAGCGAGCGGGACAGTCTGGTAGACGGTGACGTCATTGCCGATAACCGAGAGGGCACTCTCGAGACTGATCCCCTCTTTTGCAAGATTCATGGCATCGCGGACCTTGTTGCCGAGGGCAACGTCCTCGAGAGCGGCATGCTTCGCAGCAAGGGTGAGGGCATCCGGCCGGCCGCGGACGGCGTGGTGGACGAGCATCGCGACGGTGACCGCCCCCGCGTGCGCCGCCGGGTGGGTGTGGGTGACGCTACAGGCCTGCACCACCCGCTCGGTGACGTCGATGGGGTCGCCGTAGAGGAGGCCGAACGGGACGGCGATCCCGGTGCAACCGGCGGTGTTCGAGGCGACGCCGCCCGGCCTTTCTCCGGAGCGGAGGAGGCGCCGGCACGCGGCGTCCACGGCGCCGTCGGGGAACCGGAGCTCGTTGTTCGCGTACATCTGAGCAAGGGCAGCAGCGTAGGCACTCTCCGAGTAGGTGCCGTCGGCGAGCATCCCGGCGACGAGGAGCATCATCTGGGTGTCGTCGGTGAACTGCCCGGGTTTCAGCCCGGCGTTCGGGTGCCCCCGCCACGCCCGGCGGTATCCCTCGTGAAGGCGCTGGAAGTCGGGCGGTGTGCTCTCCCGCGCCATGCCGAGCGCGTCCCCGATGGCAGCCCCGAGGAGGCAGCCCTTGAACTGGTCGAGCATTTAAGTAGTATCTCTCGTAGGGTTGCTCTTAAGGGTTGTTGTTCAGCGCGCGGGGAAGAACAGGGGATTCCCGGCGGCACGGAAGCCGGATGAGCCGTTACATGGCGCATCAAGCCCGCATGGCGCCGATCAGACCTCCGGCAAGGCCTGAAAGCCGGTTCAGCCCGGATGCCGATACGACGTCCCGTTCGTCGTAGACGACGTGCACGATCTTCTGCTCCCCGCCGACTTCGACCGTTCCGGCCTGATCGATGACGAGCGACGTCGAGCCGCACCGGACCGTCCCGAGGATCACGCCGCCGCCGACCGTGAACGCAGCCGAACTCCCGGGCTCCCCCGCGACCGCTCCCTCAAAGCGCCATGTACGGGGAAGGGCGACTTCAAACGTGCCCGACTCGTTCTTGACGAAGGCCCGGGCGTCTTCTGCAACGGGACCCTGCACCGGTTCGAGGTCGAGCACGAACTCCCGGCCGGGGAGGCGGAGCGTCACCGGGCTCCCTGAACCCGCGTCGGCGACGAACGCCGCCGGGTCGGCGGTCACGAGGTCGTAGTTCCAGAGGAGGGGAAAGCTTGTGAGGTTCACCTCGCCGGGCGTCGGGATCGGGCTGAAGTACGCAGGATGGGTCATGACGACCTGCGTCGTAGGGCCGGACGGCAGCCCCGGCGCCGCCACGCACCCGGCGTCGGGGAACGTCACGTTCTCATCGAGCAGGATCATGCCGGGGTGCTGCCGTGCGATCTCCTCGGTGATCGGAACATTCTGCGGGGTTTCCATGACCGGATTGTACATCGACATATCTCTCGGCTTAACCCACTCGTCGAAGGTATCGAGCCAGTTCGTGGTTTCCCCGGCGGAGGGCGCCGGAGCGGCGGCAGAGCCCGCCGGGAGGATGAGCGCCAATATCAGGAGTGTTTTGATTACCCGCATACCCGGTCACCTCATTGGTTGAGAGGGATCTCGGCATTCTTCTATAAACGATTTCTGTGGCGCGCGTCTGCACTTCGGGACTTCCGGATGGCCTCATGCCGGAAAACGGCAGCACGTGCAGGGGGCAGGCCGGGCGGCAGGAGAGCAGGGCCGAGAACAACGAGGATTGGTTGTTTCATCAGGTCACTGCTGGCGGGAGCGCCGGCATAGATCGTACCGACCGTGCCGGATGCCACCGCCATGATCCCTATCCCGAACGAAACCGCCGGGCGCCGCTTTCCTGTCCCAGCCTCCCGACCGGGGCTATGAGAGCGAGCGGCCATGCGAGGACGAAGGCGATAGCCGGAAAGAAGAGCAGACTCACGGCGCGTCCTTCCCGCGGGACCTCCGGACGAGGAAGTACCCAACCGCGAGCACGATCACGACCCCGAGAACGCCCCCGAGGTGCACAGGGTTGTAGAAGAGGCTGAACGCATCATTGGACCCCTGGTATGCCGTCGTATCTGCGGGTTCCGCGAGCGCGGCCTCCCGGCCCTCCCCCATATCGGCCGGAGGTTCTCCGCCCGGAGATGCGCAGGCTATGCCGCTGCCGGCCAGGATGAAGAGCAGCAGGGCGATGCAGATCAGTCCTCCCCGGCCGATACCGTTTATGAATTGCCTTCCTTTCATCGATATTCACCTGCCGGTGCGCCCCCGGATACCGATCCCGGTGCTCACGATGGAGACGTCGACGCTCGTCTATAAACCTTTTCTGTCCCGCGCACCTACACGCCGGGTCTTCCTGGCTGATCCCGGGCCGGAAACAGACCTCAATGGGCTGCGCAGGGGGGCCTTCACCCCGGTAACCACCCGCCGACCGGAACCCTGATACCGGAGACCGTCCAATATCCTGGACACAGGTCTAAAATATTGGACATTCGGGAGGACCACCTCAGGGTCCTCTCCCTCTTCACCCGGGGCTACGATCGCGAGGTATACATCAGGGAGGCCGCGAGACTCCTTCCCATCAGCCGTGGAACGGCCCAGACGGCCCTTGAATACCTTGAGGCAAAGCAGGTCCTCCGCTCTGCCACCAGGGGCAGGACGCGGTTGTTCTCTCTGCGCCGGGGTGATCATGCGCGGGACTTCTGCACCCTTGCCGAGGTCTACCGAAGGATCTGCTTTGGGGAGGAGGAACCCTTCATCGCCGGGGTTCTCAGCCGGATCATCCCCCTTATCGAGGGGGGCGGTGCGGTCTTCGGGAGCCACGCCGAGGGAACCGCGGATGAGGAGTCCGACCTCGACCTCTTCGTTGCCGGAGAATGCCGGGTGGAGGAGGTTGAGAGGATCGGGAAGACCTACGGCATCAAGATTCACCTCACCGTCTACCCGCGGGAGGTCTTTGACCGCGACCTCCACACGGACCCCTTTCTCCGGGAAGTGCTCCGGAATCACGTGCTGATCAAAGACACCGAACGCTTCGTCGAGAAGGCGGTGGGATGATGGACCATCTCGTATAGTGCGGCCGGATCAGAAATGGCATCTCCCTTACCGCCCCGAACGAGACTCTGGCATCGGCATACCTGAAGAAGGCCGAAGAGGCCCTTGAGACGATGCAGACGATCACTGCTCACGACTGGAAGATAACGACCGCATACTACGCCATGTACTTCTCACTCTATGCGGTTCTCACGCGGATCGGGATCCGGTGCGAGAACCATTCCTGCACCATCCTGCTCATGGAACGGCTTTTATCCAAATATTTCACTCCCGCCGAGGCGGCACTCGTGGAAAAGGCGAGGGGAGCACGGGTCGATGCCCAGTACTACGTCTCGCGGGAGATTCCCGACCTCTTCTGCGATGAGCTGATCCGGGCCGCTCCCCGGCTCCTGGTGAGATGTGGGGGCATCATCGATGGGATGAATGAGAAGACCATCGGGGCCCTGAGGGAACGCCTGACGGAGGCGCTACGGGGTGAGGGGTGAGGGGGATTGCCACCCCGCTCACCTGTCGGCGACCACCGATGCCGCGAGCCGCGAACCCGGGCCGCACCGAACGGCAGGAGTTGGAGTCCACCCCGGCGACCGATGAGACGACCTTCGTTATTTCGTCTGCCGGGGGTTTTCCAGTCACGCGGAACTATCAAAAAGGAACCTGCCGCCGCCCGCATCCCCGGCAGCCCGAAAAGTTGACTCTTGGCACAGAAATCACTTATAATGCGACGATGACCCTTCAACCAGGAGGGGGGCCGCTTAAAACGAGAGAAAACCATGAGACAATCATTAATACTAGGGGTCGCCGCCGTGCTCCTGGTGGTGCTCGCCGGGATCGCGCCGGTGGCCGCCCTTGACGACCTCACGGCCGATCCTGCACGGATCGAGGAGATGACGTATGACCTCTGCACGTTCGAGCGGGCGCTGGGGTCAGAAGAGCGAACTGCAGCGGCTACCTATATCGCCACTGCGATGGAGGAGCGCGGGCTCTCGGTCAGCACCGGGAGGTTTTCGTACAGCAAC
>DAOSER010000143.1:0-5628 GCA_035363235.1 Methanoculleus sp.
TCGCGATGGCCCTCTCGTCGGTGACGGTCGTCTCGCTCTCGCTGCTGCTCAAGACTTATATACCTCCGGCGAAGAGAGAGACTCTATCGGAGGCTGATGCGTATGGCAATTGATCCGGTATGCAAGATGGACGTGGATGAGGCAACGGCGAAGCTCAAATCGGAGTATAAGGGCAAGACCTACTACTTCTGCGCCCCGGGCTGCAAGAAACTCTTCGAGCGGGACCCCGAGGCCTACCTGAAGGGAGAGTAACCTCTTTCTTTTGCGGGGTGTCCGGCCCGCCGGGTGGAACCGGAAGGACGATATACCCGGAGGATGATAGGGTATTTGTAAATCAGAGGATATTGTGAGGGTTTTTTGGTATAGCATCCTGTAGTTTACGTCAGGTGTTAGTGGAGGGTCTTACCCCCTGAGCCTGCTCAAAAATCTTCGTCCCCATATATCCCCGTCGCGATCTCGTCCTCGATGGTATCGGTATCCTTTCTCGCGATCGTCTCCTCGCGCTGCTGCTGCAGTTCTTCGATAAGATCCCATATGGTGGATATGCCGATGCTGTGATGAGGATCTAGTTCTGCAATCTCCAGCAGTGCTTCCCTGAGACAGTAAAGATCGGTATACTGATCTAGCAAGATCCGGAATCTATCGGGGCTCGGCCCTGCAGCGTACTGGAAGTTCCCTGAAACCGCGTGGAATATGAGTTTGTCTTCCGCAGCGCGGCATTGTCCGGGCTCTACTGCAATCTCAAGGACTGCCGGCGAGATCTCGGGGGTGTCGATATCGCTCACCCCGAATGCGGTGATGACGGTTATATTCATCTAAATAGGCGAGGAGACCCCGGTCTTCAGGCCGGGGAGGTATCGCCCCTCCGTAAATCGGTACCTTTACTATGAATTAAAACCCCTATTAGGTTAATGCGAGAGAACACGTATCGTTCAGTGTCGAACTACCTGCGGCTCAGCCAGCGGCAGTTCTACCTGATCGATCGTCTCGCATGGTACTCGAAAAATTTGTACAACGTTGCGTTGTACAATGTTCGTCAACATTACCACGAGTGGCAGGAAAATGCCGCATATCTGACCGGGATCCGTCCTGATCGAGTAAACGGTGTTAGTATCCTTGTAGGATCGTTTCTACCCTATACGCGGAAGAAGACGTTTCCTCACAAAGATGTCTCGAATTATGCTCGGACGAAACCGAACGAAAACTATCCGATGCTCCATAGTGATGTTGCTCAGCAGACGATACGGAGCGTCGAAGAAGCCTATCGTTCGTATTTTGGTCTTGTGAGCGCATATTGGTGCGGGAAATTGCCGGATTGCCCCAGACCTCCTCACTATCTGGAGAAGGACGGTCGGTACAAACTGGCGTTCCCAGCCGCACATCTGACAATGAAGAACGGATACGTGACGCTTGGAGTTTCGAACCAGTTCAAGCGGCGGTACGAGGCGACCCGAAACGAGTTGTCGTTCAAAATCCCTTCGCACATCAAACCCGGCCAGATCCGCGAAGTCACGATCCTGCCCATCAACAATGGATTGACGTATAAAATCGAGTTTATCTACAAAGCCTCGCTCACTCCACAACCCGTAATCTCTGATCGGTATCTTGCAATCGATCTCGGTCTCGACAATTTTGCTACTTGTGTCGATTCCATCACCGGGACTGCCACGATTATCGATGGTAAGTACCTCAAATCAATTAACCGGTGGTATAACAAAGAGACCGCACGGCTGCAGTCGATCAAGGATCAACAGAAGTTACCTCAAAAACTCACGCACCGGCAGGCTCGTCTGCTGAATCGCCGGAATAACTGTATTACCGAGGCGATGAACCGGTATGTCAAGTATATCGTTGACTATGCGGTTGAACGCACGATCGGAACGATCATCCTTCCTACCTGGGAGGGCATCAAACACAATGCCCGGTTGGGAAAGCGAACCAACCAGAATTTTGTGCAGATCCCGTACGCGAAGTTCCGGCAGAAATTAGCCTCGAAATGCGAGTTGTTCGGGATCCGGGTAGATGATACCCACGATGAACGGTATACCTCGCAGGTCGATGCACTTGCCAGGGATCCGGTCCAGAAACCGGCATATGGAAAGACCCGGCGTATTCAACGCGGGTTGTATCAGAGCGCAACGGGCGTTCTGGTGAATGCTGATGTCAACGGTGCGTTAAACCATCTGAGAAATGTAGCTGGTGATTCCGTGATAGCATGGATAATCAGTAGCGGTCGCGTCAACCGACCCGTACGAATAAGGTTTGCGTTCGAGGGACAAGACCTCGACCGATTCAACAAACAATCTTCGTGCGAATTAAATTGTGGGGATGATCGTCGGAACATTCCTACAAGCCCCGTCCTTTAGGGCGGGGTAGTTGACGCCTTGCACCCTCCAATCGTCGTCGTTCCCCTTCTCTCCATAGTGAGATGCCGTCAGAACCGGTAGACCGTCTGCCGGCAACGTGCCCCCTGCCGCTCCTCTCCCGGCACAAGATCGCAGACGTCGTCGCAGACGCTCCGGAGGGTGGCGCTTGTGTAGTCGGCGAAGTGAACCGCCCAGGCCTCGGGCGTCCGGGGCTGGACGTCGCCGTGGGGGCCGTGGTGCGACATCACGATATGGAGGATATGCGCGAACCGCGAGGAATCGACGCCGGCGGAGTGCCGGAGGAGGGCCGCGGCCCCGATCGCCGTATGCCCGACGAGCGTGTAGTCGGGAAGCGCGACGAACGAGAACCCACGGCGGCAAAAGCAGGACGCCTTCCCGATGTCGTGGAGGAGGGCTCCGGCGAAGAGGACGTCGGTATCCATCTCTGCCCGCGAGATCGCGCCTGCAAGGTTCGCCGCAATCTCCGCGGTCTCGAGGGTGTGCTCAGCAAGCCCGCCCATATAGGCGTGGTGCCGGCGTTTGGCCGCGGGCGCTTCAAAGAATCCGGGGGTGTCGTTCATCACTCTTGAAACGAGAGAGGATATGCCGGGATCCTCAATCCGGGCGGCCATACGCCCGAGCCCCCGCCGGACTCCGTCGCCGTCGGCGGGTGCATAGACAAACCAGGACGGATCGAGCAGTTCCTCCCGGACCGGGTCCGCCAGGTGGGTGATCCCGTCGTTCACGTTCACCTCGCAGGTGCCGTTGAACTCCTTTGCATACCCCTGGATGCGATAGACCTCCCCGGGCCGGATTGCATGGCAGAACGCCTCGATCTGCCTCACATCGTGGCTGGCTGTCCCCCACACCTTGCAGGTCCCCCGGCCGGTCTTATCGGAGATGTTGAGCAGAATGTACTTGCCGTCCCGCTTCTCGCGCAACTCCACGGCATCCACCACGAACGGTGCATCAACCTGCACCCCTCCGCTAATCTCCTCAACAAAGACCCTCTTCTCAAACACCCTGATCAGCGCTCCCGCAACTACCCGTTTGCCTGAAAAGCCTTAAAACCCGGCGGTTTGTTCCGGTTGCGACGCGTGCCCCGCCAGGGGCAGGCGGAGCTTGAGAAAACGCGAAGCGTTTTTGAGTAACGACGTTCCGATAGGAACGGAGTTCGAGCACCGAAGGTGCGAGTTGCGACGGGCCGAAGGGCCGGAGCAGAAGAAGACCGCAGGTCTTCGCCTTGCGACGCTCCGCCAAGAACCGAGTTTAAGCACCGTCAGATGCGAGGATAGGCGGAGTCCAACTTACGACAGTTCCGTCGGGGAGCCCCTCACCCGAACCGGAGCCGAATCATCCCGCGAAGCATCTCTTTTGCGTCCGACACCATCACCTTCGACTCGTCCCGGTTCTCCCAGGTGATCGGAACTTCTACCACCCGGTAGCCGCTCTGCCGGAGCCGCCAGAGGAGATCCACGTCGAACTCAAAACCGGTTGACCGGGTGGAGGAGAGAACGGCATCTATCGCTTCCTTCCGGAAGGCCTTTGCACCGCACTGGGTGTCCCGGTAGTCGAGCCCGAAAAGCAGCCTGACCATGAGGTTGAAGAGACGGCTCTCGACCCGGCGCCGTAACCCCTGCCGCACGGTGAGGACCGAGCCGGGGACCCAGCGCGAACCGATGGCGCCGTCCGCGGCCGTCAGGCAGTCAAAAAGGCGCTCCATCTCGGACAGGGACGTCGAGCCGTCTGCATCCATGTAGCCGATAAAGGGCGTCGCTGCTTCCTTCATACCCGCAACGACCCCGCCCCCTTTGCCGAGCCGGGCCGGAAACGTCAGGCACCGGATCCGGAGCGCCGGGTGCTCGTCCGCAAACGCACCGATGATCTCCGCGGTGGCATCGGTCCCGTCGCAGACGAAGACGAGACGGCCGGCAAAGCCCGAGATGTCCTCAAGGAGCGACCGGATCCGCCGTTCTTCGTTGTATGCGGGGATCACCAGGGTGCAGTCCGCCCGGCTCACTCCACCGCCTCCAGTATCGTCTAACATTCGAGTTTCGTGATGATGGTATCGGCGAACTGTGCGGCCGCTCCGGGTCCGTTCGCGGTCACGACCTGCATGTCGGCGACGACGGGGATCTCCAGAAGGTTCGCCCCCGCCTTCTTCATCTCCGCGACAGCCGCCGGACTCGGGTATACCGTCGCCTGCCGCCCGGCAATGATGCCCGCCCGCGCCAGCACGACCGGCGCGAGGCAGATGGCGGCGACGACCTTGCCCTGCTCGAAGAACGATCGGACGATCTCGATGAGTTTCTCGCTTCCCCAGAGATGCTCCTCCGAGCCGCTTCCGCCCACTATCACGATACCGGCATAGTCATCGGGGTCCGCGTCGTCAAACGCCATCGCCGCCTCCGCGGTGCCCCCGAGCATCCCCGTGCACGTGCCGGCGATCGTAGAGGCGATATCGACGCCGATCCCCGCCTCCTCGAAAGTCCGTCGCGGGACCTCCAGTTCCTCATCCCTGAACCGTTCCGGTGCAACCGCAAGCAAGAGTTTCATATGGGTCTCCTATCTAGGGTGGGCTCATAAGCGTATTGATGGTTGTGGAATGGGGAGGATCAACGGCATGCCCGGTTCCACAGTATCGGGTGCCCTCGAATAACTGCCATGTTCAAGCTTTGAAATAAAATTATTATAATAATGGTGCTATTGAAGTGCGGGCCCCGCAGTGCAACGAACCGGTGATCTCCGCAGGAGATCCGGCCCTCATGGGATACCACCCATGTGAGGCGGTTCGCCATAGACCCCGGGGGATGCCGGCGGTCCCCGGCATGGATTGCAGTGCGTTTTCGGGGCGAAGGTGAGGAGAGACGGATCATGCAACGCAGCACGTATTTCGGGATCATTCTCCTGTCGGCACTCGCGCTCATCGCAGTCGCGGCAGCGCAGGCAGGAGACACTACTGTTATCTGGAACAGGACCTACGGGGGACCGGATACCGGGGAAGCGGCGTACGCAGTCGTCGTGGACGCCGGAGGCACCGGGTTCTTCCTCGTCGGGGAGACGGCACCGTACGGTGAAGGAAAAACGGACGCCCGGCTGAGCAGGCTGACGCCGGAGGGTATTGAGGAGTGGAACAGGACCTACGGCGGGGAGGAGGACGACACAGCGCGCTCAATTATTCTGACCGACGACGGCGGCCTCCTCTTTGCCGGGAACCTCACCCTCGTCACGAACGGGACGCGGGCGGATACCGATGCCTGGA
>DAOSER010000144.1:0-5579 GCA_035363235.1 Methanoculleus sp.
GGTCCTGCACCCGCACCTCGTAGTAGGTCAGTTCGTCCTCGTCGTCCACGACCGCGAGGAGATACTGCTTGCGCATGTTGACCGCAGCGAGCACATCCTGGCTCAGCCGGTCGAAGTCGACGAGGTCTCGCTCGGAGAGGACACGGATCAGGTATCGGGACTTTCCGACCCCGGGCTTGTGACCGCGGCGGAAGACGCGGAAATCGTGCGGGCCGGGCTGGATAACATATCCCCGCTCGCGGATGTCGCGGTAGACGAGATACCTGCGGACAAAGTTCGGCTGGCCGGCAAAGAGACCGAGCAGGGTGTCAAAGTCGAAGTCCTTCACGTCGATCTTGCTCCTTTCCATAAGGTAGAGCGCCTCTTCGGGGGAGAGCCGGAGGCCGGTTCCCTCGAGCCTGCCGTAGCCGCCCTGCTCGTAAAGCGTGCGTCCTTCCCTGCCGAGGCGTACCCAGGTTCCGTCGAATATCGCCAACACGTGCTAGAGCTATAGGGAGTTCACGTTCATTAATGGATTGTCGGGGGCGGACCACTACGCTTTTTGCGTGTCGCATCACACCGGTGATCGATTCCATGACGAAAGGATACCGAGACTTCCGGCACCCGGGGGTGATCCTCGCGGCACTGCTCATCGCGGCGGTGCTGCCGGCAGGCATCGCCTCTGCGAGCGAGACTGCCCCGGTCGCCTGGAACGTGACGTTCACTCCGGAGAATATCAGTAAATTCGATGCCGTTGCACCGACCGCGGACGGCGGGTTCATCGCTCTCGGCTCTACCCTCACGCAGATGATCGGGGGCAGGGAAGAACTGCTGCTCGTAAAGACCGACGATCGGGGAGACGAAGAATGGACCGTGAGAATACCCGATATGGCACCGGCCTCCGTCGCAGAGACCGGTGACGGGGGGTATATCGTCGGCGCTTACAACATGTCCACAACCGTGGTCGATCAGGCCTTCATCACTCAGGGCACCTCGTTCCTGATCAGGACCAATGCCGCCGGGGAGGAGGAGTGGCGGCAGGTCCTGCCGGGGGAGAAGATCTCAACCGTCCGCCCGACCGCCGATGGCGGGTACGCCGTCATCGGGTGGCTCTGGGACTCGCCTGAGTCAGCAAATGATACGACGGCGGTCATCACAAAGACCGATGGCAACGGCGCGCCCGTCTGGAACCGGACGTTCCCCGGCATCTCTGCAAACGCAGGAATCGTGACCGCCGACGGAGGCTACGTCATCGGAGGAACGACGTCGCCCTTCAACAACGACATCGGGGATGCCTTCCTCATCCGCCTCGACGCCGACGGCAACACGCTCTGGCACGAGAATTATCAGGCCCCGGTCGTTTACGACATCGAGGAGACCGATGACGGGCGGTTCGTCTACTCAGGCAACTACTGGTACGGCCTCGTCGACGCACAGGGTAAGGAGGTCTGGCTCAGGAATATGGAGGGGCTCTCCGGATACGCCGTCGCCCTGCGACCCTCCGGTGGATATATGGTTGCAGGCACGGACCAGAGGAGCGGGGAGGGCTTCGCCCTCGGGATCGATGCGGACGGGACAATCCAGTGGAACACGACCTTCCCCGCAACCGGGGTTTACGGGGCGGCCGGTGCTCCCGGCGGCTACACCCTTGCGGGCATCCGGTTCCTCTCGCCCGACACCAGCGCCGCATGGCTGGCCGGCATCACGGAGCCGGTGAACCCCGCCCCGACGGCGGCACCGGGATTCGGCGCAGCAGTCGCCGGGGCGGCGCTCCTGCTGCTGCTCGCGGGAAGGAGCCGGAGAGGGTAACCCTCCGCCACCCCATACAACTTTTTTTCGTTCAGGGACCGTCCTTCCGGAAGTAAAGGAGGGCTCCTGCCCCCACGATAATGAGGGCAAGC
Source organism: Methanoculleus sp. (assembly GCA_035363235.1). GTDB lineage: Archaea > Halobacteriota > Methanomicrobia > Methanomicrobiales > Methanoculleaceae > Methanoculleus. Next base: position 1,881 of record DAOSER010000144.1, read on the forward strand.
AGGCCGGGGATAAGGTGCGCGTAGGGAAGATCCGGCACGGTCCCGAACTGCGGGCCGGTATCGGCCACGGCCACATGCCCCGCACCGCCACCAGGGACCTCGATGAAGAGCGCGTACGGGCTGAAGTGAGAGACAACGGCTGTGACGCTCCGGGCCTCAGGTTGGACAGTGGTCAAAACCTCCTCCCAGGCTTCCGCCGACCTGTTGTACCACTGTACCATGAGCCCGCTGCCGTTGTAGACGGCATCCCACTGCTCCTCCGTGAAGTTGAATGAGAGGGTCACGGGCGGGGAGAAGGAAGCTCCTTTCGGCCCGGCGATCCAGGCATACCCGGTAAATGCGTACGCGCCCACACCGGGCACCGGGGGGACGTCGGCCGCACCAAGGGGTGCAAGAGTCACCGCGCGAAGGGGGTTTCCGGCGGCATCGATCGCCCTGACGCCTTCAGCAATCGTGAGGGTCGCGATGCCATCGGCGGAACCGAGCACGACCGCCCGTTCCACGAGGCCGGTCTCCACGATATGCAGCCGGCCAGGTTCAGTGTCATCAAGGACAGGGGTCGGCACCGGCTTCGGCGTCGGGGTGGGTTTCGGCGTCTCCCAGCCCGGGTCGATCCAGGCGGAACCGCCACCTCCCCCTCCTCCACCACCGCCGCCACCACCGCCGCTACCGCCCGACGGCACCTGTGTCGGTGTGGGTGATGTGGTAGGCGTCGGCGTCACGTTGACCGTTGGAGTCGGGGTCACGGTCGGGGTCACGGTCGGGGTCACGGTCGGGGTCACGGTCGGGGTCACGGTTGGGGTCACGGTTGGGATATGAACGGTTATGTACCCGGGTTCTTTCGCCGTGCTGCTCCCGGCGGCGTTCCCTGCGGTCAGGGTGACGTTATAGATGCCGGGGTTCTTGTAGGTGTGCTCCGGGTTCTGTTCCGAAGACGTCTCGCCGTCGCCGAAGTCCCAGGCCCAGGTCTCAGGCTCACCGGTCGAGGTATCCGTGAACCTGACGGTGAGCGGCGCGGTTCCGTTCCAGGTGTCGGCCGAAAACGAGGATGTGAGTCGCTCAATGACGGTAATGTAGCCGTACTCCGTGTGCGTCGCGTTGCCGGCCGCATTGCTGCATATCAGGGTGACGTTATAGATACCCGGCTTTGCGTAGGTGTGCTTCGGGTTCTGTTGCGGCGATGACCCACCATCCCCGAAGTCCCAGAGCCACGACGCGGGGTTGTTCAATGATTCGCCGCTGAACCGCACTTCGAGGGGTGCAGACCCCAACTGCGGCAACCCCGAGAAGAGGACGACCGGAGGCTCCAGGGGACCTACCCGAATGAGATCGGTCTTCGCGGCGCTGTCGGACCCGAACCCGTTACGCACCGTGAGCGAGACGGTGTAGCTCCCCGGGATCTCGTAGGTGTGGTCCGGATTCTGCAGTGTCGAGGTGTTCCCGTCGCCGAAGTCCCACTCCCAGGCATCCGGGTCGCCGGTCGACCGATCGGTGAATCGAACGGCAAGCGGCACCGTGCCGTTGGTCGGGTCTGCCGAGAACTCCGCCACCGGGAGCGCTCCGCCGGTGTAGGTGAAGAGGTAGATATCCGATCCGCCGTCACGGTCGTTCTGCCAGACGATCCGGTCGCCGCTGACGGCAGGGTAGAGCTGCTCCTTATCGGAAGGATAGACGGGCATCTGCACCTCCTTCCCCACGGAGAGGTCGCAGATGTAGATGTTCCACGCCCCGTCCCGTTTGTCCTCCCAGGCTATGAGGTCTCCATCGATAGCCGGGGAGACCTGCCATTCAGGGCCGTTGGTGATCCTCTGCTCCCCACCGGACGGATTGTCGAGATCAAGCAGGTAGATGTCGGGTGCTCCGTTCCGGTAGTCCTCCCAGACGAGTCGGCTCCCTGAAATTGCCGGATATGCCTGCCGCCTGTTATCCTGCGTAATCGGTCGTTTATCGCCGGTCCGGATCTCGTACAACCAGATGTCGCCGTTGCCGGAGCTCTCCTCCCAGACGACGTACTCGTCCGAGAGCGCAGGTTTCCACTGTATCACCGGCGAGCAGGAGAGAAAGGTTTCATTTTCGGTCTCGATGTTATAGAGGCAGATATCCATACTTCCTCTCCGGGCATCGTACCAGGCGACATGCTTCCCGTGGACGACGGGCATCCGCTGGTCCGCTGGATCGTCGGTGAGTGCTACCGCGCCCGAAGAGCGCCCGAAGAGGTAAATATCTGGGCTCATGTTCCGGTTGTCCTCCCAGACGATGTAGTCCCCCGAGACGGACGGTCTCGATGGCGAGGCGCGATCATCCGTTATCCGTTCACCGGAACCGGGACTGCTCGCAAAATAGATGTCCTTATTCCTGTTCCGGCCATCCTCCCAGACGACCAGGTACCCGTCGATATCCGGATGCTCCTGCGATCCGCCGGCGGTACAGAAAAGCACCGCGTTCCCCGGAGCCTCCTCTACCGCCAGAGCAGGCGGCGCCAGGAGTCCGATGACGATGACGGTGCAGATTAGCATCAGCACGTAACGTTCGGCCATCCTCTGATCACCACGATGAGAACGCCCCCTTTCGTCTCACACGATGGTGCCTGCAGGCGCGGCGGAAAAGAGGTCCTTTCCGGCCGGCGTGCAAACAGAGATCCTGCGGAGCGCCGGAGAATCGCCGGAATTCCGCAGGATAAAGGGTTCGTGAGATGGAGGATAGAAGTATTAATATAAAAATATTGGCACCAGGGGCAGTAACCGGAGACGGTATTTCAAATCATTATAAAAAGTGAGAGATATTAATCCCATCAGGCGTTGCCGCAGGATAACCGGCGGCACAGCCCACACCAGGGCAATGCTCCAGAGTGTTCATGCACCCGCAAGTTCACGGACCTTCGCGATATTCTCGACATCGCTCCGCCGCTCGTCCACCGGTGTCTCGCAGACGAGGGGGAGGCTCCGGACGGTCGGATGAAGGAGGATATGCCGGAATCCTTCCTCTCCGATAGACCCGAGCCCGATGTGCTCGTGCCGGTCAAGCCCGCTCCCGAGATCCCCTTTGCAGTCGTTGAGGTGGATGATCCGGAGATGGGATAGACCGACCCTGTCATCGAGTTCTCTCATGACCTCATCGACCCCTTCGGCCGTCCGGAGGTCGTAGCCGGCGGCGAACGCGTGGCAGGTATCGAAACAGATCCCGACCCTTCCTTTTGCATCGATACCTTCCATGATCCGCGAGAGGTCGTCGGCGGTCGTCCCCACGCTGTTCTTCTCCCCGGCGGTATTCTCCAGGAGGAGCATTACGTCGCTCTCTCCGGCATCCGCAAACGCCCGGTTGATGGCGGCAACGACCCGCTCCTGCCCCGCCGCCGTCCCGGCGCCGCGGTGGTGCCCGAGGTGGGTCACGAGGTACGGTATCCCGAGAAGGGCACACCGCCGGAGCTCCCCGGCGAGCGACACAACCGATTTTTCATAGATCTCGGCATCGGGAGAGGCCGGGTTCGGGAGATAGGGCATGTGATCGACGACGGGCCCGATCCCCGACGAACGCACCGCCGCTTTGAAGGCTTCGGCTAGATCGGGGTCGAGATCCTTTGCCTTCCAGCCGCGGGGGTTCCTAGAGAAGATCTGAAACGTATCGCAGCCCGCATCAAGGGCCCGCCCGACCGCAAGGTCGATCGAGCCGGCGATGGAGACGTGGCATCCCACCAGCACC
>DAOSER010000145.1:0-5546 GCA_035363235.1 Methanoculleus sp.
GTCGCGCTTCAGTTTTCGGGCTGCAAATTTACCATTTCCCATCGAATACCCTCGAATTAGTTGAATTTGTAGATAGGAGCAACTCCTGGTGTGCTATAAAGCAACGCGCGTTGCGGATTTATATATTGTGGAACCCGCCCACACGTCGATCTTCTGCCCTAGTTATTTGATCGGGAGCTGATATAATATTATATCCTGGCGGGCAACCTTCATTGATGAATACCCGGATATACAAGGAGGTTTTTTTCGAGGCTACCCACCGCCTGATCCACTATAAGGGAAAGTGTTTCCGGCTTCACGGCCACCAGTGGCGGGTAGAAGTCTGGATCGAGGGGACGGCTGATGAGCGCACCGGGATCGTCCTCGACTACAACTGCATCAAGGAGGTCGTCGGCCGGTTCGACCACCAGGTGATCTTAAACGCCGACGATCCCATGGCAGCATGCATCGAGGAGTTCCACCCGGTCGTGACCACCCCCGGCGACCCGACGAGCGAGCACCTCGCAGGGCTGATAGCGGAGATGATCGACGCCGAAGCCGCACGCCAGGGACACGACGCCCGCGTCACAAAGATCCGGGTCTGGGAGTCGACGACCTGCTACGCAGAGCGCACCTATGATCGTCAGTGAGATCTTCCGGAGCCTTCAGGGGGAGGGGAAGAGCCAGGGGCGGCCCTGTACGTTCATCCGGCTCGCCGGGTGCAACCTCCGGTGCGCCTGGTGCGACACCGCCTACGCATGGGAAGGCGGGGAGGTGATGAGTGTCACGGAGGTGCTCGACCGGGTCTGGCTGCAGAACGGAAAGCATATCTGCATCACCGGCGGGGAGCCGCTCCTGCAGCGCGAGGAGGTATTGAAACTCCTCGAGAAGTTCAGCCTGCACGGATACACCGTCGAGATCGAGACGAACGGCACCCGCGACTTCCGTGAGATGCAGAGATATGCCTCCATCTGCATGGACGTCAAGTGCCCCTCGTCGGGCGAAAGGAGCGATCTGTCGCTTCTTCCCCACATCACTCCCCGCGACTGCGTCAAGTTCGTGGTGGCGGATGGAAACGACCTCCTCTACGCCCGGGCGGTGATGAGCCGCTATGATATCCGCGGCGAGGTCTTCATCTCGCCGGTGGAGGGGTCGGACTACCGCGCCATCGCGGACTGCATCGTGAAAGAGAACCTCCCGGTGAGGTTCCAGCTGCAACTCCACAAGATCCTGGGGGTAAAATGAAGAAAGCAGTCTGTCTTCTCTCCGGCGGCATGGACTCCACCACGCTCGCCTACGTCGCAAAGGATATGGGCTACGATATCATCGCGCTCCACTTCACCTACGGCCAGCGCACAGAGGCAAAGGAGCACGAATGTGCCCAGAAAATTGCCCGCCTGCTCGGTGCACATGAGTTCGTCGAGATCAGCCTTGAGCACTTCAGAAAGATCGGGGCCTCGAGCCTGACGGATGAGAGCATCCCGGTCGAGGAGTACGCCGGCGAGGAGGAAGGGGTGCCGGGCACCTATGTCCCGTTCCGCAACGCAAACCTCCTTGCCATCGCGACCAGCCTCGCGGAAGCCCGGCGGGCGGAAGCAATCTTCATCGGTGTCCAGACCGGGGACTACCCGGGGTATCCCGACTGCCGGCCGGAGTTCATCGAGGCGTTCCAGCGGGTGGTCGACCTCGGCACGGCGGCAGACCCCCGGATAACCCTGATGACGCCGTTTGTCCGGATGTCGAAGGCGGAGATCATCAAAAAGGGGCTCGAGCTCGGCGTCCCCTACGAAGAGACCTGGTCCTGCTACCGGAATAACGATCGGGCGTGCGGCGTCTGCTCCTCCTGCCATTACCGGAGGGAGGCGTTCCGCGAACTCGGGCTCGAGGATCCGATCACGTACGAGAGGTGAAGTATGGAGATCTACCACGGCAAACGGCTTACCATCGAGAAAAAAGTGTTTACGCTCCCGAACGGCGAGACAAAAGAGCGGGTGGTCGTCCACCCCGGCGGGGCGGTCGCGATCCTCCCCGTTGAGGGGAACGACTGTTACCTCATCCGGCAGTACCGGTTCGCGATCGACGACTACATCTTCGAGGCGCCAGCAGGCACCATCGACGAGGGCGAGGAGCCGCACGAGACCGCCTACCGGGAACTGATCGAGGAGACCGGGATGAAAGCAGCGACCTTCGTCCCGAAAGGCTGGATCTACCCTTCTCCCGGCTACACCGACGAGCGGATCTGGCTGTATCTCGCCGAGGGGCTCTCCCCCTGCTCGGACTACGGAATGGACGACGACGAAGTGATCGAGGTCGTCCGTATCCCGATTGCGGACCTCGCGGCAATGATCGCGGACGGAAGGATCGTCGACGCAAAGACGATCTGCCTCGTCTGCCGATGCCTGCAGTGAGTGGGCAGGCGGAGGGGGACCGGTCTATGTGCGCAGATTTATGCTCTCTCCCGAGAAAAATATAGTAGCTCCGATAACTGAACACTATTCAGCTGGCCTGGTGAAACTCCGATGGAACAGACGCAAGAGATGGATACCGCGCGAAAGCGCTACGAATTTAAAAAGATGCTTGAGAGGCTTGCCGAGAAGGAGGGGAGCGGCACCGAGCTGATCACGCTCTATATACCTCCGGATAAGCAGATATACGACGTGACCGCCCAGCTCCGCGACGAGTTCGGACAGTGTGCGAACATCAAGAGCAAACAGACCCGGACAAACGTCCAGAGCGCCATATCCTCCATCCTCTCCCGCCTGAAATACTATAAACGGCCGCCGGAGAACGGCATGGCGGTCTTCTGCGGCACGATCAACGTCGGTGGGGACCGCACCGACCTCGAATGCGAGATCATCGAGCCGCCCGAGCCACTCAATACCTACATGTACCGGTGCAGCTCCTCGTTCGAACTCGAGCCGCTGGAGCAAATGCTCGGGGAGAAGGAGGTCTATGGCCTGATCGTCCTCGACCGGCGGGAAGCCTACATCGGATTTCTCAGAGGCAACCGGATAGAGCCGATCCGCGGCGTCACCTCGACAGTTCCCGGCAAGCAACGAAAAGGAGGTCAGTCGAGCGTCCGTTTCCAGCGGCTCCGGCTGATCGCCATCAACGAGTTCTACAAGAAGATCGGGGATCTCGCAAACGACGTCTTCCTCGCCGAGAAGGACTTCTTCGAGCGGTTCAAAGGTGTGCTGATCGGCGGCCCGACCCCCACGAAGGAGGAGTTCGAGGCCGGCGGCTACCTCCACCACGAACTGCAAAAGCGGATCATCGGGCTCTTCGATGTCTCCTACACGAACGAGTCCGGGCTTGCCGAACTCGTCGAGAACGCGTCGGATGCCCTCAAGGGTCTTGAGATCATCAAGGAGAAGGCCGTAATGAACCGGTTCCTCCAGGAACTGGTGAAGGACGACGGAGCAGCCGCCTACGGTGAAGAGAGCGTCCGTAAAAACCTGGAACTCGGCGCCGTCGACACCCTCCTCCTCTCCGACAAACTCCGGAGAGCCCGGTTGAAACTTGCCTGCCCAAACAGCGACTACACCGAGGAGCGGACGATCAGCATCGAGCCGGGCAAGCACATCAAGGACCTCGACTTCGGCACCTGCCCAAACGACGGCGGGTCGCTCTATGTAGCGGAAGAGAGCGATATTATCGATGAACTGACAACGCTTGCAGACCAGAGCAGTACGGCGGTCAGGATCATCTCGGACGATTTCGAAGAAGGCTCGATGCTCTACAACGCATTCGGCGGGATCGCTGCAATCCTGCGTTACAGGACAGGATACTGATGTTTCAGGAGAAGTATCATCAGATTGAGCGCATGCTCCGGGCATGCACCGGTGAAGAGGATGTCCTCCTCACGACAGGGGGGGATCACGCCGATCTCGCCTCCACGATAGCGTTTAAACGTGCGAAAGTTGAGAAACGGGCTCCCCAGAAGATCGCCGCCGAGATCGCGGAGAAACTCTCGGCAAACCCCGACCTCGGCGACGTCCGGGTCGAAGCGGTCGGCCCCTACGTCAACTTCCGGTTCGGGCCGACGCTTCTTTCGGAGGCTGTGCGGGAGGCAATCGAGCCGGGCTACGGCGCGCTCCAGCGCCGTTCCGGCAGGGTCGTGCTCGAACACACGAGCGCGAACCCGAACGGCCCCCTTCATGTCGGCCACATCAGAAACACCGTCATCGGCGACACCCTCGCCCGGGCGTTCCGCAAGGCCGGCCACCCGCTCGAGGTGCAGTATTATCTCAATGATATGGGCCGCCAGATCGCCATCGTCTCCTGGGGATTCGACCGTCTCGATATCGCCCGCAAGGATGGCGAGAAGGAGGACCATTACGTCGCCCGGGTCTACATCGCGGCGAACCGGGCAATCGAGAAGAACCCCGCGATCACCGAAGAGATCGACCACCTCATGCAGAAGGTGGAGCGCGGCGACGCAGAGACCGTCGCGAAGTTCCGCAGAGCCGTCTCCCTCTGCGCGGAGGGAATCAAAGCGACTCTTGCCGCCTTAAACGCCCACCACGACCGGTTTGTCTGGGAGAGCGATTTTGTCCGGATCGGCGACGTGGACCGGATCATCGAACGGGTCCGGCGCCTCCCGCAGGCCCACGAGGACGAGACCCTCTGGGTCGACCTCACCGAACAGGGGTTCGAGAAGAAGTACATCCTCCGCAGGAGCGACGGCACCTCGGTCTACAGCACCCGGGACCTCGCCTACCACACCTGGAAAGCGCGCAACTACGATCGGATGATCGACGTCCTCGGGGCGGACCACAAACTGATCGGCGCCCAGCTCAGTGCCACCCTCGAACTCCTCGGCGAGAAGCCGCCCGAGATCGTCTTCTTCGAGTTCGTCTCCCTCCCCGAAGGCTCGATGAGCACCCGGGCGGGCAAGTTCGTCTCGGCGGACGAACTGATAGAAGAGGTTGCCGCGAAGGCGTTTGAGGAAGTGACCGCCCGGCGGCCGGAACTCCCCGAAGAGGAACGGTGCGCCATCGCAAAATCGGTCGCCATCGCCGCCATCCGCTACGACATCGTGAAGGTCTCCCCGGAGAAGAGCACGGTCTTTGACTGGAAGGAAGCACTGGACTTCGAGCGGCAGAGCGGGCCCTACATCCAGTACGCCCACGCCCGGGCCTGCAGCATCCTCGAGAAGGCCGGCGAGTTCGAGCGGGCCTACACGCTTGAGACCGACCACGAGGTCGCGCTCGCCCGGCACCTCGCCCGGTTCCCGGCTGTTGTCGAGCAGACCGCGGAGGAACTCCGTCCGCACCTGCTTGCTTCCTACGCCCGCGAACTCGCCGATCTCTTCAACGCCTTCTACCACTACGACCCGGTGCTGAAGAGCGAGGGCGAGACCCGCAGCAGCCGTCTTACGCTCGTAGACGCCGTCAGGAACACCTTGCAGGAGTCGCTTGAGACTCTCGGGATCGATGCGCTCAGAAGCATGTAAGGCCCTCAAAAAACAGGGCTACCAGTTCATCACCCCGAACTCTTCGGCGGCCGTAAAACCCTGCATGTGGAACAAGCGGGCGCTCAGGGGCGGGGAGATGTGCTACAAGGCG
>DAOSER010000146.1:0-5485 GCA_035363235.1 Methanoculleus sp.
CAGAGCGCCCGGCTCATAACCGGGCGGTCGTGGGTTCGAATCCCTCCGGGCCCATGTTTTTCAGGATGCCGTCCGTGTAGCGTTCCGTTTTGACTGCGTGCCGTCGTCCTCTCGGGGACGGTATGATGCAGCGATCGCTTATCCGGAGCATCGGGGAAGCAGCGCAAGATCTTTCCGGGAACAACTATTCGGCGCTGCTCCGAGAAGAGGCACCCGGTGAAGGCGACCGTCGAACCCGGACGTAAGATCACAGGGAGGCGCCAACAGGACGTCCTTTCGCAGTAACCGCCATCCACCGGGGGACTCGAATCCCTGCGCGCCCATAGATCGGCCGGAATACCGGATCGAGATCTACCTGGTTTATCACCCGACACGTCGACCGCTCAAACGTCATTACCATGTCGCCCATTCGCCAGATCCTCATCCTCGCCGTCGTAACGGCAGCGATCCTCACCGCCGGGTGTATGCAATCCACAACGGAACCGCAACCGGCGCCCGCGGTTCCGCCGGTGAACGTGACCGTTCCGTTTGCGCCCATCCCGGTCTCCAGCCAGGACGGTGTCAACCTTGCCTACGAGCTTGAACTCTCCCCGACAGGAGACGAGACGTTCGTACCGGCAAAGGTCGAAGTCATCGATCCTGCTACAGGAGACGTACTCTGGTCAGTTGACGGCGAGCTGCTGGCCGAGCTCTACCACCCGGCCACAAGCCCGCCGCCGACCGCAGCGGAACTCGAGGATGGCACCGGCAAGCTGCCTCTGCCGCGAATCTCCCTCTGGTTCAAGGTCGCTCCCGACGCCGTACCGGACCGGCTCGTCCACCGGCTCACCCTGAACCCGACCGGAAGCGGGCTCCCGCCGGTTACGCTCACCGGCGGCAACGTCACGGTGCGTAAGGATCTTGCGCCGGTGGTCATCGGTTCACCGATGCGTGGCCCGGGCTGGACGGCGGCGGAGACCACGGATCCCTTGACCCATCACTTCCTCGGCCAGATCACGATGAACGGGGTGACCCGCGTTCCCCAGCGCTACGCACAGGACTGGATATACCTGGACCCGGCCACCGGGCAGGCGGCCGCCGGGAACGTGACCCTGGCGAAGAACTTCTTCGGATACGGCAGGGAGATCTACTCGGTCGCCAACGGGACGGTGGTGGACGCCATGGACGGCCTTCCGGACCATGAGTACATCTATTCCGCCCCGCCGGCGACTGTTGCAACCGCAGCCGGCAACTATGTCATCGTCGATATCGGGAACCAGAAATTCGCCTGCTACGCCCATATGATCCCCGGCTCGCTCCGGGTCGGGATTGGCGACAACGTCACGGAGGGGCAGGTTCTCGGCCTGATGGGCAACAGCGGGAACTCCGATCTCCCGCATCTCCACTTCCAGGTCGTGACGGATACCCCCTCCTTCCTCGGGGCCGAGGGCTATCCCCACGTGTACCGGTCGTTCGACGTGATCGGCGGGATCAACCAGACCCTTGTGGAAGAGAGAACCTCCGGGTCCGATTACCCGATAACCCGGATGTATTTGGAGTTCGGGGATTACGTCACGTTCTCAGCGCAGCCGGTGCCTCAGCAGAACAACCTCACGGAGAACTGGGCTGTTGTCCGACTCCCCTGACCATATTCTATTTTTCCTGCACCCGGGACGACGACTCCTTGCCGAACAAACAGCCGCCCGCAGGCCGGGTGAACCTCTCATGCTCCGGCTCCAAAGGAATGCCGCACGTTCAGGCAGTCGTTTTCCGCGTGGCGATAGGCGGTGCGTGCCCCGAAGGGGGTGAGCGACCGGAGCATGAGCACCGTCAGGAACGATCTTCCTATGGAACAGAGTCCGGGCACCATGGGGTTCCGGAAAAGAGCATCTATCCAATACATCGCAGGAAAACCCGTTAGAAAGACCTATCTGTCGGGACGCGAGAGTCTCCTGAGAGACTATGATCGAATGGGCCGTCATCTTTTTACTGTTTCTTGCGCTCTTAGGACTTTTCTACAAGTACTCCAGGATTCAGGGTCAGGTCGAGCAGAAAGCACGGGAGCTATTTGAGTCCTGGCGCCGGGGGGAGCGGGAGGATATCGAGACCTGGAAAGAGCGGGAACTCAGGCGGCTCTCGGATGAGAAGGCAAAGATCCTCTTTGATGCGTGGAGACAGGAAGAAGAGGGAAACATCCGCACCGACGCGGTCAGGCGCAGCCAGTCGGTGACCAGGGGGAAGGTCACGGAGTGCCTCATCCCGTACTTCCCCGACTTCCCCTACAACCCGAAGGATGCACGGTTCTTAGGAACCCCGGTCGATCTCATCGTCTTCGACGGACTCTCAGACGCCGATGAGGTGCAGAAGGTGATTTTTATCGAGATAAAGACGGGCAAAGCCGCGAACCTGAGCAGACGGGAACGTGCCGTCAGGGAGTGCATCAAAGCCGGGCGGGTGCAGTACTCCACCATCCGCCAGTCGTTCGACGAAGACGCCAACCGGCTGCGCGATATGGGGATGAACTAGCCGTACGGCCGTATCGGGTTGAACCGCCGCCTGAGCGACGCCCTTCACAAAAAAGTTCGGAACGGATGCTTTAGATCAATCACCGGGGCGACGGATCGAACGAGGCGTCCTCGTCCTCCGGGCACCCCTCCTCCCGCTCACGGCCGCACCCGACGATCCGGATCGTCTTCCCGTGCACCAGGGCGTCGGCGACCTTCGCCCGCGCCTCGTGGAGGTCGCGCCAGAGGGTCTTACGGGAGACGCCGAGGGCGATGGCTGCCTCCTCCTGCTCAAGCCCCTGGAGATCGACAAGCCGCAGGGCCTCCACCTCCTCGGGGAGGACGACGACGACCTCGTCTGGCCCGCCGCAGAGCGGGCCGAAACAGCGGAACGCCCCCGAATCCCTGATCATCCGGCGAACCCGGGGCCTGCCCCGCTGGCGGCGGCCGCGCCCCTCACCGGGTTCTCTCTCGTTCATAGTATGTATCAGCTCTGGAGAAGATCTCCGTCCCGCGTGCAGATAGTGCCTTCGCTCCGGCACCGGCCGTTACCAACGGCCCCGTCCCCAACCGCCGCAGTGACCGCGGCCGCATCCGCACGGGACACCGCCCCGGCCGGCGCCGCGGAGGACCGGCGTGGCGGAATCGCCTTGCGCTGTCTCTCCCTGAGGGGGGACACACCGGCCCCGGCGGCCACCCGTCATCGGGCCAGCGCCGGCCGGTCCGGTTCCATCGAATCCTGGCATGGTGTATCACCTCCAATACTACGCATATGTGTAGAAATATATTAAAATGTGGAATGAGGCATTAGGTTACTCTTCGTTCATCTGCGCATAGTACTGCCGTGCCTCATTGAGCGAGAGGGTCTCTTCTTTCTCGACTTCTTCCATATACTGCGCAAGTCCGCAGTTCTCGAGGAGTCTCTCAATTCTCTCGAAGGTCTCGATCTCGAGCACGACCCCGATCTTTCTGCCATCGTCGGTTACAATATACCGCCGTTTGATACCAACCGCCATAGAATCACCCCAAACGTTGTGCCTTGATCTTCACATGGATGTCCTGGAAGAGCCGGAAGATGAACGCATGCCATTCACCTGCCGTGAGAGGATGCAGGGATGTCCCGGGGCAGAAGACACTCAGCGCCGGCGACCGTTGCCGTGATTCAACCCCGACCTGCTCACTCCGCCTCCCGGATCATCGCCTCAACCGCATCCTCCAGGGGCCCGAGTTCGGTCTGGATGATGTCCCAGAGAATTGTCGGTTTCACCGAGTAGTACGAGTGGACGCTTATGTCCCGGAGCCCGGCGATCTTTCGCCATTCAATCTCCGGGTGACCTGCGGTAATATCGGCAGGGATCTGCTTCACCGCTTCCCCGATGGTGATGAATCTGAGCACGACGGCATCAAGGCACATGGGATCGCCCGCAAACTCCTCGAACATCCGGTCCCCTGCATAGGAGCGGATGGAAGCGATGGCATCACGGATGTCCTCCAGATAGAGGAGGAGATCCCTAGGCATAGATGACCTCGCCGAGGACACTCTCCCGGATCCGGGGCTTCAAGGTATCGGCGATGACGAGGTCCGTCCTTCGTCCCAGGAGGTCCTCGAGGTAGAACTTGAGGCCCATGAAGTGATCAAAGGTCTCCTCCCCCTCCCGGAACTCCACCAGGATATCGATGTCGCTTGCCCCGGTGGCCTCGTCACGCACCACAGATCCGAAGATGCCGATACGGGCTACGCCGTAGCGTTCCCGGATAGTCTGAAGATTCTGCTGGATCTGGGTGAGTGGATGTACCATTATTCTGTGATGCTGCATCCATCCACTTATATCCTCCGGCATCCGGTGTTCCCTTTACCCGGGGCGGGAGAGGGGGTCATCTCTTCCGCATATGGACGAGGAGCGCTACCCCGGCCAGGGCCGCAAGGGCGGTGAGCCACGAGAACGGCAGCCCGGCCTGCTGTACGGCGGTCGCCGGCGCAACGGGCCCGAACGTCAGTGTGGGTTCGGTGAGAGGGGCCGGGGTCACCTCCGCGACCACTAGGCCCGGCTCGCCATAAGGGAGGTGCGAGGTATTGTTCACTATGATCTCTTCTGCCATAACTGACGCAACGACCAGTGCAGCCAGAAGGGCCATAGTGACGACCATCCAGATTGATGTTCACTTTAAACTCATCATAATCCCGTCCTCGGTGTGCTACCGGCAGAGCTTAAATGACGCAGAATGCTGACTGCAGGGGTTAAAACGCGAGAAGAATGTCGCTGAACCGGTTGATTCCCTTTTTCCGTCGCAGGCTTTGATTTCGTGCAAGGCGGGATAGAGGTGTCGTTATCGTCCAAAACAGCATATCTGGAGCGGGCACAATCTGGCATTGCAGGAGAGCCCGGTTCTTTTTTAAGGCAACGAACAGGCCGCTCTACAGATGCGCGATGCAGGGTGTCCACCAGTACCGGGACCGATGGTCCAGTGGTATAAACGCCGCCTGCTCATGGCGGCGTCATAACCAGCTAGACCACTATGCTCGCACACTAAAATAACCGCATAAAATCCCCAATATTCGTTTCAGACCTGTATTTCCGGGCTATCGACCAGCAACCCTGTCTATTTGCCTCCGCCTTATGCAGGCGACGTCACAACCAACTAGACCACAATCACCAGACAACCCACCCGGAAACGCCCGATCATCGAACTATCCGGAGATCCCGGATAGTTGCCCGGCACCTCACCGGAAGACCGCCCGGCAGGGGCAACCTATATCCCGCACCCCGCACCCTCACCGAGCATGCCCCCCGGCAGACCGCAGGTAAAAAGCCTCCCCGCCGATCTCGTCGCCGGGACGACCACCGCCCTCGTCGGCATCCCGCAGGTGATGGGGTTCGCTCTCGCCGCCGGGATCAACCCCATCTACGGCCTCTACACCGCCGCGTTCTCGACGGCGATCGCGGCGCTCCTCACCGGCTCCTCCTACCTCAAGGTGATGCTCTCAAACGTCCTCGCGGTCT
>DAOSER010000147.1:0-5404 GCA_035363235.1 Methanoculleus sp.
GTTTCGTTGCAGGTATTCAAAGGCTATCGGGTTGATCTCCATCGCGTGGACCCGTCCACCGCTCGTGGCCGCCGGTACGGTGAAGTAGCCGATCCCGGCGAACATATCGGCGACCCGCTCGCCGGGCCGGACGAGGGCGGCGATCCTCGCCTTCTCGTCGCGGTTGCCCTGTGCGAACATCACCCGTGTCGGGTCGAGGAAGAAGGTGTAGCCCTGTTCGCGGTGCAGCACCTCGCCGGCGGTGCCGTAGAGGACCTCGACCCGGGGGATGCGCATTGCGTCGATAAACCCCTTCACCCAAACGACCCCCCGGGGACGGCAGTGGCAGATGATCGCGGCAAGTTCCTCCTCCGTCGGCGCGTCACCGTGGAGAATCGCAACATCGCCGACGAGGTGGTAGCCGCGGCCGCGGTAAGCCTCCCGCTCGGGAAGATCCGTATCGGCAGAATAGCCCTCCCTGACCGGGACCCAGGCGGTGCCGCCCTCGACATACGGCCGGCGTGAGGTGTCCACCCACTCCGCGTCCGCGATATCGGCGAGAGCGGCCGCCGGCACCTTTCGCGCACGCACGGCACTCACCCGACGATGACCAGCCGGTCCTGCTCCTCGTCGCGGAGCACCCGTATCGGCTGCCCCTCCACGGGGAACGTCCAGGGGACCGTATTGAGTTCCCGCGTCTGGTAGGTCTTCGGGTCCATCAGCCCCACGACGCCCGGCTGCGTGAAGACGACGAGCGCGGACTCGGCCTCGCGGACGTTCCCGAGAAGGCGCTCGACCTCGCCCTCGGTGAGCGTCCGGGCAACGCCGGCCGCGAGATCGAAGACCCGGAGGCGCTGCCCGTCGATCTCGCGGACCTCAAAGTAGTTGCCGCGGGAGACCACCACGTCGCCTTTCTGGTAGAACGGCAGCCGGATGGAGTAGGTGACCCGGTAGAGCGCTTTGCCGTCCTTCTCCCCGACAAGTTTCGGGTGGGTCGTGAACCGCCCGCCGAGCGCCCCCGTGATCGCCCTCGCGATCGCCTGGCCGAGGTGCTGCGTCCCGACGGTGATATCGACGCCGTCTTTCGTGTCCTCGAGCTCCGATATGAACGAGAACCGGTCGCCCGACTGCTGGAGCGATTCCTCGGTCTGCTCTGCAAGGCTCGCGGCGACCTCCCGCTCGTAGGCGTTGATCTTCCTGCCCGTAGCCCGCACCTGGACGATCCCCTCGTAGTAGCCCCCGGAGATGCGGCTGCACCGGTCGCAGGACTCCTTCTGCCATCGGATCTCCGTCCTGCAGGTCTCCCGGACCGGGACACCGTACAGGCTCGCCTCCACCTCGACGGTGCAGGCCGTCCTGTTCGACGCGATATCCTCCGATCGGACGGTGACCCGGATATCCTTCGCATCCTCATGAATGCTCGTCGCCGACACCGCCAGTTCGGTGACGAGGTCAACGTGGGGCATCTGCAGGTCGGACCAGGTCTTGCCGCGCTTCTGTGACTCGCAGACCGGACAGTAGACGGCGGTCACGAACGGCTGGCAGGTCAGCAGCCGGACATCCGCGGCCCGGCATTCCGGGCAGAGTCCCTCCTCGGTCGGCCGCCCGCAGCGGGGGCAGATGCTCGTCTGGATGGTCATGGGTCAGATCCTGAATATCTGGGCGTGGGGGACGTCGCCGATCATGATGCAGTCCTTCTCGGCGATGAGGCCCATGGCGACGGCGAGGGCTACGACGCGCTTCCCGATAATATTAACGTTCTCCGCGCCCGCGAGGGCCCCCCGGACGTCCTCTTCGTCGGCACGCTGTGTGCCGTAAAAGCCTCCGGTGATGCAGACCTCCACGTCTCCGTGCATCAGGGTGGCGTCCATGAGTTCGGAGTCGCAGGCAGCCACCACTTCACCGGCGCCCGGTATGCGGTGCACTTTTAGGTACATCACATACCGTTTGACGGGAGTCGTCAAAAAGGTGCGCAGTTCCGTCAAGGGAGCGCGATATCCACGCCGTAGGTGCGCGACGGCGTCTCCGCGTGAATGCGCCAGGCGTCCTCTTCGGTGATGAGCCCTTCTTCCAGGTACCGGCGCGTGAACCGCGGCACCGACTTCGGCCCGATCACCGCGCCGGGCCGGGAGTTCTCGTCCATGTAATCGCTCTCCATCGTGAACCGCCGGCCCGACCGGGCGAGCGCGGGGATCTCCTCGTGCCGCGCGATGAAGGAGGGCATGAGGGGCGTATCGGGCGTCGCGAAGTGCTTGACGACCCGCTCGACCGGGATGCCGGCCTGCCGTGCCATATCGACGACGTCGGCGCACGGCCCGCTCTCGGCGTGGAGCTGGACGGCGCAGCCGCAGTCGGCTGCAAGTTCGAGGGCATGGAAGAGGACCGCGTTCGAGGCGGCAAGCACCTCCGGCGCGACCTCGTAGTGGGGCCGGCCGCTCTTGAGAGCGACGGCCCGGCCATCCTCGACGTAGCGGGCCGCGAGGTCGAGCCCGGCCGTCATCACGGCGGCGGCCTCGTCCAGGGTCATCCTCTCTGTGAGCCGGCCTATCTCCGCCGGGTGGACGCCGAGGACCGGGTAGACGACGAGCCCCGTCTCCCGGACCATCTCCGCTACCCGGAGCGTCGCGTCGAAGACCTCCCGGTAGTCCTCTCCGGCGGAGGGTTCGACCCCAAGCGACCAGGAGGGCTTCGAGACCAGGAAGATGTGCGTCCCTCCGCTGCGGCGAAAGTCCTTCGCGGCCTCGATGCCCCGGCCGTTTGCCGGGTCGATGTGGATATGGTCGTCAGTGATCGGTATCGCGGGGAGTTTCATGGAACTCGACGATCTCCATCATGGGGTAGTCGTCCTCGAGGTGCAGCCGGGCGCGGCAGACGGCCGCCCCGACCTCGGTCGTGATAGCGGCATCGAACATCTTTCCGGCAAGTTCCGAGTAGCCGAACCTGTTCGAGACCATCATATCGCGGTTCAGCCGGACGCGGATATCCGTCACGTAGGGCTGCAGTGCGACGGCCTGCTCGATGGCGGCCTCGACGGTCGCGGCAGTCTCGCGGGCGATGGGCGTCCCGACGAACTGGTGATAGAGGGCGCCGAGTTTGATCCCGGCTTCGAAGGCCGCTCTCTCGCGGTCGGTGATCATGGTTAGTAGGTTTGTGGCGCAGGGTAATAAGGGGCTGTCGCCGTGACTATCCCATGGGGTTCGTTACGGGTTTTCCTGCTCCGGGTTTATCCCGGGCATGCATTGGCTTCAGGCTACCCAGATGGTATACATTGGATTCATTCCGTGTTACCCCCATCCCCGGTGTCCGGGCGACGAAGGGAGATGACCACCCGGAGAAGGACGTAGAAGACGGTGGCGACCAGCACACACTCGAGGTAGAACCCGAGGAGCGTGAACGCGGAAAATGCCAGTTCATCGGATCACCCCTGTTCCGCGCCCGCGTGAGGCTTTCTTCGCGTTGCGCTCCAGTCCCAGGCCAGATACAGGACGAGAATCACAAGAAGACCGCCTATCGCGTTGATCTGATAGGGAAGGGTGTAGCCAGCGAGATGCAATACCACGAGAACGGCGAAACACAGCAGAAAACCCAGAAGGTTGCTCTTAAGTCCGATTACGCTGCGAACGGTCTCGATGCCGCCCAGTTTCCGGTAATATATCAGGTAGTTCCCGGACATTATGACGAACGGGATGAGGCCCACGTTTATCCAGGCCCTGAACGGGTTTTCTGTAAAAATCTGGCGCGGGAAGAGGGCCTGTCCGATGAGAAAGAGCAGGGCAATCCAGATGATAACCAGCAGAATCCCGAGTATGAATCCAAGGTCTTTATCGTATTTATCCGCGCCGGGCTCCGCCATACAAAGGCCTGAACGTGAGGTTATTTATAAATTCTGTCCCTTTCCTCTACACGTCCGGGAGGTTGTTCGTGAAAACGAAGCGGCCGAGCCCGTCCCGGGGGATGGAGACGGAGGATAAGGCTGCTCTAACGGCGGAACAGGTCGACACGCCGGCGATGAAGAGCGCCGACAACCAACTTCATGGATTGTCACGCCGGATTTCAATTAAGTATTAAATCCCCTGGCCCGATAGGTTAGAATATGAGACTGCGTGTGGTGCTCGAACCCAGTGAGGAAGGGGGATATACGGTCTATGTACCAAGCCTTCCCGGTTGTATCAGCGAGGGCGATACGAGGGAAGAAGCACTGGAAAATATCAGGGAAGCCATTGAGTTGTACCTTGAAACCGTTGAGGATGATCTCATTTTTAGCGAAACAGCCGAACAGGTTGAGATTGCTCTATGAGCAAAGTGCCTGTTCTTGACTATGACAGAGTCATCGCCGCTCTTCAAAGGGATGGATGGGTTGTCGTCCGCACGCGTGGCAGCCACATCCGCCTGCATAAGCGTTTGCCGGCAAAAACACTGAAACTGACGGTTCCCATGCACAAACCGCTCAAACGCTCAACACTGCCGCGCATCTTAAAACAGGCCTATATGACGGTTGAAGATCTGAACGATCTCCTCTAAGCCCGGCGCCTATGAGCGCCAACTCCGGCAGGTTACTTCGACCGGGCTCTCCTATGGGAGACCCCCGGTCTGCCCTCCGCGAGAAAAAAGGGCAACCCCCTCTCCTCACCCGATCAGCTTTACCAGCCCGTGCCGGGGTTCCAGCACCTCGCCACCCCGTTTCAGCTGCTCGAGGGTGTGCTCGATCTTGTCGCGGGAGAATCCCTGCTGCAGCAGGATATCGATCACCTCGTCGACCCTTGCCTGGCCGCCGGAGTCGCCGGAGACGTTCCGGATCGCCTCCTTCACCGACCGGATGATGTCGCGCTGCGACTTCGTGACCCCGGTCACGAGCTTGTCGATATCGAAACTCCCGGTCTCGGCGTCGTAGGCGACCTGCCGGAGACAGGCGTCCACGATCTTTAAGATCCGGTCGGTATCCTCCGTATCGACGGTATTCGAGAGCCGCATCCGTGCGCTCGCCTCCGCGAGCCGCACCAGCGCCTCGAGCTGCCGGGCGGTCACCGGGACGGGCTTGTTGCCGCTCGCGAGGTTCCGCAGGCGCATATAGTAGGCGATCAACGCCTCCTTCGCCCCGTCGGAGAGGATGGGGAAACAGGTCCGTTTCGCGTAGGCGATGTATTTCCGCAGGAGCGTCGGGTCGATGTCGGGGATGACTGGCGCAAGTGCCCGCTCGATGTACTCGTCGTCGACGTCCGGCAGCGGCTCGTACTCGTGCTGCTTGATCAGTTCGCCGACGGCATGGGTCTTGATGATGTGATTGGCGATCGCCCCGTCGCGCTCGGCCTCCGGCTGATCGGTCATCACGAAGATGAGGTCGAACCGGGAGAGGAGCGACGGCGGCATGTTGATCTGCTCGCCGATCGGGACGAACTGGTCGAACCGCCCGAGTTTCGGGTTCGCC
>DAOSER010000148.1:0-5250 GCA_035363235.1 Methanoculleus sp.
TCGCACCTCCGGTGCTCTTGCTCCGCTCCTTGCGGGGCGTCGCAACTCACACCTCCGGTGCTCGAACTCCTGTCGTTCCGACAGTCGTTACTCGCACCTCTGGTGCTCCTGCTCCGGCTCTGACGAACCGTCGCAACTCGCACCACCCGGTCTCGACCTCCGGGCGTTTCGTCCGCCGCCCGGGTCCTTACATGGATAAACCGTGCAGGGCCGGGGATAGCCCTTCGGCCTATCCTCCCTCAACCATTAATAGCACCGGAAGGGAACATTATATAGAATTTCCCCGTGAGGAAGCGGCCCAGTCCCGCCGGAGCGGCGCCGACTCCGGATTTCCGGCCCGAGGCGAGGTTGCAGGACGAATGGAGCGATTTGTACAATGAGCGATATGGATCATACCTGTTTTGATACGGCAAAGATCGATAAGATACACGAACTGCGCGAGCGCGGGGTGACGGTCTACCCCTACACCTTCGACCGCAGGGATACCGTCACCGAGATCAAGGAGCGGTTCGCCGCGATCGGGCACGATAAGAGCGAAGAAGAGGTCAGCACCGCCGGCCGGATTTACGTCGTCCGCCAGCACGGGAAGACGATATTCGCGGACATAGGCGACTCGGGAGGCAGGATCCAACTCTACCTCCGCAAAAACGACCTCGGGGAAGAGCAGTTCGACCTCTTCCGCCAGTACGTCGATGCCGGCGACATTATCGGCATCGTCGGCCACGTCTTCCGGACGAAGATGGGCGAGATTACCATCTGGGTCGACCGGTTCGAACTCCTCACGAAGTCGATCTGCCCCCTCCCCGAGAAGTTTCACGGGCTCAAGAACCTCGAAACCCGCTACCGGCAGCGCTACCTTGACCTGATCATGAACGAGGAGAGCCGCGAGACATTCCGGACCCGGAGCAGGATCATTTCGCTTCTCCGCCAGTTCCTCTTCGAGCGGGACTACCTGGAGTTCGAGACGCCCACCCTGCAGCCGATCTACGGGGGCGCAAACGCGCGGCCGTTCACCACCTATCACAACTACCTTGAGCAGAAACTCTACCTCCGGATCGCGCCGGAACTCTATCTCAAGCGCCTGGTCGTCGGCGGGTTCGACAGGGTCTTTGAGATCGCGAAGAACTTTCGGAACGAAGACATCGATACCAACCACAACCCCGAGTTCTCGATGGTGGAGATCTACGAAGCCTACCGCGACTACAACGACATGATGGACCTTACCGAGGAGATCCTCTCCCACCTCGCGGAGAGGGTGCTCGGGACGACCACATGCTCGTTTGCCGGGCATGACCTGGACTTCTCCCGCCCCTGGCGCCGCCTCACCATGGAGGAGGCGGTGCGGGAGTATGCCGGGATCGATTTCCAGACCATGAGCCTTGAGGAACTCCGCGCGTTCGGCCTTACCCACTGCGTCGAAGGCTGCGAGAGCGCCACGACAAGGGGCGAGTACCTGGTGCTCTTCTTCGAGCACTTCGGCGAGAAGCAGCTCATCCAGCCGACGTTCGTCTACGACTTCCCCATCGAGAACTCGCCGCTTGCAAAGAAGCACCGCACGAAGGAAGGGCTGACGGAGCGGTTCGAACTCTTCATTGCCGGCATGGAGATGGCAAACGGCTTCTCGGAGCTAAACGACCCCCTCGACCAGAAAGCCCGGCTCGAGCTGCAGGACGCAAAGCGCCGGAAGGGCGACCTCGAAGCGCAGATGATCGACTACGACTTCATCAACGCGCTCGGCTACGGGATGCCCCCGACGGGCGGCGTCGGCATCGGGATCGACCGGCTGGTGATGCTCCTCACCGGCAAAGATTCCATCAAAGAAGTCCTTCTCTTCCCGCAGATGAAGACCGCCGTCCTGGGGCCGAACGGGTCGGAGCCGGAAGAAAACTCCGGCGAGGAATGACCCCCCACAATTTGACCATGAACGGACAGAGCAGGGCCGCCATCAAACCCGGGATAACGGTGGATATCGTGCTCAAACGTGACCAGCAAACCGGCAAGCGCACCCGGGGCGTCGTTGCCGAGATCCTGACGAACTCGTCCTTCCACCCCCACGGGATCAAGGTCAGGCTCCGCGACGGGCAGGTCGGGCGGGTGCAGGAGATCGTCGGATAACATCAGGCGGCCTTCCGGAGGGTGAACCGGATGGCGGCCCCCTCCTCCGGCCGACCCTCGACCCGGTCATCCACCCATATCTTCCCGCCGTAGCGTTCCACGAGCATCCGGCAGATGTAGAGCCCGAGGCCCCGACCGCTCTTCTCGCCGTCACCGCCGCTAAAGCGGGCAAAGAGGTGCGGTTTCTGCTCGTCGGGGATCCCCGGGCCGTTGTCCTCGACCGAGACCTCCACCTCGTCCCCGCGATCCTCGAACCGGATGGTGATCCGCCCTCCGGGGCCGGCGAACTTCTCCGCGTTGCCGATGAGGTTCGTGAAGACCTCTGAGAGGAGGTCATCGGCGAGAACGGTGACCGTGGTGCCGGCGTAGGCGATTGACACGTCCGGGTAGTGCTCGATCTCAGCCCTGATGACGGGGTCGAGAACAACCGGTCGGAGGACGGCGGCCTCTTCCCGGATCTGCCGGATGGTGTTGACGTTTCGGATGATCTCGGTGCTCTTTCTGAGACTCTTCTGTAACTTCTCGGTGTAACTCCGCGGCTCCCCCTCCAGTTCCTCCATCAGGAGGTCCGCATAAAGGTTCGCAGAATTCGTGGCATTCTTGATATCATGCGTCATGATATCCAGGTAGAGGTTCGCCCTTCCGGTCGACTCCTGCAACTCCGCCGTGCGCGCTTCGATCTGTTCCTCCAGGTTTTCGCTGTACTCGCGGATCGTCTCCTCCGAATCCCGGAGGCGGCTTATGCCGGCTTTGAGGCTCGCGACCATCGTATTGATGCTCCGCTCGAGCCGCATCACCTCGCGGCTTGCCGAGATCCGGATCGTATGATCGAGGTCTCCTCTCGCAATGACGTCGACGTCATCAACGATCTCCTCGATGGGGCGCGTGAGACGGCGGGCTACAAGGAAGATAATCCCGCTGCAGAAGACGATCGCAAGGATTGTGACGGCGGCGCGGTAGGCGAGCATCCGGTCGAGCTGGCTCTGTATGAGTGCCGTGTTGTAGGTCAGCTCGACGACGACGCTCGGATCGGAAGGATAATCCGGGTCTTTGATATCGATGAAGAGGTAGCGGATCTGCTTTCCGTTCTCCTGCACCTCGTAATCGGTCCGGCCGGGGATGATCGTCCCGGTGACGAGGGCCCGGGTCGCCGCATCGGGCTCTTCGGTCTCCCCGACGGGGTTGCCGAAGATATCGTAGACGTATATCGACTCGAGGTAGGGGTTTAAGGCGACGAACTCCTGCGTGCTCTCCTGTGAGCGCAAGCGGTTCCGCTCCTCAACGAACTCATCCGGCACGAGCCCGATCTCGAGCAAGTAGCGGTGGTCCGGGGTGGGCATATAGGCGTACTTCCGGACCTGTCCGGTTCCAGGTTCGTATACCACCCGATCGGGGGAGAATTCGTGCCCGAGACGCATCCGGGTGACCTCGGCATAGAAGTCCGGGATCGTCTTGAAGTCGAGGCCCCGGTCGGGAGGATAGGTGGTATACTCGATGACCCCTGATGCGTTGATGATATAGAGGTCCATATCACCCCCGAGCTCTTCTTTGAGCGCGAAGAGATCCATCTGTGACGGATCTCTTCCCGATTGCTCGTAATCCTCCACAAAGAGCGAAAGCCCTCTCTTCAGTCGCAGGTTGAGGGAATCGTCAAAGAGCTTAAGGCCGGTATCCACGTCAACGATCGATTCCCGGATGCTCTTCTCGGTGACGCTCTGCAGGGTAGCGAGGTCGGAGGTCATCCTTTCCTCGGCCTGCAGGTAGTCATGAACAGAAAGGAGAGCGATTGCAGGGATGACGATGAGAAGGATGGCTATGATAAGCGTAGACGTAAACGGCCAGTCTTGTGGACCGGGTATTGGTTTGCTCTTCATAGGTCGCTATCATGCAGGGGAGGGGACGCGTGATTGAATGGACAGCGTGCATCCGCCGGCCATATCTTCTGTACCGGATCGTGCTTACTCCATAGAACAGGAGCTGTCATCTTGGTGGTCATTAATGGATGTCTCTCCACCTTAATCTTCGTGATCCAAAAGATGGGGCGCCGCCCCCATCCCTCCGCGGGCGCAGGAGGCCTTCCCCCTCATGCCCGGGGAAGATAGACTTCGTCCGGACGCTCTGGAAAGATCTTCAGGAGATATCCTTCTGCAAACCTGCGCTGAGGAGGAGTTATGCTACGGTGGGCACAGGGTGAAAAAAGGAGAATGCCGGAACCGGATCGTGGTCCCGGCTCGTATCGTGAGACGGTACGGTGATCTTACATCGGCGGCATGCCCATGCCGCCCATGCCACCGCCCATGCCGCCACCCATGGCAGCCATCTCCTCAGGAGAGGGGCCGGCGGACTTGGACGAGGCAATGACATCGTCGATCCGGAGGATCATGACGGCAGCCTCGGCGGCGCTTGCGATTGCCTGGGTCTTCACCCGCAGGGGCTCGACGACACCGGTTTTGAGCATGTCACCGGATTCGGCGTTGAAGACGTCAAGGCCCATGTATTTTGCGTTTTTGCCGCCCTTTTCGTGGGAGGCGCGCAGCGCAACGAGCATGTCGATCGGGTCGAGACCCGCGTTCTCGGCAAGCGTCCTCGGGATGATCTCAAGCGCATTTGCAAACGCCTCGATGGCGAGCTGGGCGCGGCCGCCGACGGTTGCGGCGTACTCGCGGAGCCGGAGCGAGAGTTCGATCTCGGGCGCACCGCCGCCGGCGACGAACTTCTTGTCCTCGACGGCAACACTGACGACACGCAGCGCATCCTCGATAGCACGGTCGAGCTCGTCGACGACGTGCTCGGTGCCGCCGCGGATGATGATCGAGACCGCCTTCGGGTTCTCGCACTCGGTGACGAATATCATCTCTTCGCCGGAGACCTTCTTCTCCTCGACACTGCCCGCCTTACCGAGTTCCTCGGGGGAGATGGCGTCGATGGAGCTGACGATTGCCGCACCGGTAGCGCGGGCGAGTTTTTCCATGTCGCTCTTTTTGACACGGCGGACGGAGAAGATGCCGGCCTTGGCGAGATAGTGCTGGGCGATGTCATCGATGCCCTTCTGGCAGAAGAGAACGTTCGCGCCGCTTGCAATGATCTTGTCGACGATGCCCTTGATCATCCGCTCCTCTTCGTCGAGGAACATCT
>DAOSER010000149.1:0-5238 GCA_035363235.1 Methanoculleus sp.
ATCGGGGTCCGAGAAGAGGCGGACCTCGTCCTGGTTCTTGAGGAGAAGGTCTCCACGCTGGATCATGGCAAGTGTTGCCGGCATCACCGCCCTGGTCAGGCCGACCGAATCCGCCTCACCGTCCGCATACGCGTCGAGGACCCGGCCAATTGCCGCGGCCGCCGCGCTGTCTCCTGCCTTTCCAGCCACCTTCTCGGCTTTCCGGAAGACGTGGACGGCGGGGGTCCGCAGAGCCGCGAGCTCTCGCCTGGCCTCCTCGTCCGCAGTATCATGTTCCCGGAGCCTCTCCTCGATCTCCTGTTTACGAACATAGTCCGGGTGCCGTTTGAGGGCAGCGAGATCCTCTTCGGTCTTCCTGATCGCACTCTCTGTCTTCGCGAGCGCCACCCCGTATTCCCGGACCTGACCGTCGGCGGCGATATACTCCTCACGAGCCCGGGAGAGGGATGTATACGACTCCCGGACGTCCTTCACCTGCTGCCGGCCGGTACGCACCCGGGTGAGGGGCTCGTTCATCGTGTTGACCTCCCGCCCCAGATCTTTGACGGCTGCGCGCACCTCCTTTGTCTCATCCGGGTAAAAAGAGGAGAGATACTTCCCCTGCCCCTTTAGCGCCTTAAGCGAACCCTTCAGGATCTCAGCGGCGGTTGCGTAGAAGGTTTCCGGGTCGCCGGAAGGCTCGCGGGAGAGGATCTGGGTCATTGACTTCGTGAACCGGGGAAGTGCCTTTCTGGAGATATCCTGAAGCCGGGGGTGAACCTCCTCATCGCCTTCGGCCGTCTCCATACGGGCGACCGCCCCCCTGAGGCGGTCGAGGGTGCCATGGATTGCCTTCCGGGACGGTGCCGTCGCATCGGAGAGGTCCTTCTCGATTCCCTCCGCGTGGGCATCGAGCCACGCGGGAAGGCCGTCAAAGGAGAGTTCCAGGCTCTCTTCTGCAGCAGGTTCGTTCCGTCGAAAGAGATCTCGCAGTTGCTTAAACATTATCCACCCCGGTATACCCGATGTCAGTCGTCTTTATCATAATCTCATCCCTTAATCGCTTTTTGCAATCTGCTGCAGCCGTTCTACGCCACGTATCTCCCGGATGACGTCCACAACGGCCTGGGGGACCAGGTGCTCCCAGGGTTCACCGTCAAGCATCCGCTGCCGGATGGCGGTGCCGGAGTGTACCAGCCGCTCATGCATATTGGGTGACTGGACGGTTATCCCGGCCTCGGTGAAGAGCTGAACGACGAGGGGGTTACTGGAGTAGACCCTGTCGAACGGCGGGGTCATTGCCCGGACGTGGCCGACCCAGAGGGCGTTGCGCTGGAGATCCTCGATCGGGATAACATAGAACGGGCAGCCGAGGCCTTCAAGCGACCGGGTGAGCATCAGCACCCGTTCCCCTGCCGTGAAGGGATTCGTCAGCGTATGGGAGATCTGGGCGCTACCCACCCCGATAATGATCTCGTCGGCAAAGCAGGCTATTCTTTCCAGCACCGACTGGTGTCCGTTGTGGTAGGGCTGGAATCGCCCGACGTAGAACCCCCTGCTCATGGGCGGCCGCCCCCGTGTGCGATCTGCGCGGCAAACGCACCTGCCGTGAACCCGGCGTCGATGTTCACGACCGCAAGCACCGAGCAAGCCTGGAGCATGCTCGCAAGCGCCGCTTCGCCGCCGCCCATGTAGCCGTAGCCGGTGCTCACGGGGACGCCGATCACCGGGCGGTCGACCAGCCCCGCGACGATGGCGGGGAGCGTCCCCTCCCGCCCGGCGGCTACGATGAAGACGTCGGCCGGAATCAGGTCCTTGAGCGCCGAGAAGAGGCGGTGGATCCCCGCCACCCCGACATCGTACGCGGTCCTGACCTCGCACCCCATCTCCTCGACGATCAGCCTCGCCTCTTCGGCGACGGGAATGTCTGATGTCCCCGCCGTGAGGATGGCAACGGTTCCCCGCCGGGGTGGGACGGGCTCATTACCCGTCGAGAGGATGACGGCTCGTGCTGCTCCCCGGTGCTCCATCCGGACTTCCGGCGGCAGCCGGGCACGCAGGGCAACGAGGTGCTCGGGCGAGACCCTTGTTCCGACACACCTTCCGGCAGCCTTCACCTGCGCGAGCATGATCTCTGCAAAGGTTTCCGGCTCCTTTCCCTCGGCGAGCACCACCTCGGGCATTCCGCATCGTACGCTCCGGCCGGCGTCGATCCGGGCCATCCCGTCGAGCACCTCGATGCGGAGCCCTTCGAGGGCGCCCGCCGCCTCGTCCTCAGATATCTCACCGTTACGATACATCCGGAGGATGTCCCTGATGGTGGCATTCGGCAGCATAGTTCGATAACAAAAATAGGGGTGGAAGTATAATATTACTTCATCTCATGTCCTATCTTGCCTACGTCGCAGGGTTCGGCGTTGCGGTCACCCTTTTCCTGTGGCTTCGCGACCTGCGGATCTTTTACCGCACAGGCCTTGCCGGCTACCGGAAGGCGGCATACCTCGGGGTTCCCTTCACGGCGCTTGCCCTGCTGGGCTTTTTTGTGACGGCATACGCCGAAGCATGGGAGTACCTCGGCCTCGGGCTGGTTCTCCTGGCCCTCTACCTCCAGGGCCGGGTCAACCGGGAGAACGTCTGGCACGGTGAAGGCGCCGCCGAACGGTTCTTCGGCAAGGCGGAGCGCACAAAAGATAAGGGTTCACGCAAGAGACTTTAGTTCAGGAGAATACCGAATGCTTCAGAAACCACGGGGAACACGGGACTTTTTACCCGACGAGATGGAACGGCGACGGCTGATCGAGCGGCGGATGCGGGAAGCAGCCGGCCGGTGGGGATACCGGGAGGTCAGCACGCCCGACTTCGAGCACCTCGAACTCTTCACGATGAAGTCCGGCGAAGGGATCATCCAGGAGATGTACGTCTTTGAGGATAAGGGCGGGAGAAAGATGACGCTCCGGCCGGAGGTGACCGCAGCAGTCCTCCGGATGTACGTCAACGAGGGCAAGGTGCTCCCGAAACCCCTCCGCTGGTGCTACTTCGCCGACTGTTTCCGCTACGAACGCCCCCAGAAAGGCCGTTATCGGCAGTTCTGGCAGTTCGGCGTTGAACTCATCGGGGCAGACACAGCGAGCGCCGACGCCGAGGTGATTATGCTCGCCGACGACACGCTCCGGTCGACCGGCGTCACCTTCGACCTTCACGTCGGGCACCTCGCACCGATGAAGCATCTCCTCTCCGATCTCGCCCCCGGCGACCAGCGGGCAATCATGGCGTATCTTGACAAGCACGACCAGAAAGGGCTCGAGGCGGCGCTGGTCGAGAAGGGCCTCACCCATCTTGCAGAGCCCCTCGCGGCGCTCGGGGAGTGCTGCGACGTTTCCGAGGTCTTCGAGGTCGCCGGCGACGTCCCCGAACGCGCGCGGATCGAGGAGACGTTCGCGCTTCTCGATTCTCTGGATATCGGCTACCGGCCGGACTTCGGGATCGCCCGGGGGCTCGACTACTACACCGGGATGGTCTTTGAAGGGTTCGCGCGAAACCTCGGCGCGGAGAACCAGATCCTCGGCGGCGGCACCTACCGACTCGCCCACCTCTTCGGCGGCGACGACGTCGCATCCTGCGGGTTTGCCATCGGCTTTGACCGGGTTATGGTATCGATCGGGGACTTCGAACTCGCGCACGAACCCGTCGTCGGCGTCGTCTGCACGCCGGAAGGACGGGCACGGGCGCTCGAGGTCGCCCGCGCCTTCCGGGCGGCGGGGCTTCGGGCCGAGGCCGACCTGATGCAGCGGGGGATGGGTGCCCAGCTCTCCCACGCCGCAAAGACCGCGGACTTCGCCGTGGTTCTCGGGAAACGTGAGGTCGAGGCGGGCACGGTAACCCTCAAGAACCTCCACTCCGGCGAGCAGCAGGAGAGGAGCCTTGAGGAGGCCATCGCCGAGGTGGCACGGCATGGTGCTTGCTGAGGACCTCGCCAAACAACAGCGGAGCATCAGTGTCGCGGAGTTCTTCGAGAAGAACAAGCACCTGCTCGGTTTCGATTCCCCGACGCGGGGCATCATCACCACCATCAAGGAAGCGGTGGACAACGCGCTCGACGCCTGCGAGGAGGCGGAGGTTCTCCCCGACATCTTTGTCGGCGTGAGAAAGGTCGACAGCGAGGTCTACCGGATAACGGTCGAGGACAACGGCCCCGGCATCGTGCCGGAGAACGTCCCCCTGGTCTTCGGGAAACTCCTCTACGGCTCCCGATTCCACCAGATCCGGCAGAGCCGGGGGCAACAGGGTATCGGGATATCGGCGGCGGTGCTGTACGCGCAGCTCACCACCGGCATCCCGACGCGAGTCACCTCCCGGACGGGGGCGAAGGCGAGAGCGCACCGGTTCGAACTGATGATCAAGACCGAGACAAACGAGCCTGAGGTCGTCAGCCATGAGGAGATCGACTGGGACCGGACGCACGGGACACGGATCGAGATCCAGTTCAAGAGCAGCCTTGCTGCAAAGAAGCGGCTTGTGGACTACCTCCGCCTGACGGCGATCGTCAACCCGCACGCCCGGATAACAGCCGATATTGACGGCGAGATGACTGTCTTCGAACGGGTATCAGGCGAGGTTCCGCCGTGCCCGAAACCCATCCTCCCCCACCCGCACGGGATCGAGTTCGGGGCCTTGAAAAGGATCGCCGCCGCGAACACCGGGACCGTCGAGGAGTTCCTCATCGGCAGTTTCTCCCGTGTCGGGAAGAAGACCGCGGACGAGATGATCGCGCTCGCCGGCCTCAAGCCCACCCGGAAGGTGAACAAACTCGAGTCGGACGAACTCAAACGCCTCCTCGACGCCATGCAGGCCGTGAAGGTTCCGGCCCCGCCGGCGCAGCAGTGCCTCTCCCCCATCGGTGAGGATCTGATCTGCAAGGGGCTTGAGAAGGAGATCCAGCTCGACTTCATCAAGGCCCGCACCCGCCCGAGCGCGGTCTACGGCGGGCACTCGTTCATCATCGAGGCGGCGATCGGCTACGGCGGCAAGGTTCCCCCCGAGGGCACCGCCCAGCTCTTCCGGTTCGCAAACCGCGTCCCGCTCCTCTACCAGCAGGGCGCCTGCGCGATCACGAGCTGCGTCTCCCAGGTGAACTGGAAGGGCTACGGCCTCTCACAGCAGGGGCTCCCCATGGGGCCGGCGCTCATCATGGTCCACGTGGCTTCCACAAACGTCCCCTTCACGAGCGAGAGCAAGGACGCGGTCGCGTCCATCCCGGAG
>DAOSER010000150.1:0-5234 GCA_035363235.1 Methanoculleus sp.
CGACCGTCGGCGCGGTGGTCTCGAACCCGACCGATATGAAGACGACCTCCCGGTCCGGTTCCCGCCGGGCGATCTCCACCGCCTTGTGGACGCCCTGCACCACCCGGACGTCCCCGCCGCTCGACTCGAGCGACCCCTTCGTCCCGGGAACCCGCAGCAGGTCGCCGTAGGTGGCGACGGTGCAGCCACGCTCCACGAGATCGAGCGCGGCGTCGATCTCGCCCTGCGGCGTAATGCAGACCGGGCAGCCCGGCCCCATCACGATCTTGAGCCTCGCGGGAAGGACGCTCCGGAGGCCGGCGCGCGCGATCGCCGCCTCGTGGGTGCCGCAGATGTGCATCAGCGTGATATCCCGGTCAACAAGGGCGTGAAGTGTATCGAGGATCTCCTTTCCAACCGCCATGAATTATCGTACTTATATTCCGTTAACAGTACATATCAGTACCGGAATGAACAGCATCCTGTATGGAAGCGCGGTCCTCCTCTGCGGGATCGTCGCAGCGTTCGTCGTTCACGAGGTCTTCCGGTGGCTGCAGAAGCGGGCCGGCCTCACGGAATCGAAACTCGACGACATCGTGCTTTATTCGCTCGACAAACCCCTCTCGATCGCCATCATCGTGGGTTCCGGCTGGCTTGCCATGACCCTCTTCGTCGACCCCGCGACCTTCCTCGGGGAGTACGCGTGGCTCTTCTCCGGGCAGTACTTCGCTGCGGCGGCAACCCTGATCGCGGCGTGGGCGGTCTCTTCGTTCGTCTACACCTTCATCAACCTCTACGGCAGGTGGATGGCGTCGAAGACCGAGACCGACCTTGACGACCGGATCATCCGGGTGCTCGAGGTCTCGGCACGCTACGT
This sequence comes from Methanoculleus sp., assembly GCA_035363235.1. Classification (GTDB taxonomy): domain Archaea; phylum Halobacteriota; class Methanomicrobia; order Methanomicrobiales; family Methanoculleaceae; genus Methanoculleus. The sequence goes on from DAOSER010000150.1 coordinate 857, forward strand.
CATCTGGTTCATCGCCATCCTCATGGTGCTCCGGATGCTTGATATAGACGTCACGCCGCTCATCGCCGGTGCCGGACTTGCCGGCCTGGCGGTGGCGCTCGCTGCCCAGGATATCGTCTCCAACTTCTTTGGGGGCGCGGTGATCCTCGTGGACAAGCCGTTCGCGGTGAACGACCGGATCAAGATCGACACCTACCTCGGGGACGTGATCAGCATCGGTCCCCGGAGCACCAGGATCAAGACGATGGACTACCAGATGGTCACCATCCCGAACTCGAAAGTCTCGAGCAGCGTCATCGTCAACTACGCCCTGCCGGACGTCAAGCTCAAGATCAAGATCCCGATCTCGGTTGCATACGGTAGCGACATCAAGCGCGTGAAAGAGATCCTCATCGAGATCGGGCACGAGGCGGCGGCACGGTCGGAGTATGTCCTCTTCGACCCTGCACCGTCGGTCTACTTCCTCGAGTTCGGAGCATCAAGCCTGGACTTCATGCTCGTCCTCTGGGCGAAGGCTTTCGACCTGACCTGGGACGTCCAGGACTACGTGAACACGCGCGTCTACGAGCGGTTTGCGGAAGAAGGGATCGAGATACCGTTCCCGCAGATGGACGTTCACCTGCGGGGCTGATCAGGTCGCCCGGTAAAAGGCCCCTCTTTTTTCCCGAACCTGTTCGATCAGGGCCCGGGCTTCGAGGCCCCTCAAATGTTTCGAGACCTCGGCCGGACGCAGGCCCGTAAGCGCGGCGAGATCGCCGGGCGTGCAGGGTCGGCGCCGGATGGTCGCGAGGATGGTCTCTTCGGCATCTTCGATTCCGGGCGGCAGCACCCGGTCCATGCACGCCGCCCCGATCGTCTCCCCGCCGAGCGCCGCCGCGATCTGTTCGAGTGCCGGATGCGATGCCGGCCTCACCCGGATATCGGTGCCGGGCCGATCGAGGGTGTTTATCTGAACGCGGTCGGGACCGATCGCCGCGACGGCGTCCTTCAGGAGCCGGAGTTCCTCCCCGGTGTCGTTGATGCCCGGGACGATGAAGACCTCGAGCCAGATCTCGCCGGTATACTCCCGGGCGAAGTCGAGCAGCCCCTCGAGCACCCGGCCGGCGGTGATGCCGGGAGAGGGGCGGTTGATCGCCGCAAAGACCTCTTCGGAGACGGCGTCGAGCGACGGCACCACGAGGTCCGCGGGCATGAGGGCGGCCCGGACTGCCGGGTCGGTGAAGAGCGCGCTGTTGGTCAGCACCGCGACCCGGTAGCGCGGATACCGGTCTTTGATGAAGGAGATGATCTCGCCGATGCCCGAGTGCAGCGTCGGCTCCCCGGACCCGGCGAACGTGACGTAGTCGAGGTCCGGGGCCTTCGCGAGGAAGTCGTCGAGTTCCGCGATGACCCGGCCGGTCGGGACGTACTCGCGCCGCTCGCAGGTCAGATCGGTCGTCTGCCCACACTCGCAGTAGACGCAGTCGAAAGCGCAGGTCTTGTGCGGCACCAGGTCGATCCCGAGCGAGACGCCCAGCCGCCGGGAGGGGACCGGGCCGAAGAGGTAACGGTATGCCATGGGGTAATCCTGAGTACTATCCGGCACGAGGAATCATCAGGGTTCACCTGCCTGCAACGCGTCCCGGGACCCGCCCTCACGTCTCGGCGATCTTGAGCATCTTCTTGCAGAAATGGTCGACCGAGGTGAAGACCGCCAGTTTGATGCCGTTCTCGGTCGCGGGGAGGTCGGCGGTGACGAACCGGAGGATGTCGGAGTAGTAGTTCAGCGAGGGGTATTTCCTGTGGAACTGGTCGAGGCAGAGGCCCGCCTGCTCCTTCCTCCCCCGGAGGAAGGCGTATGTGTAGTCGATGAGGCAGAGGACGTGCCCCGGCATCTTTATCTCATCGGCAATCCTGCGAAACTCGTTGAACTCTGTCTCGCGGGGGAGGTAGAGCGAAGTCCGGAGGCCGTAGTAGACCGGCTCGGGGTCATCGGGGAACCTCCGGATCAGGTCGTAGATGAGCCCCAGGGCATCGTTCAAGTCGCCCTGCTCGAACTTGAGGTGGTAGGCTTCGCGGTAGAAGAACATGTCGTCGGGGAACCGGATGAGGCCGATCTGGAGCATCTTCACCAGGGCCACGTTGTTGTTCTCCTGTTTGCTGCGTGCGATCCCGATCTCCAGGAACCAGCGGTTGTTGGGGATCCATTCGGTCGCAAGGAAGATCATCATCCAGAACGGTTCGGCAAGCCATGGGTCGCGTTCGAGTTCGCCCCTGACCAGCCGCTGCAGCCCCGGCTGCAACTGCCCGAGTTCCTCCATGTACTGGCGTGCGGCCTTCAGGTAATTCCACCGTTCGGCGGCGGAGTAGCCGGGTTCGGCGGAGCCGTCCTTGTAGAGCATGTAGTAGCAGTAGGCGTACCAGCACCCCACGGCGGTATCATGCTTGCGGTAGTGCTGGAGGTAGGCCGCCGCGGCAAGCGGCATCCCTATCTTCATCAGTTTGACGGCGGCTGCAAGGTGGACGCCGGCCTTGCGCTCTTTCTTGCGCTTCATCCCGCAGGCGATCTCGCAGGCGCGGTTGAGGAACTTCGCGTCCCCGGCCCGGTTGCTGACATCGAAGACCCGGAACACGATTGCGTCGATGAATTCGTCGTGGACCTTGTCCGTGATGGGGACACCCGCACGGTCGAGGATCGTGACGACGTTTCCGAAGAAGGCGGCGAAGTTCTCGTCGATGGCTTCGGCGTTGGACTCGATGTAGGAGAAGATCTCCGCCTTTGCTTTTTCAAGCCGGTTCGAGACGACAACCTCCGGGATGAAGCCGTCAGCCATAACTATCTATTTGTGGTGCAGATGGCATAAACCATGCGGATTGGTCTTTTTTGCCGCCGGGGGACTGTCCCGGGGCAGGAGGGTGCCCATTCCGAATCTATTTTATCGTTTCGGCCGGAACACTCTGTATGTTTGGCGTCTCCACCTACTGCCTTCACCGCGAGCCGCTCGCTCGCGCACTCGATAGACTTGCTCCCGTTACCGATTGCGTGGAGGTGATGGATGACGGGCTGCACTACCTGGAGAGCGCGGAACCGCTGGAGAGTTACTCGTATCGCTACTTCATCCATGCACCGGCCCGGGGGGTCAACATCGCAAGCCTCCTTGAGCCGATCCGGCGGGCAAGCGTCGAGGTCCTGATGCAGACCTTCGTCGTCGCCGCGGAGGTCGGGGCGGACGTGGTCATCCACCCGGGCTACTACGCGTGGCGCGAGGAGCAGGGCCGGGCGGTGGAGAGGTTCCGGCAGTCGCTCACGGAACTGACGGCGGCAGCCGAGAACCTCTCGGTCACGTTCTTTGTGGAGAACATGGGAGACTGGGAGTACTTCTTCCTGCGCTCCTGCGAGGATCTGCCGCTCATCGACGGGATCGGGTTCGCGCTCGACGTCGGCCACGCGAACCTGAACGGGTGCCTGAACGAGTTCCTCGCCCACCCGGCGGCGCACTACCACCTGCACGACAACGACGGCACCGGGGATACGCATTCGCCGGTGGGGGCCGGGACGATCGACTTTTCGGCCGTGATGGCGGCTGTCAGGAGGGACAGGGCCACCCCGATCGTCGAGGTGGAGACCCTTGACGGGGTGATATCCAGCATATCTGCGCTCGCGGCGATCGACGCCGCCGGACGGGGCGAATAGCGGCGGTCCCGTCCGGTTCTTTCCCCGGTTTCGGCCGTAACCTTTTATAGGGTAAACCTCCAACATAATTGGTGCGTCACGCCTCAGTGGCTCAGCCGGTAGAGCGCGTCCTTGGTAAGGACGAGGTCGCGAGTTCGAATCTCGCCTGAGGCTTGGATTCAACTTCTTTTTCAAAATTAAGGGCTATTATATCCCATCTTTCGTGGAGAGGACCCTTCTCTACTGGCAAAATCTCATATCCCGTGATGGCAAAGAGTGATCATCGGTACATCCCGGGGGCGATCGCTGGTGAACAACTATCAATCCATCAAGCCCAGGGTTCTGGCCCTTCTTGAGCGTGAGCTCCCGACCCTCCGGGAGAAATATGGTATCGAAACCATCGGTATTTTCGGCTCCGTATCACGCGAGGAGGACACACCGGAATCGGATGTGGACGTTGTATACTCGTTTCGCCCGGAGATGGATACATATGAAAATCTACTGGATTTAGAGGATTTTCTTGAGGATTTGCTCCAGCGAAAAGTGGACCTGGTATCCGTTGAGTGGATGAGCGAGAGACTGCGTATATGCGTGATGACGGAGGCCATTTTCTGCACGCGAGAGAGAGGCACGGCATGACAGAGTTGCGGTTGCGATACTATCTTGCAATATTTATCTCGCGGGGGTGAAGGGGGCGGAGCGGGAAGACCCCACCCTGAAGGGTGG
>DAOSER010000151.1:0-5226 GCA_035363235.1 Methanoculleus sp.
TCTTCTCCTCCCCCGAGAAGAGTTTGTAGTCGAAGATGTCCTCGAGGTAGGCCGGGATCGCCTCGTCCTCGCAGTTCATGATCTCACCTTCGATATTGTCGAAGTCGAGCACCCGCGTCCAGGTCTCGGTCTTGCCGGTGATTCCGGACATTCGGTAGCAGTCCTTGATGATGTTCTTGATCTTCCTCCTCTGCTGGATGCCGAGTGTCGGGAAGTTGATCGAGATGGCGTCGACGAAGTCGGAGGTGGCCCGGAGCGGGGTGATCTCGTCGATGGAAGGATCGAGTTCCAGCGGGTTGAAGTAGTACTGCCCGCCCTCGCGGATCTTGTAGGACCGGATATCCCCGCTGGTCGCAGCCATGTCCCCGTGGAAGTCGATCAGGACAACCGGCATCCTCTGTGCCGCGAGTTCCGAGGCGATGCACCGGATTGTCTCGGTCTTGCCGGCACCCGAGCCGCCGAGGATGATCATGTGGCCGTTGTTGAGCTGGCCCGGCGACCAGTTGACCCGCCGCCCATCAGGAGCGTGGCCGAGGAAGATGTCGAGGCCCCCTGATCGTTTGGATACCGGTTCCGGGGCGGGCCGGAGTGCGGGGGCCGGAAGGGGCGTGACGAACCGGCGGAGGGCGGGCGGCGGCGGGAACGGCTCCTCCTCCTCTTCTCCTTCCTCCTCTTCCGTCACGTCGGCGAAGAAGGTCTCGTCCCACCCGCTCTCCTCCTCCTCTTCGGCAGGGGGCACGGGCACCGGGGCGGGGGCCTTCTCCGGGACGGGAGCGGGCTCTTCACGGAGAGGGGGGAGAGGCTCTGCCGCCGGGGCCGGCCGGTCGATGGCGATCTTTTCGGCAACCTCGTTCATCAGCGCCCGCCCGAGGTCGCGGAGGCGCGCATCATAGAGGTTCCGGTCCTTGACGATGAACCGGGCGAGGTCGATCCCGTCCTCCTCGCGCACCCCCTCAAGGACGTAGATCGCATCATCAAGCTCCGAGAGCACCCTCGAGAGTTCGCGGCGATGGGCCGGCGATGCCCGGATACGGTCGTAGTCCTCGCCGCAGGCAAGGTAGCGCAGAACGGTGAACGTCGAGTAGAACGATTCAAGGAGCATATCGTAGTGCTCCCGGACAGCCGGGTCGATCCGCTCGAGCATTCCCTTGAGGATGTATGCAAACTCCGGCGGGAAGGTATAGACGACGCCGTCGGCCCTGGCTCCGTCGAGGTCGTAGGCGTAGGCAAGGACCGCGCACCCGGAGGCTCTGAGCCGGGCGGCGAACCGCTCGCATTCGAGAAAGAGGCCCGGGCTGTTGTTGAGGAGGAAACTGACAAACGTCTCTTCGGTGCGGGGGAGCGTGGACGGGAAAGTCTTGTTGATGTATGCTCCCTTCACGGTCCCGGCGAGAAGGGCCGGGACGACCTCGTGGATCTCGCGGGCCAGTCCGGCGATATCGAGCGCCTGGAGCCGTGCCGCCACGAGCGGCCGGGCGACGGCTTCTCCGGCAGAGGTCGCCCGGATCACCGTCGTGCCCTGCCAGGAGGTCGACTCGATGAGGCCGACCTGCACAAGGGCAAAGAGCGGTCCGGAGGTATAGGCGTAACAGCTCTGTTCGACCACGCCCACCCCCTCTCCCCGGGATGACGCGCTGTTCTGGGCGATGTATATGTAGAGGAGCGTCTCGACGATATCGCGGACCTCCTGCGGACGGAAGTCCCGCAGGTATTCGGTGACGGCGGGAGGAAACGACTCCACCAGGGTACGGGCCCCGGCATCTGCATAGCCCATCGCTTTGAGTACTTCGGTAATGTCTGTCGACACGGGTTCACCAGCGGGTGCGTTTGGTGGCGCTACCTGCCCGGGAGATTGCGCCACGATACCGCTTCACGCGACGAGGGCCTGCAGGCAGCCGCTCCGGTGAAGCAGGCGGTTGAAATAGTTTCGCTCTATGATCTATTAAATATAGGCTGTTTGTAGAAAACCAGGCGCATCCGGCAGAATTCGCCCGTTTTGGGACACCCTCATGATCCCCCCGCCTGCCGGTGTCATGCCCGGCCGGCACACGCCTTCCTGCCAGCTGCAAGATCGCTCCCCTCCGCGAAATCGCCGGAGAATCTGTTAAAATCCACGGATAAATTCCATGCGGATATTTTTATATGATGGAAATTATATATGTCAGTAGTCGAGGTGGGCACCCCGTGACTACCCTTACTGAACACCAGCGAGTGGCCATCATCATGGCCCTCCTCGCCATATCGGTACTCCTGACCTACTACTTCCACACCGTCCTGATGCTCGGGACCGTCTTTTCGCACTTCTTCTACATCCCGATCATCCTGACCGCGCTCTGGTGGGAGAAGCGGAGCATCCTGGTCGCCATCTTCCTCGGCGGGCTTGTCGTCGTCAGCAGCTTCCTGTATCGGCCCGATATCCTGACGCTGAACGATTACGGGCGCGCATTGATGTTCGTCGTCATCGCCTTCGTCGTCGCCTCCCTCTCCGAGCAGCTCAAAGGCCGGGAGCAGGAGGTGAAGAAACAGAGGGACCTCGTGCAACGCTACCTTGACGTGGCGGCCGTCCTCCTCGTCGTCATCGACGCCAGCCATACCATCCGGCTCATCAACCGCCGCGGCTGCGAGTTGCTCGGCTACCGTGAGGAAGAACTGCTCGGAAAGGACTGGTTTGAAACCGTCGTCCCCGAAGCATGCCGTAAGACGCGGCGGCAGGATTTCGATGCCGCGATCGCCCGGAAAGCCGCCTTCCCCGGCCGGCGGGAAAGCCCGGTCGTCACGCGGAGCGGGGACGAACTGATCCTCGCGTGGCAGGATACGGTGCTTACCGGCGACGACGGCCAGCCGGGCGCGGTGATCGGCTCGGGAGCCGACATCACCGACCGTATTCAGGCTGAGGAAGCGTTGCGGGCGGCTCACGACGAGGCGAACCTCTACCTGGACATCATGGCGCACGACATCAACAACGCCAACGCAGTCAGCCTCGGCTACGCGGACCTGCTGGTCGATATGCTGGAGGGGAAGGAGAGGGAGATGGTCCGGAAACTCAGGGGCGGCATCAGCCGCAGCATCGAGATCATCCAGAACGTCTCCACGATCCGGCGGCTGCACTCCCATGAGACGACAGCAAGGCCTGTCGATCTCGATACCGTCATCAGGACCGAGATTGCCCACCATCCCGATGCCAGAATCGTCTATGACGGAAAGCCGGTTGGAGTGATGGCCGACGGCCTCCTCTCGGAGGTCTTCGCGAACCTCATCGGCAACAGCATTAAGTTCGGGGACCCCGGGGTCGAAATCAGCGTCCGCGTCGAGAAAGGCGATGAGACGGTCGGGGTCTCGGTCGAGGATACCGGGCCGGGGGTGCCCGATGCGGTCAAACCCATCCTCTTCACGCGCTTCGCACGGGGCACGAGCAGCCGGAGCGGGAAAGGGCTCGGCCTCTACATCACCCGCACCCTGGTCGAGCGCTACGGCGGCCGGGTGTGGGTCGAGGACCGGGTGCCCGGCCGGCCGGAGGAGGGCGCGGCGTTCCGGTTCACCCTCTTCCGGTCCAACCGGGCGTGGGAACCGCCGGCCCCGTCTGCACCGGCGGCGGCCGACCGGTTGATTATTGCCAGACCTTGACCGGATCGATGGCGGCGTCGATGATGAGATCGAAGTCGAAGGTATCGAGCCAGCCCATCTTCTCAAACATCTGCATGAAGCAGATGCCGACGACCTTCGCCCCGGGATGAGCGGTGACGGCCGCCTGCACCGCTTCTTTCTCGACCGGGACGCCCGGCATCGAAAGCCCGCCCATCAGGACGATCACCTTCGGGTCGACGCGGACCGCATCACCGGAGACCTGCATCCCGACACCCTTGACCGGGCGGATCGCCTTTGCCGCCGCCTCGTCCGCGTAGGGCACATAGACCTGCTCGAGGGGGAGGTCACGGACGGCGAACCCCAGGAGTTCGATGAAGGGGGTGCAGGTGCCGGGACAGCCGTAATAGACGACCTGGTCGCCCTCGTTGAGTCCTGCCTCGCGGAGGTATGCCTTGAACGGCCGGAGCATCCCGGGGACACCGGTAAGTTGCTCTTTCAATTCCATAAGGGTCTGGTCGTCGCCGGGACATATACCGTTTCCGGATGCGGCCAATTCCTAGAGCATCCCGCACCCGGAGAGGTGATAGAGTTTCTGGACCCTCTCGGCCGCCTCCTCTGACACCGCCTGTCGGATACGGACGAGGATGGTCTCGATGTCCTCCTCAGGCATGCATCCGAGGTCTTCACGGCCGGAGAGGATCTGGTCGGTGAGGTAGCCCCATTCCTCGTCCGAGAGGCGGCTGACCCGTTCTGCAAAGTCCTCCTCGTCCTTCGCGATGTGGTTGGAGACCGGGGGGAGGATCGAGTGGAACTCGTGCCCCGAGCCCGGGCAGAGGACACCGCTGTATTCAGGGGCCAGTTTTCGCAGGATGGCAAAGTCCTTCTCGTCAAATTCGCGCGCCATGATGCCGTTCACTCACGGGGTTTGAGGCTCCTTCCAGCTAAAAAGTGTTCGCTCGCTACAGGACTACTGTTCCGAGAGGAGTTTTCCCGCCCGTGCGATGCTCTCGGTCCTGAGTTCCTCAAAGAAGATGGTGACCACCTGTGGGTCGACCCCGAACGTCTTCGTGACCGCGGCGGTGATCTCGTCTGCGAGTATCCGTTTCTGTTCAAGCGTCCGTCCCTCTGCCATACGAATGGTTATTACCGGCATGGTTTCTCAATAGAGTGTGGGGCGAAGCGGTATTTATCGTTGCGGAAGGGCGCCGGAGCAGGCAGCCTGGAGCAGGGTCCCGTCGTCCGGCATGCCGCCCCCGATCGTGAGCCCCACAATATCCCGGACCACCTGCCTGAGGGGTTCCCACACCTCCGGCGGCACCTGCTGCCGGCCCAGGTCCGCGATCCGGACGGCCGCACCATCCATCTCCCGCTCGAGCAGCCGCTCCAGCGTCTGCCCCGTGCCGTTGTCTCCCGGATGAACGCACCGGAGGAGGAGCGCCTCAGACCCGGGACGGGTGTCCCCAATTCCCGCGGCCGGTGCGTACAGGTCCGCGATATCATCGGCGATCTGCATCGCCTTCCCGGCAAAGAGGCCGAAGTCCGCGAACGCGGCGACGACCACCTTCTCCTCTCCCGCCGCCATGGCGCCCCAGGCGGCCGCGAGCGAGAAGAGGCATCCCGTCTTTCTGGCGACGATCGCGT
>DAOSER010000152.1:0-5202 GCA_035363235.1 Methanoculleus sp.
TCTACGCGCTCGAGGACGCCACGATCGCCTGCACCTACATGATGCTCGCCGCCCATGCGCGGGGCCTGCACTCGTGCTGGACGGGGGCGTTCGAGGAGAGCGAGGTTCGCGATCTCCTCGGCCTCCCGCAGCATCTCCGTCCCGTCGCGCTCCTCGCGGTCGGGAAAGGGACGCCGCCGCTCGAGCCCATGGAACGGATGCCGGTGGACGAACACGTGCACCACGAGACCTGGTAGGATTTTGGAGAGATTATGCCGGATTATTTGGTTACGCTTGAATCAGCGTGGATAATTAAAGACGTCAAGTCGATGGACGACGCCGTGAGCATCGCGATCAGCGAGGCCGGGAAACGGCTCAACCCTTCGGCGAAGTTCGTGGAGATCGAGGCGGGCATGATCGCCTGCCCCTTCTGCGAAGGCGAATTGAATACAGCCCTCGTCGTGGCGAACACCGCCCTCGTCGGGCTCGTGCTGCAAATGAAGGTCTTCCGCGCGGAGTCCAGCGAACACGCGGCCAGGATAGCGAAGTCGGTCGTCGGGAAGGCGCTGCATGACGTCCCGTTAAAGATCCAGGAAGTGCAGGAGTTATGATCGCCGTCGTCGGGCATACCGCCATCGACCACCTCTTCCGGGTGCCGAAACTCCCCGGGAGGCACAACTCGACCTATATCACCGATCATGAGGTCTACTTCGGCGGCGGGGCGGCGAACATCGCGGCAGGGATAGCGACGCTCGGGGAGCGGTGCCGGCTGGTCTCCCTGGTCGGCGGCGACTTCCCGGGCAGCGACTACGACCTCTGGATGCACAACCTCGAGATCGTGCAGGACTTTACCCAGGTAAAGGATGCCCGTACCGCGACCGCATACGTCTTCACCGACGACGACGGCGACCAGGAGACCTTCTTCGAGTGGGGCGCGTCCGCCGCGTTCTCCCGTGCTGAGGCTCCCGCTCTCGACTTCGTCCACATGGCGACGGCCGACCCTGACTTCAACGTCCGGGTGGCCCAGAAGAGCAAGTTCGCCTCCTTCGACCCGGGTCAAGACCTTCTCCGCTACACGCCGGATCAACTCGAGATCATCCTCGCGAACATCGACATCCTCTTCTCGAACAACCACGAGATGGACCGGATGTGCGATATGCTGGGGCTGGAGCGCCCGGCGCTCATCGCCTCGATCCCGATGACGGTCACGACACGGGGGGCGGAGGGGAGCGTCCTCTGCATGGATGGCGAGGAGTACCGCGTCCCGGCCGTCAGGGTGGAGGCGGTCGACCCCACCGGCGCCGGCGACGGCTACCGGGCCGGTTTCCTCACCGCGTTTCGGAAGGGCTACGCCCCGCTCGATTGCTGCCGTATGGGGGCGGTGGTCTCGTCGTTTGTCGTTGAAAAGCCGGGAACCCAGACGAACCTTCCCGACTGGGAACGGATGCTTGCACGCTACCGGAAGGTCTTTGGTGAGCCCGGAGAAATTATTGTCTGAAGTATGGGGTGCACAGCACTGATGGTCGGCCGGAAGGTGCCGGCTTCTGCTCCCGGCCCGAGAGCGGCACCCGGGAGCGTCTGATGGAGTCCGGCCCCGACGTCCGCGTTGAACGGCTCACCCGGTATATCTTTTCCGCTCCGTCCTGGCCGCGGTCACTTGCGATCCTTGTCGTGCTCGGGTTCTTCATAGATGCCGCTACCTACCGGGCCGGCCACGAGCTCTTCCTCGCCGGTACCCTCGGGTTCACGGTCCCGGCACTGGTTGCCTTTCTGCTGACCGTGCCGCTGGTGGGGATCTCCGGCCGGCATATTACCTGGAACCGGTCGGCCCTCCTCGCCCTGACCTGCACGGTTCTCTCGGTGATCCTGAGCCTTTCGCCGGTCCTGACCTTCGGCCGTGACCTCTTCCCCGCGCTCTACGCAGGCGCTCTCGGCCTGGTCTTCGGCCTCCGGCTGCTGGTCCTTGTAGCCGTCGCCGACTACCGGATCAGCCGGATGGTCCTCCCCGCGTTCCTCCAGAGCGCGGCTGGTATAGCGGTCGGTGCCTGGTTCTTCACACCCGGGTTCGTCCCCTACGCCCTCCTCCTCCAGGTGGTCTTCGGGCTGGTCTTCTTCTTCCTGATCTGGCTGATCGAGCGTCCGCTGAAGCGGGCGTTCCAGATCAGCGGGCTCAATTTCCTCAATACCTTCATCGCCCATCTGACCGACGGCTCGAAGAACATGGAGGATTTCTTCCGTGAGATCGGCGAGGAGGTCTATGTGCCCCAGATCTCGCTCTTCTTCTCCCGAACCGCGGGAAAGGACGTCCTCTTCACGGTCCCGAACGTCCACCCCGGGCCGATGGGTGACGTCGGCGGCGGGAACCTCCCCTGGATTCTCCACGACTCATTTCCCGAGGAGACGCTGGTCGCCCACGGCTGCGCCACCCACGACTTCAACCTGGTCTCGGAGAGCGAGATCGAAAAGATAGCCTGCGCCGTTGAGGCGTCCCGGGAGCGGCTTGTCTTCTCGGCCACCGCGAGCCGCCCGGTCAGGGTGGTCTCCGGTTCGGTCTCGATCCTCTGTCAGCGGTTCGGGGACGCCCTCCTGATGGTGAGCACCAGATCGCCGGAACGGACGGAGGACCTCGACTACTCGATCGGGATGGCGATCATGGCGGAGGGGCGGGGCACCTTCTCGGAGGTCGCCTTCGTCGACGCCCACAACTGCATGACCAGCGTGGGTTCCCCGGTCCTCCCGGCAACGAAGATCGCGACGGAGTACATCGCCGCCGCACGGGAGGGGTTCCGGGTTGCCCGCGCCCTCCCCGCGGAACCGCTCGCGATCGGGGTCTCGCACGTCCGGGTCCCGTTCACCCGCGAGCAGGGGTTCGGGTCGCTCGGGGTGCAGGTCCTGGTGACCGAGGTCGGCGGGAGGCGGGCGGCTTACGTCCTGATCGACGGGAACAACATGGCTCAGGGTGTCCGCGAGCAACTGCGCGCAGTGGTCCTCGACCACGTGGACGAGGCCGAGATCATGACCACCGACACGCACACGGTGAATACCGTCAGCGGCAAGAACCCGGTTGGCTACCGGGTGCCGGTCGGGGAGATCGTCCTGTACGTCGAGCAGGCGGTCACCGAAGCGATCGCAGACCTCTCGGGGGCACAGGTGGGGGCGGTAGCGGCCTCGTGCGACGGGATCGTCGTCTTCGGGTCGCAGCGGGTCTCGCAGCTCGCGAGCACCGTCAACGCGATGCTCGCGTTCATCGCCCCGATCAGTTTCATGATCCTGGTGCTCGCGTTCCTGCTCTCGGTCTTTGCCTATCTTGTATTGCAGTAGGGCGGGAATACCCGTCATTTTTCTTTGAGTATGCCCAACACTCCTCATGAACTACCGGTTCGCTGGTCGGATGGGGCGGGTCCCGGAGTCGTTCCTCGAGGAGCTCTTCCGGGTCTCGGCGGTCCCCGGGGTGATATCGTTTGCCGGCGGCCTGCCGGGCTCGGCCTACATCGACGTCGAGGGGATCCGGGAGGCGGCCCGCGAAGTCTTTGCTGAAGAGGGTCGGACGGCGCTGCAGTACACGACGACGGACGGCTACCTGCCGCTCCGGGAGTTCATCGCCGACCGTTACCGGAGAAGACTCGGTCTCCCGGCGACCCCTGAGGAGATCCAGATCGTGAACGGCTCCCAGCAGTGCCTGGACCTCGTCGCGAAGATCTTCCTCGATCCCGGCGATGCCGTCGGGATGGAGCGGCCCGGCTACCTCGGCGCGATCGAGGCCTTCTCCCTCTACGAGCCGGTCTTTCATTCGGTTCCGCTGGAGGAGGACGGGCCGGAGCTCGCGGCGTTCGCGTCGCTCATCCGGGACCATGCGCCGAAGTTCTTCTACGGCATCCCGAACTCGCAGAACCCCTCAGGGAGGACCTACTCGCAGGAGAAGCGGCGGGCCGTCGCGGAGGTCCTCGAAGGGACGGGGACGGTCTTCTACGAGGACGACGCCTTCGGGGAGCTCTTCTTCGACGGGAAGCCCCGGCTTCCGGTGAAGCGTTACCTCCCGGAGCAGGCGGTGATCTCGGGGTCGTTCTCGAAGATCGTCGCCCCGGGCATGCGGATCGGCTGGATATACGCGCCGGCGCCGGTCCTCCGGGAGTTCAACGTCGCGAAGCAGGCGGCCGACCTCCACTCGAACTTCCTCTGCCAGGTGATCCTGCACCGCTACCTTGCGACCCACGATCTCGACGCCCACGTCGCCCGGGTCTCTGCGATCTACGGCGAGCATTGCCGGCTGATGTGCGACCTCCTCGACGACCTGATGCCGCCGGGCACGACCCACACCAGCCCCGAGGGCGGGATGTTCATGACCGCAACCCTGCCGGACGGCATCTCGTCGATGGAGGTCTTCCGCGAGGGTGTCAGAGAAGGCGTCGCGGTCCTTCCCGGGGTGCCGTTCTACGTCGGCGGCGGCGGGGAGGATACGATCCGGCTGAACTTCTCGGCGGCCGGCGAGGAGGAGATCGCGGAGGGGATGCACCGGCTGGCGAGGGTGGTGCGGCGGCTGGCGGCCTAGACCGGAGCCGCACCTTATTCGGGCAGGCAGGGCCGGCCGGGGGCCGGGACCCGCTCCATCTGCACGAGCATCAGCACCGCGGGCTCGTTGCCCACGGTTCCTGAACGGTGGCCCCTCTTCCCCTGCTCATCGGGCCTGGTGTTCTGGTCGTTCCCGAATGAGAGTTCCCCCGGCCCCATCTCCACGCGGGTGCCGTCCATGGTCTCGACGAACCAGCGGCCTGAGAGCGGCACGATCCACTGCGGCTCCGGGTTCTCGTGCCACTCCCCCACCCAGCCAGCGGGGAGGACGAGGACGACGACGCGGGCTGCCGGGCCGCCGGGCCTCCCGATCCACGACGGCGCGGCACCGCTCGATATGCTTGCGAACTCAAACTCGCTCATCCGGCAGCGGTCCTGCCGGCTCACGCCGTTCTCGTCGGTCCGGACGTGCCAGTAGGGGACTTCGGGACTGTCCGGGTTACGGTCTGTCTCCATGTAGCCTCCAATCTCCGGGCCCGCGTCAAATACCTTTGGGCCCGGGAGTCGTCCTGGAGAACAGTTGCCGGATCGGGTTTTCGCTGGCGGCGTCCGGGCGTCGGACTTAATACATGCGATGGAGAATAGGTAATGGCACTTTTCGAGCGAGGGTAGCCAAGCCCGGCCAACGGCGCCGGACTTAAGATCCGGTCCCGC
>DAOSER010000153.1:0-5176 GCA_035363235.1 Methanoculleus sp.
CCCGAGGTTCGCGAGGTGTGAGACCAGGTGCTGGATCGAGGGTTTGTTGACGATTGGAATACAGGGCTTTGGACGTCCGAATGTGAGGGGGCGGAGCCGTGTGCCCTCCCCTCCGCACATTATGCACACCTTCATAGCACTCCGTTATCTGCGTATCGATTTAATCCTTGGGGAGGATGCGATCCATCGTTCCCGAACCTTTATTCTCTGCTGCAGAGAGAGTCTACAGAGACGATGACCGCGTTTGAATGTACGCTCTGCGGAAAGTGCTGCATGTACGCAGGCGGGCAACTGATCGAGATCGAAAAAAGGCTCACCGGCCGCGACTTTCTCTGCCGGCAGAAGATCGTCGGCGGCACCTTCCGCGCCCGGGTCGAGGACCGGTTCCTCGACGCGTTCAGGGACACCGCCGAGAGCAGCCGGCACCAGTCCTGGTGCCCGTTCCTCCGGCCCCTTCCGGGGGAAGAAGGGAAATACGTCTGCACCGTCCACAACAGCCGGCCCCTGGTCTGCCGGTCCTACACCTGCTGTGCCATGCGGATCTTTGCCGTCGACGGGCAGGAGGCGGGCAAGGTGAAGGGGCGGAGGAGCCTCGTCACCGAGGATGCCGATCTCCGCCGGTGCTGGGAGGAGTCGGTCGCACCGATCACGACCGACGACGATCTCGCCTGGCGTGCCGAGGTCGCCGCGGTCCTCGGCCGTGCGGGCTACCGGGTCGAGGCCTATGAGTGAGACCCGGCGCCTTCGAGTCGTCAGGGGCCGGGTGGAATGCACGCCCGGCGGGGCCGTCCCCATCGACCGGTGCGGGCTCTGCGTCCACTCCGCCCGTGTCATGGTCGGAGGAAGAGAACTGCCGTCGCCGGCACGGGCCTACTGCAGCAGGTGCCGCGGTGCGGAGCGGGTCGATATGGCGAAGGTCGAGGCCGTCGTCTGCGACGACCTCTCAGGGGAAGGGTTCCGGAGCATCGCGAACATCATCAGCTGACCGGCCTACTTCCGCCAGAACTCCCAGGGGTGTTTGGTCTGGAACGGGACGCCCTTTGCCTCTTTGTTCCAGTCGGTCTCGATGGTGTGGTGAACCAGCCGCACCTCGTTCCGGAGCTCGGTGAGGACCTCTTTGACGTCCTCGATCTCCCGGAGGAGACGGTTCAGCTCCTCAAACGACCGCTGCTGCCGTACCGCTACCGTCCCGTTGTCCTGGCGGGAGGCAAGACCGGCCTCGATCAACTCAAGGATAGCTTCGTTCCGGTCGAACGCGTGATCTCGGGCAAACTGGTCGATCTGCTCCATCAGGTCGGGATCGAGCGCAAACGAACATCGCATCACCATAGACCATCCACCTCTCGTGTAATTGGATTTCCCTGCAGATTATACTGTCTATCGCTCCGTCTGCCGTCCTCCCCCGGCCGTAGACGGCATCCGCTCCCGGTAGAACCGTCTCCAAGCCGGCAAAAAAGAGTTGCCCCGGTCCGTCTCCGGAGGACCGACCGGGGTCAACTGATATTTTCCATATTGTATCCTTTCTGGGCGAGCAGTTCCTTTACCCGCTCGCGATGATTGCCCTGCAGCTCGATCGAGGAGTCTTTGACCGTGCCGCCACAGGCGAGTTTCGCTTTCAGGAACTTCGAGAGGTCTTCGAGATCGATATCGTAGGGGTCGAGGCCCTCGATGACCGTGACTTCTTTTCCGTAGCGCCGTTTGTTGATCTTTACGCTGATTCTCTGCTGTTCCTTCGCGACTTCTTCACAGATACCGTTCATTGCATGTACCTTTCAGCTCTCGTTATATATTAGTTGGCATGTCATCCGTCAATCAGGCATACGTCGCATCCCTGCGAGACTACCTGGTCCGGTCGGCTCCGGTGCCGGTAGACGGTGATGCCCTTGCACCCGAGGTCCCGGGCGAGGGAAAAGACACCGGCGATCTCGTCGACGGTTGCAGCCTCCGGGAGGTTCACCGTCTTTGAGACGGCGTTGTCCGTGTGCTTCTGGAACATAGCCTGCATCCGCACGTGGTGCTCCGGTGCGATCTCGATGGCCGTCTTAAAGAGGTCCCGGGTATGCGCCGCGAGAGGGAGGCCTTCGACCGTCCCGTAGCGCCGGACATGCGCCGCCACGTCCCTCCCGCCGACGGTCTCCGGCAACAACTCCTTTACGAGACCGCTAACGACACTCACCGGCTGCCCGTCAATCTTCCGGTTGTAGGCAAAAGAGAAGACGGGCTCGATCCCGCTCGTCGTCCCCGCGATAAGATGGAGCGAACCCGTGGGGGCGATGGTGGTGACGGTGGCGTTCCGCATATCCCCTGCGTAGACGGAACCCTCGATCGCCGGAAACGAGCCCAACTCCTGCCCGAGCTCCTCCGACCTTCCGCGGGCAGCCGCCTGGATCCGCTCCATCAGGTTCCCGGCAAACCCGAGCGCCTCCTCCGACTCGTAAGGGATCCCAAGGCGTATGAGCGCCTCGCTAAATCCCATGACCCCGAGGCCGATCTTGCGGGTAGCAAGGGTCCGCTCCCGGATCTCGGGGAGAGGGAACCGGTTGACGTCGATAACCGCATCGAGGAAGTCAACGCCGGACCGGACGGTGGCGACAAGCAGGTCTTCGTCGAGGTCGTCTTTTTTGATGCACCGGGCGAGGTTGACGCTCCCGAGGTTGCAGCTCTCGTAGGGGTAGAGCGGCTGCTCGCCGCAGGGGTTGGTCGCCACGATGGGGCCGAGGTGGGGGGTGGTGCTCCGCCGGTTGATCTCGTCGAGGAAGAGCACTCCGGGTTCGCCGGAGGCATGGGCGGAGGCGGCGATGAGGTGCCAGAGCGACGCGGGGTCGATGCTCCTCCATACGCTGCCGTCGCGGGGGTTCGTGAGGTTGTACGCCTTCCCCGCCGCGAGGCACCGGAGAAACCGGTCGTCGACCCCGACCGAGACGTTGAAGTTCGAAAGTCCTCCCGCCTGCTTGCAGTTCACGAACTCCTCGATGTCGGGGTGGGAGGCCGCGAGCACGGCCATGTTTGCCCCCCGCCGCCGCCCGCCCTGCCGGACCGCCGCCGTCGCGGCGTCGTAGACCCGGATGAACGAGACCGGCCCGGTCGCTGCCCCCGGTGTCCCGTTGACGGCGTCTCCTCGCGGCCGGAGAAGGGAGAACGAGAACCCGGTCCCTCCCCCGGACCGGTGGATGAGCGCCATATGGCCAAGGGTCCGAAAGATCCCCTCGAGGGTATCCTCCACGGGGAGAACGAAGCAGGCAGAGAGCTGCCCGCCCGCGGTGCCGGCATTCATCAGGGTCGGGGAGTTCGGGAGGAAGAGAAGGTCTGATAAGAGCGAGAAGAATTCGCGGGACTTTTCAGGCCCCCCCACGGCGCCGGCGACCCGGGTGAAGAGGCCGTCCGGCGTCTCGCCGGGGAGGAGGTAGCGGCGCTCGAGGAGGCGGCGGCCTTGCGGGGAGAGGTCCATACTGCAGTCATGAACCCCCGCCCTTAATAATCCGTCGAGCCCAACGCTCCTGTCGGTAATGTCTCTTATCGTCCTCGGAACTGCATCCCATGTCGGGAAGAGCATGACGGTCGCGGCGCTCTGCCGTGCGCTCTACCGGCGCGGAATCCCGGTTGCGCCGTTCAAATCCCAGAACATGAGCCTCAACTCCTACGTCACCGCCGACGGGAGCGAGATCGGGATCGCCCAGGCGGTCCAGGCCTTCGCCGCGGGAGTCGAACCCTCGGCCGATATGAACCCGATCCTCTTGAAGCCGAAGGGGGACCAGACCTCGCAGGTGGTGCTGCTCGGCAGGCCATATAAGGATGTGCAGATCCGGGACTACTACGCGGAGACCGATACGCTTCTTGCCGAGGCCGTCTCGGCGTTCGAGCGGCTGCGGAGCCGTTACGGCCATATCGTGGTCGAAGGGGCCGGGGGAGCGGCGGAGGTGAACCTCTACGACCGCGACATCGCCAATATCAGGCTCGCCCGCCACCTCCGCCTTCCCATCGTCCTGGTCGCCGATATCGAACGGGGCGGGGTCTTTGCCCAGGTCTACGGGACGCTCGCCCTCCTCCCGGAGGATATCCGGCCGCTCGTCGCCGGGGTCATCGTCAACAAGTTCCGGGGGGATACCGGGCTCTTTGCATCGGGCGTCGAGAAACTCGAGGAACTCACGGGGGTCCCGGTGCTCGGCGTGGTCCCTTACGCGGAGATCCCGCTGCCGAGCGAGGACTCGCTCTCGATCGCCGATAAAGGGCGGCGGACGGCTGCTCGGCCGGTCAGGATCGCCGTCGTCCGCCTCCCCCGGCTATCGAACTTCACCGACTTCGAGCTCCTCGAACGCTGCGCCTCGGTCGACTACGTCCTGCCGGGGCGAACGCTCGCCGGCTACGACTGCATCATCCTCCCCGGAACAAAGAACACCATCGAGGACCTCGATACGCTGCAGCGGGCAGGGACGGGGGAGGAACTCCGCCTCGCCCGCGAGCGGGGCGTCCCGGTCATCGGGATCTGCGGCGGCTACCAGATGCTCGGCCGCACGATCGTCGACTCCGGCGTCGAGTCGGGAACACCCGGCGAATACCCGGGGTTCGGGCTTCTTGACGTCGTCACGGCCTTTGCCGGCTACCGTAAGACGACGGTCCAGGTCCGGCGCCGGGCGACCGGCCCGGGCCCCATCCTCTCTGCGATGGGAGAGGTGGAGGGTTACGAGATCCACATGGGCGAGACGGAGCGGGGAGAACTGCCGGCAGCGTTCTCCGGCGACGGGGCCGCGACCCCCGACGGCCTGGTCTTCGGGACCTACATGCACGGCCTCTTTCAGAACCCTCCGGCAGCAAACGCCCTCCTCGCCTACCTCTCTGAGCGGCGGGGGCTGCCGTTTGAGCCGGTCGCGGATGCCAGCGGGGGCACCCTCGGCGCCGCGGACGCGTATGACGCACTTGCCCGGCACTTCGAGGAGCACGTGGATATGGATGCGATCGTGGCGTGGTTCGTGGATGCGACTGTCCGAAGGACAGGAGCAGGAGAAGACCGAAGGTCTTCGGGTTGCGACGGTTCGTGAGTACGGGGGACTGGAGAAGACCGAAGGTCTTCGGGTTGCGACGGTTCGTGAGTACGGGGGACTGGAGAAGACCGAAGGTCTTCGAGTTGCGACGGTTCGTGAGTACGGGGGACTGGAGAAGACCGAAGGTCTTCGAGTTG
>DAOSER010000154.1:0-5109 GCA_035363235.1 Methanoculleus sp.
CCGCCTTCTTCTTGTGCGAGGTCTCGGCGTTCTCCTGGAGGTTGGCGTTGTCGTGAGCCTCGAATCCTCGCCCCACATCAATGAGGTGCGCGTCGAAGACCGGCGTTCCCACCCGGGTGCAGACGTTGCGGTAGGGAATGAGGCCGCGCTCAAGGAGAGTCATATTGACGATCTCGCGGATCAGAGGGCCGGAGAGCGACTGGAGGCCCAGCATCTGGATCTTCCTCTCGACCCGCCGGGCGATATCCTTCGCCGTCTCTTCATCAGCTCCCTCGTAGCCGTAGAAGACTTCAACGAGGCGGCTCTCCTCCAGGATCTGCCGGACAATCCGGTTGCGGTTCCAGTCGAGGAGATAACCCCGTGAGGTCCGGACTTTGGGAAAGGTGGGGACGAACTCCCCAAATAGAGTTGCTTGCGTCGACTTGCGTGTCAACCTCATGCCCCCGCGATCAGGTCGGCGACAAGGTCTTCCTGGAACGCGCCCCCGGCAAAGAGATCGCCGGACGTATAGAACGCGTCGCCCTTCTGCAGCACCGGCGCTTCCTGCACGAATACGCCGTTCATACGGAGTTCCGTCAGCCCTTCAGCGGACGCCATGTCGCACTCGATGAAGGGAACATTCCTGGAAGCCAGGAATTCTTTGAGAATCTCGCAATTCGGGCAGAATTCCAATGTGTATATGATGAGTCGTGCTGTATCGGAAATGAGAATACCCCCGGAGTCAGTCGTTATGTTTTCGCTCTGGACGGATATAACAGGTACCATTCTTACGAACGGGTCGCAGTTTGCCGGGGAGCACACACTCGTGGTGCCGGGGGGGAACGCAGCGAGGAACTATCTTAGATCCAGCTATAAGCCCTCCTTTCACCATATTCCGCCGGGTGCGCCTCTGTGGGACAATCACCATTTTGTAGGGTGAGGCACGATAGTACGGTAATATGGTCAGGACGTTCGTTGCAATCGAGCTGCCGGAGGAGATCCGCGAGAGAGCCCGTGAATCTCAGGAGATCCTGAAACGGTCTGGTGGGAGGCTCGCTATCGTTGACCCCGCAAACCTCCACGTCACGGTGAAGTTTCTCGGGGAGGTCGATCCGGCGCTGATCGAACCGATCATCGAGGCTCTCCGGGCCGCGAGTGCCGACCCTTTCGAGATGACAATCGGGCATGCGGTATGCAACCCGCCACGGCGGCCACGGGTGATCTGGTGCGACGTCACGGACCAGGGAGAGAGCGCCGCCCTCGCCCGGCAGGTGGACGATCTTCTTCTCCCACTCGGATTCCGCCGGGAAAGCCGCCCCTTTCGACCCCACGTGACCCTTGCACGGGTGAAGGAGTTCCATCCCTCACAGTGCCTCCAGGTGGCGTCACTGCCCCGCGAACCGCTCGGGACATGCCGGGTGGAGAGCATCAGGCTCAAGAAGAGCACGCTGACACCCCGCGGCTCGATCTACGAAGACCTTGCGGAGGTCCCGCTGTGACCCGGTGCCCCTGTGAGGAGGAGGTGCTCAATAAGATCCGCCCCACGCCTGAGGAGCGGACCTACGTCCGGGCGATGGGGGCGCGCCTTATCGAGGCGGTGGAGCGTTCGGGGAAGGCGAAGGCGATGATGGTGGGGTCGGTCGCCCGCGATACCTTTGTCCGGGGCGACCGGGACCTTGATGTGTTTATGCTCTTTGACCCCGCTCTCTCCCGGGAAGAGCTGCAGGAGCAGGGGCTGACCCTGGCGCGCCGGATCGCGGAGGAGTTCGGCGCGACCTGGCGCGAGAAGTACGCGGAACACCCCTACCTTAACGTGACGATCAATTCACTGGATATCGATCTCGTCCCCTGCTACGCTGTCGCGAGCGCCACCGAGATCAAGAGCGCCGTGGATCGGACGCCGTTCCACACCCGCTACATCCTCGCGCACATCGACGACTATGCCGACGATGTCCTTCTCTTCAAGCAGTTCGCGAAGGCGGGGGGGGTCTACGGGTCTGACCACATGACCGAGGGGTTCTCCGGCTACCTCTGCGAGATCCTGACGATCTACTACGGGGGTTTCCATGCGCTTCTTCGCGCCGCCGCCTGCTGGAAGCCCGGGGAGGTGATCGATATCGAGAGGCACGGGACGAAGCGGTTTGAGGACCCGCTCGTCGTCATCGACCCGGTCGATCCTGAGAGGAACGTGGCGGCGGCGCTCTCGGCATCAAGGATGTTCGAGTTCGTGGAACTCGCACGCGGCTACCTCGTGGAGCCGTCGGAGGCGTTCTTCTGCCGGCCTCCCTCGCCCCCGCTCACCAGGGAGGTCTTCTCCCGCCTCCTCTCCGCGCGGGGAACGTACCTCTTTGCGCTTATCCTCACAACGCCGGACTACACACCCGATACAGTGGTCCCCCAGCTCCGCAAGTCCGCTGATTCGATCCGGGAACTCCTGGAGCGGAGCGGATTTCCGGCGAACCGCATCGATGTCTGTATGGGAAAAGAGCGGTGCATGCTCCTCTTCGAGCTGATGGCCGAGACCATCCCGGCGATGCGCCGGCATATCGGGCCGCCGCTCTCGGCCCGGGAGAACGCCGAGAAGTTCCTCGCGAAATACGTCCGCGAGGAGATCTTCGCCGGTCCTTATGTCGAGGACGGCCGCTACGTGGTCGAACTCCCCCGCAGGTTCACCCGGGCCGTCGACCTTCTGCGGTCGAAGGTGCTCTTCGATGTCGCGCTCGGTAAGCACGTCCGCCGCTCGATGAAACAGGGCTGGACGGTGAAGGCCGGTGCGGAGTGCTGGGACGAGGAGTTTGCCGTCTTCGTCTCCAGGTTCCTCGACCGGGCATCGCCGCTCGCGAGGATCAAGCGGATGACGGGAAAGTAGGAGCCTGCTGGCCCGTCTGAGGCGCATTTCAACCGATCAGGGTAACCTCGCACCCCTGCCGTCGTCATCGGCTGGAACCCCCGGTTCGTCCCCGACGGCTTTTCTGAGCGTGAACCGGAACGCCGCCCCCGCATCCGTGGCGCCCGGAACGCGGTCCTCGACCCAGATCCTGCCGCCGTAGCGCTCGATGAGCACCTGCACGAGAAAGAGGCCAAGCCCTTCGCCGACGCCTCTCCTCCTCTTCTCGTAGCGGCGAAAGATCTCCTCTTTCTGGTCGTCGGGGACCCCCGGCCCGGTATCCTCGACCGAGACCCGGGCAAACCCGTCTTCGTCGTCCACCCGGATGGTTATCTCAACGTCGGGACCGCCGAACTTGACGGCGTTCCCGATGAGGTTTGAAAAGACCTCCGGGAGGAGGTCGTCGGCGAGGATGGTGTGACCGGTCGCTTCGTAACGGATGATATCCTCGGGGAACTGGGCGACCTCATCGCGGATCACGGTATCGAGGTCCACGCAGCTGTGTCCGGCGGACGGCTGGTGGATCCGCCGGATCGTGGAGACATTGTTCAAGATCTCAATGCTCTTTCTGATACTCCGCTGAAGTTTCTCCGCGTATGTCCGTGCATCCCCGTCAAGCGTCTCGATGAGCAGGTCGGCATAAAGGTTCGCAACGTTCTCGGTGTTCTTGATGTCGTGGGTGAGGATATCCAGGTAGAGGTTCGCCTCCCGGTTCGCCGAGGCAAGTTGCTGGTGGAGCCGGGTAAGGTCTTCAGTGTGGCGCTGGAGCACTTCCTCGGCCTGCTTCCTCCCTGTGATATCGGTATACATGGCAAACGACCCGGCAAACCTGCCGTCATCAGTCCGGGCGGTGGCGGAGACGAGGGCCCATCGGACGCTCCCGTCCCTGTGCCTGAGCCGACATTCGTATCTGCCGTCAAGGCTCCGGGCTCTCTCTGCCATACGGTTGTTGTGCAGATCAATCTCCTCTGGAAAGAGATAGTCGGTCAGCGGCCGGCCGAGCATCTCCTCGACCGGGTAGCCGAGCATGCTGGCCATCGTGCGGTTCGCGTAGGTGATGGTGCAATCGCTGTCCACCTGCAGGACCCCCTCGTTCGCACTCTCCACGATAGAGCGGAACTTTTCCTCGCTCTTTCGCAGGGCTTCCTCCGTCCCCCTCCGCTCGTCCGCCTCGGCGCCCAGCATCGAGAGGAGGGATTGCTGTTTACGGAGGACGAAGAAGGCAGCGGTTGTGGCGAGCAGAGTGGTGAAGACGACGGTATGCAGGTGTGAGTCCGCAAGCGAGATCTCGGGGTAGAAGTGATCCTTGAGATACTGGTATGCGCTCATCAGAACGAATGCGAATACGCCCACCTTTGCGAGCGTGAGATAAAGGTTGGCCGGCCGGATATCGTTGTTCATACGCATCTTACAAGGAAGAGGGACAGGTTCTTCTCTGTGTCCGGGTGTCATCGGATGATGGAATCGTTCTGCAACGGCGCACCCGGTGTGTTTGCCAGGCTGATACCATCTCCTATCGGCATTCCACATACCTGGATTGAAATGGGGATGACCCCGGCGACCCGGTACTCGCTTGCATTTTTCTCCAGAATATGATAAACTTTCCCCGCAAGCGCAGGCGTTCATGCCCCCGGCTCGGGGTTAACGATGCCAGTACCGTGACGGCCTCCCGCCCGGAGCCGCCCGTGCCGCGCCGTGAGCATGACGTTGCAATTCTCGCTCCTCTCGCACTTCCGATTGCTATATCCTGTCAGAATACGACCCTCCTGATATGAGCACAGCGAAATACGTTAAGCTCGTCGGCTTCGGCATCCTCACCTGGCTCCTCCCTTTCCTCCTCTCGGTCCCTCTCTATTCACCGGAAGGCGTTCCTCTCTACGATATATTCCTGATCAAGTCCGTCCTGATTGTCTTCTCCACCGCGCTCGGGACCTTCCTCATCCTGGTCTACTTCAGGGGCGTGCGCGCCCGCTTCGTCCGGGAAGGCGCCCTGCTCGGCGGTGCGTGGCTCCTGATCAACTGGGGGCTCGACGCCGTCGTCCTCCTGCCCCTCTCGGGGATGGACGCCGGCACCTATATGGCGCAGATCGGCCTTCGCTACCTCACAATCCCCATCATCGCTCTCGGGATCGGGTATGCGGCTGAGCACCAGAGGTGCGGGTAACGACTGTCGGAACGACAGGAGTTCGAGCACCAGAGGTGTGAGTTGCGACGCCCCGCAAGGAGCGGAGCAAGAGCACCGG
>DAOSER010000155.1:0-1331 GCA_035363235.1 Methanoculleus sp.
GATGATCCAGTACATGATCGAGTTGATCAGGGCGATGTTGGTCGAGGGGTTGTAACGGACCCACTCATCGGCCAGGCGCGCCGTGGGGGTGTAGCGCGGGTCGCAGACGATGATCTTCTTGCCCGCCTTCTTTGCCTGGACGATCCGGCGCCCGGCAAGCGGGTGCGCCTCAATGGGGTTCGACCCGATCAGGAAGATGACGTCGGCGTTTAAGACGTCCTCGAAGGGGTTCGTCGCGGCGCCGGAGCCGAACGAGAGCGAGAGCCCGGCGACCGACGGCCCGTGGCAGATGCGCGCGCAGTTGTCGATGTTGTTGGTCTTAAAAGCCACCCGCGCGAGTTTCTGCATAATGTAGCACTCTTCGTTCGGGGTCCGGCACGAGACCTGGAAACCGAGGGACTTTGGCCCGTACTTCTCGTAGGTCTCCTTAAACTTCGAGGCGACGAGATCGAGCGCCTCGTCCCAGGTCGCCTCCTCGAACTTGCCGTTCTTCTTGATGAGCGGCTTCGTCAGCCGGTCGGGGCTCTGCACGAACTCCCAGCAGGTTGCTCCCTTGGGGCAGAGTTTTCCCTCGTTTACCGGGGTCCTCTTCAGGGGTTCAACCCCGACGAGTTTACCGTCGTTCACCACGAGGTTGAGCCCGCACCCTACGCCGCAGTACGGGCAGGTCGTGGGAACGTAGCGTAACTTTCCGTTGGTTTCTGTCATTTAAATTCTCCTGATTGTTGCGTTCAACGTCGGTTGCCAAGCATGCCAGGAAAGGACAGACATGCTCACAATAGGTTTACTCGACCTGGTAGTATATAAACTTAAACTTATTGTGTTAACACTTGCCGTTATGTTAGGTTGTATAATTGATCTTTATATACTCCTAATCCCTTGTATACAGATCAGCTGCCGCATTTGCCTCTATTATGCGATTATACGATCCAATATCGCCAGTATGGCGTATTTGTCCGGGCAATGTAAATTAAATTTGAT
Source organism: Methanoculleus sp. (assembly GCA_035363235.1). Lineage (GTDB taxonomy): Archaea > Halobacteriota > Methanomicrobia > Methanomicrobiales > Methanoculleaceae > Methanoculleus. The sequence continues at coordinate 982 of DAOSER010000155.1, forward strand.
TTACTTAGCCAAAATATTTACAACTAACCTTGACCAACTATTCTTCCGTGCAACCGAGACTGAATCACACCTGGGATGACATCGAGGCCCGGCTCAAGTCCAAGGGCTCCACTCCTGAACTGATCGATAACTTCCGGAGATGTATCGATTTTCACACTTACGCGGCCCCCGGGCTCCTGGTCGGGGTCTCCATGGTGGATTATGCATTGGAACTCCTGAAACCCCCCGAGGGTGAGAAGATCTACGCCGTCTGCGAGACCACGAAGTGCCTGCCCGACGCCCTGCAGGTGATCGCCCACTGCACGACCGGCAACCACCGCCTCCGGGTGCTCCCGATCGGGAAGTTCGCC
>DAOSER010000155.1:1401-5046 GCA_035363235.1 Methanoculleus sp.
CCCGACGTTCGCCCTGTGGTACACCAAAGACCCCCTCTTCGACCCGAGAACCCGGGGCATTGCACTGATCGACGAGATCGTCGATGCAGGGCGCGATCTTCTCTCATCCGAGAGAGTTCGGGTAAAAGTGCCTCAGAAATGGCCCTGGAGATCCGCAATCTGTTCCATCTGCGGCGAGATGGTTCCCAACAACATGCTCGTCAGCGGGGCCTGCGCGGACTGCCGGTCACAGTCCTACTACGAGAAGGTAGCGTACTGAGGAGATCCCCTCCCCCTGTGGGGGAGGCATAAACCCTATCGCCATAGAAGGCACCGCATGGAACTCTCCACCATCGGGCTCGTGCATTCGAGCATCCATTGCCGCACCGATATGCCGATCCAGGGCGTCGATGCCGAGATCGAGATCTTTCCGGACTACGCCGGGGCGCTCACCGGCGTCGAGGAGAACTCGCACCTGATCCTCGTCTGCTGGATGCATGAGGCAGACCGGGATGTCCTGAGGGCGGTGGCCCGGAAGGTCTCGAGGGACCTCCCCGAGAAGGGCGTCTTCTCGCTTCGCTCTCCGGCGCGCCCGAACCCCCTTTCCATCTCGGTGGTGCGGCTCCGCGGCGTGCGGGACGGGCGGTTCCTTCTGCTTGGAAACGTGGACCTGATCGACGGGACGCCGGTGATCGACATCAAGCCCTACCAGGCAGGATGGGACTGCGTCTTCTCCGCGACCGGCCACGACCGGACGGAAAAGATCCGGAAGATGAGCCCTGCAGAGTACCGGGCCGGCCTCATCCGCGAGGCCGTGAACTATCATGGGGAACTCTGCCCGGGCGTGGCGGTCGCGGTGCGGGTCGCGGAGGCGGCGGCGCGCATCCTTGAGCGCGACCTCGCGGTGCCGCAGGTCTCGGTCACGCTCGGCGGCGACCCCTGCATCGCCGACGCGCTCGTCGGGATCAGCGGTGCGCGCCCGGGAAATGGCCGGCTGCGATGTCAGGGAGGAACCCGGTACGTCTTTTCCGGCCCCGGGAAGGAGGCGGTCTTTATCCTAAGTGACGTGCCGGAGGGCGTCGATGCAATTTTTGCGGCCGAGGAGGCGTCGCTCTTCGACTGCAGGGTCCGCCCTCCGGTGCAATTGATAGAGAAATGATTGTCGTTGGAATAGTATGCCACACCGATACCTGAACCTTACCCCGCTCCCGGAAGCGCTCGCGGCCATGCGGCAGGCGTTCCCTTCCCTGGACCATGCCGAGACCGTGCCGCTCGCAGAGGCTGTCGGCAGGGTGACGGCCGAGCCCCTGTACGCGGAGTGTTCCGTCCCCCCGGTCGATATCGCGAAGTTCGACGGCTACGCGGTGAAGAGCAGTGAAACCCGTGGAGCGCAGGACCAGCGGCCGCTGCCTCTTTCCGGGTATGCCCGCGTCAACACCGGTGAGGTGCTCCCCCCGCCGTTTGACGCCGTCGTCATGATCGAGGACACCTGGGACGAAGGCGGTATACCCCGGATCCGGAAGTCCGCCGCGTATGGGCAGCACGTCCGCCGTGCCGGCGAGGATATCAGGGCCGGCGAACTCGTCCTCCCGAAGGGCCACCGGGTCCGGCCGTTCGATATCGGGGCGCTCGCGACCTACGGCATAACCCGGGTCCGCGTGCGGTCGGTTCGGGTCGGGATCGTCCCGACGGGGAGCGACCTCGTGCCGCTCGGGACAACGCCCGAGCCCGGCCAGACGATCGAGACGAACACCCTTATGGCGGAGGCCTACCTCACCCGAATGGGGGCAACCTGCCGCCGCTACGGGATCGTTCCCGACGACCCGGACCTTATCCGGGAGGCGGTAGAGCGGGCTGTCGCCCAAAACGACCTCGTTCTCCTCTCGGCAGGCTCGTCGGCCGGAACCCGTGACTTCTCCCGGGACGTCGTCGGCACGCTCGGGGAGATTGTCTTTCACGGCATCGCGGTCAGGCCGGGAAAACCGGTGCTGCTCGCGAACGTCGACGGCAAGCCGGTCATCGGGATGCCCGGGTATCCTGTCGCCGCGCAGACCGTTCTTCGCGAGGTTGTCGGAGACCTTCTTTCGTGGTGGGGGCTCTCGCCGCTGCCGGGAGGGGAGCTGGATGTCAGGCTGTCGCGAAGGCTGGCATCCGATCTTGGGTTCGATGAGTTCGTCCCGGTCTCGGTCGGGCGGGTCAACGGCACCTGCTGGGCGACACCTCATCCCCGGGGCGGCGGCATCCAGATGGCGGTCGTTCGGGCGAACGGTTACCTTCACATTCCTGCCGCCCGCGAGGGGATCGAGGCGGGCGAGGAGGTGCGCGTCCGGCTCACCATCCCGCCGGCCTCTATCGTCCGGACGCTTGTCTGCGTCGGACGGCGTGATCCCGCCCTCAGTGAACTTGGAAACCATCTCGCGGAGGCCGGCTACCTGCTCCACTGCTGCAACGCCTCGGCGATGGGAGCGGTGCTCGCCCTGCGGGCGAACACCTGCCACGCGGCAACGCTTGTTCTCCCCGGGACCGCATCGGCATGGAGCGATCAGGTGCTCCGGTACCTGCCCGACATAGATCTCCTGCGGGTGCCGGTGGCCCGGACGGAGTTCGGGATTGCGTCAGCCGATCCTCTCGACGCCGGGAGCCTTGCATCGCTCCGGGTCGCCAACCGCCCGAAGAGCGCGGCGGCGCAGTTCCTCCTCGATGCGTGGCTTGACCGGGAGGGGATCGATACCATCCAGTCCGGGGAACTCGCGGATGCCCGGGTCTGCCTGGCCCGCGAGGCGCGGGAGGCGGGGCTCCGGTTCACTTCGATCGGCTATGAGTTGTGCGATCTGGCGGTACGAGAGGAACTTGCCGCGGATGATGGTGTTGCGGCCCTTATCCGGGCCGCACGGTCGCCGAAGTTCCGCGCATATCTCCGGACGGTTGGACGGGACCCGGGGGACGGAGACGATCCCGGCGTCTTTTCGGCCTGAACCGCCGTACCTGCTCGACATGAATATCTTCTTCCGGCATGATTATTTCTCATGCGAGTCAGCGAGCAGACACAGGAGCAGATCATGGCGGTGCTCCGGCGGCTGGAGGAGGCCACGGCAAAGAAGGATGTCGACGGCATAATGGCGCTCACCGACCCCGATTTCCAGGGTTTCGGGACCGGCGCAGATGAAAAGGCGATCGGGAGGGATGCCTACCGCCGGCACCTCGAGCGCGACGTTGTGCAGGCGGAAACCATCGCGCTCGATCTCTCCGACGTCCGTATCGCCGCCGAGGGGACGGTCGCCTGGGTGATGGCCGATATGGTCTACCACTTTGTCGTCGACGGCGTCGGAGAGACCCTGAACGGACGGATGACGGCGGTGCTCCGGGGGACGGGCCACGCGTGGGTCTTTGCCCAGGTGCACTACTCGCTTCCGGCAGAAGGGCAGGATGAAGGGCGGTCGTATCCGGCGGCGTAATTCTTTTTGCTTTGCTGTGGTCTGTTCTGGTTTTCGGGCGCGGCAGGGTTTGCCTGGACCCAATGACATCGTTTACTTATCCGTTCCGGCGCGGTGAGCGTGAGCACCTGCGGTGCTCATGCTCCGTTCCTGCGGAACGTCGCAACCCGCACCTTACGGTGCTCATGCTCCGTTCCTGCGGAACGTCGCAACCCGCACCTGCGGTGCTCAT
>DAOSER010000156.1:0-5041 GCA_035363235.1 Methanoculleus sp.
CGAAGGTGATCTCGGAGTAGGCGTTGTCGTGGACGACGACGATGTTGTGCTCCCGTGCAAACTCAACGACCTCCTCGAAGAACGAGAGGGGTGCTATTGCGGCCGTGGGGTTGTTCGGGTAGTTGATAAACATCAACTTCGCCTGCTTCACGACGTCGGCGGGGATATCGTCAAGCACCGGAAGGAAGTCGTTCTCCGCCCTGATGGGCAGTTCGTGGACCTTTCCTTCGGCGAAGAGCGTGGAGGTCTTGTAGACCGGGTAGCCGGGATCGGCGGCGAGGACGACCTCTCCGGGGTTGACGAAGGCCTCGGCGATGTGCGCGATACCCTCTTTTGAGCCGATGAGCGCAAGCGTCTCTTTCTTCGCGTCCAGGTCGACCCCGAACCGGGTCCGGTACCATTCGGCCACCGCCTCGCGGTAGGCGAGCATGCCGGCATAAGATGGGTAGTGGTGGTTCTTCGGGTCGCGTGCCGCGGTGCAGAGCGCTTCCACGATATGCGGGGGGGTGGGGAGATCGGGGTCGCCGACTCCGAGGTCGATGACATCGACACCCTGGCGTATTTTCTCCTCTTTCATCTCGTCAATGCGTGCAAAAAGGTAGGGGGGAAGGTGATCCATGCGTCTCGAGTACATCGTCAAATATTGCGCACAGGACCCTATGTATTTTCTCACTCACGCTTCCGGGGCTCCCGCCCCTCCCGTGACCGGTAACGCTGATACGGTCTTAGACCCAACGCTGTAGTGGACATGAACGACCTGGATCCACGTCCCGTGTATATGGACCACGCGGCGACGACATTCATGAAGCCCGAGGTCATTGCCGCGATGGCCCCGTACTTCTCGCAATACTTCGGCAACCCCTCATCCCTCTATCAGTTCTCCCGCGAGCCCCGGAAAGGCGTTGCTGCGGCGCGGGAGCAGGTGGCGGAAGCGATCGGTGCAAATCCTGGAGAGATCAACTTTTGCGCCGGGGGCAGCGAGGCCGACAACTGGGCGATCAAGGGGGCCGCTCTCGCGAACCGGGAGCACGGCGACCACATCATCACCTCCGCGATCGAGCACCATGCAGTCCTCCATACCTGCGAATGGCTGGAGCGGCAGGGGTTCTCCGTCACCTACCTCCCGGTCGACGGGTTCGGCCGGGTGGACCCCGCCGACGTCGAGGAGGCGATCACCAACCGGACAATCCTGGTCTCGGTGATGACCGCAAACAATGAAATAGGGACGATCCAGCCGGTGGCTGAGATCGGCAGGATAGCGCACGAGCACGGCGCCCTCTTTCATTCCGACGCGGTCCAGGCGGTCGGGGCGGTGCCGATCGACGTGGACGCGATGGAGATCGACCTCCTCTCGCTCTCCGGGCACAAGTTCTACGGCCCCAAAGGGACCGGAGCGCTCTACATCCGGCAGGGGACCCGTATCGAGAGCCTCATCCACGGCGGCGGGCAGGAGCGGGGCCGGCGTGCCGGGACCGAGAATGTCCCGGGCATCGTCGGGCTCGGCCGCGCGATCGAACTTGCGACCGCCGATATCGAGGGGCACAACCGCCGTATCGCCGCGATGCGGGACCGGCTGGTCCGGGGGGTTCTCGCGTCGATCCCGGACACCCGCGTAAACGGTCACCCGAAAGAGCGGCTCGCGAACAACGCGAACTTCAGTTTCCGCTATGTCGAGGGCGAGTCGATCCTCCTTTCGCTCGACGCCCACGGGATCTGCGCCTCCACGGGAAGCGCCTGCTCCTCGGGTTCGTCGGAGCCCTCGCACGTGCTGCTCGCGATCGGGCTCCCTCGTGAGGAGGCGCACGGTTCGCTCCGGCTCACCCTCGGCGATGCGAACGCAAAAGACGATATCGATTATGTCCTTGAGGTGCTCCCGGAGGTGATCGGGCGGCTGCGGCGGATATCGCCGCTGACGCCTTCCTGTCCCCGGATACCGGAGGTCGACTGATGTATACGGAAAAAGTGATTGCAGAATTCACGAACCCCGAGAACGTGGGTGAGATGGCGAACGCCGATGGTGTCGGCGAGGTCGGGAGCCCGACCTGTGGGGATATCATGAAGATCTACCTGAAAGTCGAGGACGGCCGAATCATTGACGTCCGGTTCCAGACGTTCGGGTGCGCCGCAGCGATCGCCTCGAGTTCGATGGCGACCCGGATGGTCCGGGGGATGACCATCGCAGAGGCATGGAACCTCTCGAACACCGATGTTCTTGACGCCCTCGGCGGCCTTCCGGAGCCGAAGGTGCACTGCTCGCTCCTCGCCCCCGACGCCATCCGGGCCGCGATCAACGATTACCGCATCCGCCGGGGGCTTGAGCCCCTGGAGACGGGATCGGGTGGGTGTTGCGGTTCCCACCCCGAAAACGGTTAAATACGGACGGAGGTGAAGGTAAATCATGACTCTCCCGGAATTTGTTGTGGTCTTCTGCACGGCCTCTCCCGACGAGGCGGAACCGCTCGCAAAAGCGCTCGTCGATTCCCGGCTGGCCGCATGTGTGAACGTTGCCGATGTGCAGTCCTGCTTCTGGTGGGAGGGAGCGGTCTCCCGCGAGGCCGAGCGGCTCCTGGTCATCAAGACGCAGCACCGCCTGCTCGATCCGCTCATCGAGCGGATCCGGGAACTCCACAGTTACGACCTTCCCGAGATCATCGCCATGCCCATCATCGGCGGCTATGCTCCGTACCTTGACTGGATGCGGGAGGAGACGGCCTGATGGAGATCGTCTGCCGCGCCGCCATCCAGGTGGCGAGCGACGGCGCGCGTGAGGTTCACGACGACATCATCGTCGAGGACCACGTCCGGCTCTTCCTGAACGGCGAGTTCCTCACGGCCCTGGTGGCGAGCGCCGACCGTCTGGACGATCTCGGGGCCGGGTTCGTCGTCTGCGAGGGGCTGGCGGACAGGGTCGACTCGGTGGAGGTCTCGGGGAAGGATGTCTACATCACCGCCCCGGCCAGAAAGGAGGTCCGGCTTGAAGTGGAGTCATCCGGCGGCTCCCATGTAATCGGCGAGCCTGAAGCGGTTACATCGCCGATCACGGTTACGGTGGATACCGTCCGTGCAGTCACGGCGGCGATTGAGTCCGATACCTGGCGGAGGACCGGCGGTGTCCACTGTTCGGTCCTCTTCTGCGACGGCGGACTCGTCACCCGGGCCTGCGATGTGGGGAGGCACAACACCGTTGACAAGGTCGTGGGCCACGCGACCCTGAAGGGGCTCGACCGGTCGAGATGCATCCTTGGCTGCACCGGGAGGCAGCCGGCGGGGATGGTGGCGAAGGCGGCGAACGCGGGTATCCCGGTCGTCGTCTCCCGCGCCGCCACGACCGACCGCGGCATCCTTACGGCGGAGCGGGCAGGGCTCACCCTGATCGGCTTCTCGCGGGGGGAGCGGTTCACGATCTACACGCACCCCGAGAGGGTGCCTGAGGTTTTTGAGATACTGGAGAAACCATGACGGAGAACGAGAAGACCGCACTGATTCTGCTCGGGTGCCCGCAGGTGCCCGTCCAGACGAGCATGGCGCTCTACCTGGTGCATGGCCTGAAGGAGCATGGCATCCAGCCGGTGATTGCCGGGACGACGGCTGCGCGGAAACTGATGGAGGTGGCCGACCCGGACCGGTACTACCTTGGCGAGATGACCGATCTCGACGACATGATCGACGAGATAACGGGGAAGCAGCGGGACTTCGACCTCTGCTTCGTCTTCATCCACAACGACTCGGGAGTCGCGTATGCCGGGACGATGGCCTACATATCGAAGGCGCGGGTCTATGCACTCATCTTCGGGGAGCACGCACAGGACCTTGCAGGCGAGATTGAGTTCCCCTGCGAGGTCGTCGCAGCAAAAGCCGTCCACAACCCCATGCCGCTGAAGCGGAGACTTGACGAGGTGATGCAATGGGCTGTCTCGAAGCGATGAAACCCGAGATTATCCTCTCGCAATCCTCGTTTAAGGAGGCGCGGGAGTATATCAAGAAGAACGTCCGGGAGTACCATGAGGTCGAACCGGGCTACCGGATATTCGACGTCCATATCATCGGTGTACCGCCGCTCTATATCGGTGTCGAGGGCGAGCACCTCATCTTCCCCTACACCAAGCCCTGCCACGGGACGTTCGTGGTGAAGGTCCCGGGCGGCGAGGAGATCGGGCGGCTGCGGGCGGGAAAGAAGTAACCCTATTTTTTGTGTCTTTTTGGCCTTTCCCGGCCGTCCGGTTCTGCCGGGCAGAAGAGGGGCGTAAAAAAATGTGCGGCCGGTCTCTCGCCGGCATTATACGCGTTTGAGCGTGTCGATCGCAACGCTGTACTGCGGACCGTCCTGCAGGTAGGTCAGTTCGATCTCGTCCGGCCCGATGATATCACCGAAGCAGTAGCCGCCGTCCTGCTCGGCGGTCGAGAGAGTCCTGCCGTCACGTCCGATGACCCCGGCGATCGGCGTCCGCGTCTCCGTGTCGTTCACCGTGAAGACGGTATAGCCCGAGAAGACCCGGTCGTGCTGTTCGGATATGGTCATCGTCATCGTGATGGAGGGGTAGTCGGTGAACCCCGTGCTGCCTTCATATCCCGCCATGGACGCGGTCCAGGTGCCGGTGAGGTCGGGGATGACCGTGGGCCTGGCCGTTGCCGGGGCTGCTGCCGGCCCCGTGTAGACCCCGGAGCCGAGCCACCAGTCCTCGTCCACCTTCATAACATATCCCAGTTTGGACTCGACTGTCCGGTTGTGCGCGGGGTTGACGTAGTAGAACCGGACATATCCGGAACCGTTCGTCGCTGCGTCGATGAACTGCCGGGTGTAGGGGTTACCGAACGCGTCGAGTTCGTCCATCCGGCTCACGCCGATCTTGTCGGGGTCGAACGGGTGGGCGAGGGCGACGTTGTTGAAGTCGTAGGCGTAGATGTAGAGTTCGCCCCGGACGAACGACCCGTTGGGGTCGGAAAACTCGGCGAGGGCCTTTTCTTTGCCGTTCACTCTCGCGTACTCAACCGCGCTCTCGACGAAGGCGACGAGCGTCTCGTTCGAGATATGGCTCCCCGG
>DAOSER010000157.1:0-4939 GCA_035363235.1 Methanoculleus sp.
AGGTGCGGGGTGCGATGGGCCATAGGGCCGGAGCATGAGCACCGATAGGTGCGGGGTGCGATGGGCCATAGGGCCGGAGCATGAGCACCGATAGGTGCGGAGGAGGAGCGCGAAGCGCGGGTGGTGGGGGGCTTTGTGAGGAGAGGCATCTGGTGTGAGGAGACAGGGGAGGGGGGATGCTCCCCCCTCCCCGTCAGCCCCTCCCCCAATGGCGATATCCACGGGAAATTCGTAGATGGGGTTTGCAACTGACTTAAAGCGCGGGAGGTGAGCACCACAGGAACCCTATTCTTCAGGAGTGGAGTCCGAGCACAGCCAGATACAGACAAACGCTACTCCTGAAAAGAACTACCGCCACTAAAGAGTTCCCGCCCCAAAACATCACCACACCCTCGATCCCCGTCTCTCCGGCCAGCGGCGATGGTCGCAGCTCTCTTCTTGCCCACCCCCGGGATCCACCGGAGCACCGCTACCGGCAGAAGAGGGTCGTCACTGACCGCATCCCCAGTCCACCACGACGGCGTCGAGCACCATCCTTTCCGGGAGTTCGACCGGGATCCCGACAAAGATGAGGTACGAGCCCATCTGCCGCTCGAACGGCGGCCTGCCCGTGACTTCGACGACCTCCGAAAGGACGGTGCCGACGGGAAAACTCCGGTGGTGAAAGGTCTATATGCGATCAGCGCCGATCAGAATTTAATGTCTGTTGCGGAGAACATACCCGTATCGGAAGAAACCTATAACCAGATTCTGGATCTCAGGCGCCCGGGCGAGTCACTTGACGACACTCTCGCGAGGCTGGTAGAGAGTGTAAAAAAACAACGGCTCACGGATGATATTGAAGACGTCATGGCCCGCGATGAGTTCGTGGAGCTGAACCTGTGACATTCCACCTCATGGTGGACAAACGTGCGCTTGACTTTTTAGACTCTCTTGATGCTAAAGATCAACGGGTTATCAAAGAGAAATTGAAAATTCTGCAGGACAACCCCTATCCAGGCCCGGATGGGGATAAAGAGAAACTCCATACGAATAAAAAGCGTGAATCATATCGATTACATATTGCACGCTCATTCACGGTAATCTACAACATCGATCCTGAGGGTGACCGGGTCTATATCACCCACATCATGTCCATCGAAAAAGCACATCGAAGATATGGACGGATTTGAACCGCACGGGTTGAAACTGGAACAGGGGCGTGAAACCCCGCCCTAAAACCTCATCACACCCTCGATCCCCGTCTCCCCGGCGACCGCCCGGAAATCTTCAAGGCTCTTAAAAGGCCGGCGGGCGGCGATGGTCGCCGCCCTCTTCTTGCCGACACCCGGAATCCACCGGAGCGCCGCTACCGGGAGAGTGTTGACCTCCACCGGGCAGGGAAGCGCCGTCACCGACCGCATCCCCCAGTCGACCACGACGGCATCGAGCACGGTTCTTTCCGGGAGTTCGAGGGGGATCCCGACGAGGATGGGGTACGAGCCCATCTGCCGCCCGAACGACGGTTTTCCGGGTACTTCGATGACGACGTCCGGAAGAACGGTGCCGACGGGGAAGACCCGGCGGAGCATCGGTTCATCGAACTCCTTCCGTGTCCACTCCTTGAAGGAGCGGAACCGGGCGTCGTGCTTCCCAAGAGTATTCTCCTCGTAGGCCCTTGTTCCCTCAAACGGCATCAGCTGCCGGATGTTCACTCGCCGCACCAGGAGCCCGGCATCGAGCACCCGCTTGAGGAACGCCTCGTTCAGATCAAACGTCGCCTGGGTCTCCCCAGCGAGGCCGACAATGAAGTTCAGGCCCGGGAGGAGTTCGGGGACGCCGCCTGTCCGTCTTGCCCCCACATCGTTCACGACCTCGATCGCGCGGAAGACATCGTCCGGCAGGGCTTTGAGGTTGTTTGCCGCCACCACTGCCGGATCGGCGGTCTCCATACCGAACGCCGCGGTATCGCCGGGGGTATGGCCGGCTACGATCGCCTCAAGCGCCGCCCGTGCCGCATCCTCGTGCCGGGCGATGGTGCCCGGGTTGATGTTGTCGATGTGCAGGGTTTTGAAGCCAGGGGCGCTCGCCCGGACGGTCGAGAAGAGTTCTTCGAGCATCTCCGGGCGCGGGACCGGGAACTCCCCGCCGCCGCTGCTTTTGTAGGCGAGGAGGTCCGGCTGCCGGCCGAGCCTGAAATGGCGGGCGCCCGCCGCACGAAGCGCCGCCACCTCGTCCGCGATCCCCTCGATGCTCCGGTAGCGCGGGAGCCCGTAGAAAGGCTCGGTGCAGAACGAGCACCCCCCGACCGTCGCCCGGGAGCACCCGGTCGCGGTCTCGAGTTCGCACATCACGTACGGGAACGCCGGGTGCTGCGCCACGATCCCGGCGCCCGTCACGCACCAGGGGTCGGTCAGTGAGTAATCGCCCGCACCGGCAGGCTCACCGCCCGAGAGCCAGTTATCCAGCGCGACCGCGGGCGACCCTGAGAGCGTGACGTCGAACCCGGCTATCGCCTGCCGGATAGCCTTCCTCCCGCCTCCGGGGGCATAGCCGAAGGCGATCGGCCCACCGATCGCGGTGGTCGGCTCCCGGAGCAGGATCCCGAGCTGCTGGATCTCCGTCAGGGTCGCGGGCTTCCCTCCGATGTATGCTCCCGGCACGGTCAGGCCGGCGATCATCACCACGAGATCGCCGCGGCCGGAGCGGGCGGCGAGGGAGGGATCGGCCCGGACCTGGTCGATGGTGACGTAGCGGGGTGCGTAGCCGTGCCCGGTGAGGACTCCGGCGACCTCCCTGATATAAGGTGAGATGTAGGGCGCGACACCGAGGCACGCGGGCTCGTCGACGTAGCCGTCGATGATGAGGGCGCTAGAGGTCATACCCGATCAGACGGAGGAGTTCCCCTGCCCAGTAGAGTTTCCCCCGCTTGAGGGGATCGACGTTTTTGTCGGCAAGGTCGAACCCGACGATCCGGACGGTCGCCGCCCCGAGTTCGTCGGCGGCAAAGACCGCCCGGTCGCCGTCGGTGAACCCACCGAAGTTGTGGACGTGCGCGAGGGGTGCCGCCTGCGTGGTCGCGACGAGCGGCCCGGGGATACGCGGGACCCAGTGGCGGAGGAGCGGAACGTTGTCACCGTGGGCATGCACGACCATCACCGTCCCCTGCTCCGAGAGGTCGATGAAGAGATCGGTCGCTCCATCGAGGTCGGTGAAGACCGCGTCAGGCCGGATCCCGTGCTTCGCGAGCACCTCGGCTGCCGCATCGGCGGCAAGCACCGTCCCCTCGATGCGGTCGAGTTCAGCCGGGAGAGAGGGTGCATTCCCGCAGACCGTTACGGTCTTGCCCCGGATGAGCGCTTCAAGCAGTCCGACGTCGTCCCGGTTTGCGAGAGACGCAAGCAGCTGTGCGGCCGCCTCGTCAGCCTCGCGCTCAAACCCGAAATACTCAAGAATCGCGATATAATGAGGTTCCCAATCCGCAAACCTCATTGCTTGTCCTCGTTATCCAGGCCGACGATACTGGAGAACCTTTTCAGGATCGGATCGATGATGAGATCGAGCAGGTTCTCCTTCTCCTTCACCATGGAGAAGTAACTGAGCGGTATCATGGCTGCGGCCATCGTGGCGTGCCCGCCCGCCTCGCCGATGGGACCGAACGCCTCGGCCATCACGTTCCCGAGGTGGAGCCTGATATCCTTATTCCGGGCGGAGATGATGATGTTCTGGTCGCTGATGCCGTAGACCAACGCCGTGTTGACGCCCTCGAGGTGGATCAGCATATCGGCCGCCTGCGGAAGGGCGTCACGGTTCCTGATGTAGCCGACGTTCGAGAAGAGGTAGCCACTCTTGAGCCGCCGGTTCCGGATGGCATTCCCGATGATCTCGACCGTTTCCTGCGATATGGAGGGGGACGTGATCTTATCGAGGAGATCCGAGTCTGTCAGGGGGAGGAGGAACGCCGCGTAGTTGAGGTCCTGCGGGGTGACATTCCTCTTGAAATCTCTCGTGTCAGCCCTGATGCCGTAAAGAAGCGCGGTGGCCACCGATTTATTCACCGGAATATCGAGCTCCATCAGGTACTGGGTCATGATGCTCGCTGTGGCCCCGACCCCCGGCCGGATGTCGACAAAGTCGGCGACAGTGGAAGGATGCTCGCCGTTCTTATGGTGGTCGATGATGATGTTGACCCGGGTGGACCTGGGGAGCTCGTTGTTCACGCCGGGTCCTGACGAGTCGACCAGGGCGATGTAGTTGCACTCCTCGAGGATCTGGGGGGTAAGCCGCTCCATCTTGATCTCAAGGAGATTGATGAACGCCCGGTTCTCCTGGTGCCCGATATCCCCCTCGTAGAGGATGCGGCAATTGAGTTTGTTGCGGCTCGCATGCCGCGCGATCATCGAAAGCGCCATGGCGCTCGAGATCGAGTCGGGATCAGGATTTAGGTGGGTGACGATGCAGAGCGTTCCTTCCCAGGCGGCAAGCATATCGTAGAGCCGCAGGGCGAGCCGTGACGAGTGAAGCTTCCTGATATGATGGATGGCGGTATGGGCCACCACCTCCTGCGGGTAGAGGACAATATCGGCACCCTCCTGCTGGAGGAGGTCGACGCTGACAGGATCAGTGGCGCGTGCGATGACATAGGTCGCCGGGTACCGGGTCTTGACAGTCTTGAGCGCCGCGAGGTTGGCATCCCGGTCGTTAGCGAGGATGAACGCGACCTCCGGGACGGGCAGCCCGTCCATGAGGTTCGGGTCTCGGAGGTCTCGAACGAGCGCTTCGTATTTCTGGTCCCGAAGGTCTTCCACCCGCTTTTCGTCCTTATCGAGGATGATGAGATCTTCGTTCTCCTGCTCGAGCTCCTCTGCGACGTTATAGCCGGTGCTCCCGCAACCAAAAATCATATACTTGACACGTTCCTTCGAAACGTTCTGGACCGCCTCAGGCATGCGTACAATGG
>DAOSER010000158.1:0-4937 GCA_035363235.1 Methanoculleus sp.
AAGTCCCTCGAACTGCTCGCCGACTACAACCCGGTCGGGTTCCGGGCACCGTCGTTCTCCCTGAACAACGGGACGAAATGGGCGCTCGAGGTCCTGGAGAAGTACGGGTTCCAGTACGACTCGAGCATCTTTCCGGTGAGAACCCAGCTCTACGGCGTGCCGGACGCGCCTGTCAGCATCTACCGCCCCTCGCGGGACGACGTCACCGTCCACGACCCCGACGGTCCGATCGTCGAGTTCCCGCTCTCGGTTCTTCGGTTCGGCATGAACATCCCTGTCTCCGGCGGGTTCTATCTCCGGGCTCTCCCGAAGCAGTTTCTCTCCTGGGGTGTCGGCAGGATTGCCACGAGGAGGCCGGTCAACATCTACGTTCACCCCCACGACATCTACCCGGGACCCCCCCTGCTGAAGGTGCCGTTCATGTCCCGTCTCGTCACCTACCACGGCGTCCGGACGTCGCTTGAGAAACTCATCATGCTCATGACGCAGTTCTCGTTCATGCCGATCGGGGCGCTTCTTGATGGGATGTCGCTGCTGCCCCCGGATGCCCCGGTTCCGGCGGCACCCGCCGTTCCCCTGCAGGTGGTGGGGAGGGACGACCCGGCCATTCCGCCGCTCCCCGTTCCCGGGCTCTTGCGGCAGCCCCTTGATACCGCCGCGCACCGGCATACGGCCCACACGCGAAAAGAGGTCTGTGAGACAGGTGATTCTGATGAAGTATGGTAACTATACGAAGGTGAGTGGTCTGTGATGGACTGGACTGATACGAGGGTGCTGGTGACCGGGGCAGGGGGGTTCGTCGGCAGCCACCTGACGGAGCACCTTGCCGGCCTTGGAGCGGACGTGCGTGCGTTCGTCCGCTACAACTCGAGAAACGACCCCGGCCTCCTGCGGCTGCTCCCGAACGAGCGGCGGGAGCGGGTGCAGGTCGTCATGGGCGACCTCAAAGACGCGGACGCCGTCCGCAGAGCCGTCCGGGATGTCGACGTCGTCTTCCACCTGGGTTCGCTCATCGCGATCCCGTACTCCTACATCCATCCCCGGGAGACGGTGGAGACGAACGTCCTCGGCGCGCTCAACGTCTTTGAAGCCGCACGGGACGCCGGCGTCGGGAAGGTCGTCCATACCTCGACGAGCGAGGTCTACGGGACGGCGCGCTACGTCCCGATCGACGAGAACCATCCCTTACAGGGGCAGTCGCCCTACTCCGCGAGCAAGATCGGAGCGGACAAAGTGGCCGAGAGTTTCTACCGGTCGTTCGACGTCCCGATCGCTACGATACGGCCGTTCAACACCTACGGCCCCCGCCAGTCCGCCCGGGCGGTGATACCGACGATCATCGTGCAGGCGTTGACGCAGGAGAAGGTCGTCCTCGGCGCGACGCACACCACGCGGGACTACACCTTCGTCGACGACCTGGTGCGTGCGTTCGTCCTCGTCGCCGAATCGCCGCGGACGGTCGGGGAGACGGTGAACGTCGGGTCGAACTACGAGATCTCCATCGGTGCCGTCGCGGAGACGGTCGCGTCTCTCATCGGCAAGGAGATCAAGGTCGTCACCGACAGCGGCCGCCTGCGGCCGGAGAAGAGCGAGGTGGAGCGGTTGTGGTGCGACAACGCCCGCGCCCGGGACCTCCTCGGGTGGTCTCCGGCTGTGCCCCTCAACGATGGCCTCTCGCGGACGATTGCATGGTTTAGCGAACACCTGGACCTCTACAGTCCCAGACAGTATGTGACCTGATATGAAAGCGGTTATTCTTGCCGGCGGCAAAGGAAGGAGGCTCGAACCCTACACGACCATCATCCCCAAGCCGCTTATGCCGATCGGGGACAAGTCGATCCTCGAGATCATCCTCCACCAGCTCCGGGAGCACGGCATCCGCGACGTGACGATAGCGGTGGGGCACCTGGCCGAACTGATCATGGCGTTCTGCGGCGACGGGAGCCGGTTCGGGCTCTCGATCACCTACTCGCGGGAGAACAAGCCGCTCGGAACCGCCGGATGCCTCGGGCTCATCAAGGACGGCCTCTCCGAGCCGTTCCTGATGATGAACGGCGACGTCCTGACGACCCTGCCGTTCTCCGCGTTCATGGACTACCACAACAACAACGGGGCGATCGCGACGGTCGCCCTGAACAAACGAGATTACTTCGTCGATTTCGGTATCGTGGACACCGACGGCAACGGAGATATCGTCGGATACACCGAGAAGCCGGGGTTCGAGCATTACGTGAGCATGGGGGTCTACGCGTTTAACCCGCGTGCCCTCGACTACATCACGCCGCACGAGTACATCGACTTCCCCGACCTGATCCGCGTCCTGCTTGCCGCGGGGGAGACCGTCAAGGCCTACAAGTACGACGGCTACTGGCTGGACATCGGGCGGGTGGACGATTACCGGAAGGCAAACAGCGCATCATCCCCGTTCTACGGGGCGCCGGGCGTCGGAGGGGACTAGGATGACGTGGAAGATCCCGCTCTCCGACATCGCGATGGGCCGCGAGGAGGACGACGCGGTCCGTGACGTCCTGCGGTCGCGGTGGCTCTCGATGGGGCCGGTGACGGAGGAGTTCGAGGCGGCGTTCGCCCGGTATCTCGGGGTGAAACATGCGTTTGCCGTCTCGAACGGGACCGCGGCGCTGCACATCGCCCACGCGGTGCTCGGCATCGGCATGGGCGACGAGGTCATAACGCCGTCGCTCACGTTCGTCGCCACGGCGAACTCGATCCTCTACTGCGGTGCGAAGCCGGTCTTCGCCGATATCGGGGGCCGGGACGACCTGAACGTCTCGTGGGAAGAGATTGCGGCGAAGGTCACGGGGAGGACGCGGGCGATCACCGTCGTCCACTACGGAGGATACGCCTGCGACATGCGGCCGATCATGGAGATCGCCCGCGACCACGACCTCCGGGTCGTCGAGGACACGGCGCATGCGGTGGGCGCGGCATACGGGGGACGAAAATGCGGGACGATCGGGGATATCGGGTGCTTCAGCTTCTTTGCGAACAAGAACCTCTCGACCGGCGAAGGCGGCATGATCGTGACCGACGACGACCGTCTTGCCGAGAAGATCCGGACGATGCGCTCGCACGGCATGACCACGCTGACGTGGGACCGGCACCGGGGGCACGGCTACAGTTACGACGTCACCGATCTCGGTTACAACTACCGGACGAGCGAGGTCGCGTCCGCGCTCGGCATCGTCCAGCTCCGGCACCTGGAGCAGAACAACGAACGGAGGCGGCGCATCGTCGGCCGGTACAGGGGAGCGCTTGCCGGGATCGAGCAGATAGAGTGCCCGTTCCCCGGGAAGACCAACGGGGACTCCTCCTATCATATCTTCCCGGTCGTCCTCTCCGCGGATCTCCCGAGGGCCGGCTTTCAGGCGGCGCTGAAGGAGCGGGGAGTCCAGACGAGCATCCACTACCCGCCGGTTCACCTCTTCACCTACTATAAGAGGCTGCTCGGGGATACTCAAGGATCGCTTCCGAAGACCGAGTTCGTCGGGGAGCACGAGGTGACGCTGCCGCTCTACCCCGGGATGACCGACGACGACGTCGAGTACGTCTGCACCGCCGTCGAGGAGGCCGCCTCCGGGTAGGTGGAGAGAATGTTCGCCGATCTGCACATCCATACCCGGTGCTCCCGGGACTCGCTCATGGACCCCGCGAAGGTCGTCAGGGTTGCCCGGGAGCGGGGGCTCGCCGCCATAGCGGTGACGGATCACGACACCATCCGGGGGGGCCTTCTCGCCCGGGAGGCGAGCCGCGACGTCACGGTGATCGTCGGTGCCGAGGTTCGGACGGAGTACGGCGACGTTCTCGGCCTCTTCCTCGAAGAGGAGATCACGGCGCGGAGGTTCGACGACGTGGTCTCCGAGATCCGCGCCCAGGGCGGTCTTGCGGTTCTGGCGCACCCCTACCGCGGGCATCCGTTCCCCGGGCGTCCGGCAGGGAAGGTGGATCTCATCGAGGGGTTCAACAGCAGGTCGCGGCCGGCGGCCAACGCCCGCTCGATGAGGCTTTCGCGCGTCTGCGGGAAGGGAACGGTCGGCGGGAGCGACGCACATGTGTATGCGGAGATCGGGAGGGGCGTGACGGTCTTTGCCGGGGAGGATATCGAGGATGCGCTCCGGGCCGGGCTGACCGCCGGGAGCGGGCGGGAGTCGAACTACTACCTCGTGCACGCCCTGAGCTGCGGCATCGAGCGTCTGAGAGGGCTGGCCCCCGGCAGGGGGTGAGCGGTTTTCCGGGTTCCCTTTGACCGATACCGGCAGGTGCCGGTCCCGCCGGGGTTTCGCGCAGAGTTATAATTATATATCTGGATTGCCATCATCGCACGTACCTACTGTCCAGGGGAGAAGGAATGTTAGCACGGTCTCGAGCACACCTGAACACCGAAGAGATCATCGCTACGCTATCACGCGAAGATCTTGAGGATGTGAGCCATGTCAGAACCTTTGAGAGCCGGTTTTGTGATTACATCGGGGCAGAACGGTGCTATGCGACCAACCAGGCCCGTGCCGCCCTGTTGATAGCGTTACGGGCCCTGGACCTCTCCCCGGGCGACGAGGTGCTTGTCCCGGACTTCACCTACGAGGGCGTCGTCGACGCCGTCCTGGAGTCCGGGGCGACCCCGGTCTTCGTCGAACCGGCACTTCAGGACTTCAACGTCCCGGCGTCGCATTTTGCGGCGAAGATGACGGAACGGACAAGGGCGGTCATTGTGACGCACCTCTTCGGGATCCCCTGCGAGATCGGGGACCTGCCGGCGATCGCGAGGGAGAACGGCTGCGTCGTCATCGAGGATTGCGCCCAGTGCCTCGGCGCGGAGTATAAAGGAAGGCCTGTCGGGTCGTTCGGGGATTTTGCGGTTGTCAGTTTCAACTACGAAAAACACCTCACGACCGGTGAAGGCGGGATGCTGGCCGTCAACA
>DAOSER010000159.1:0-4927 GCA_035363235.1 Methanoculleus sp.
GGACTACGTCGAGGAGTACCGCTACTCCTGGCACACGCCGGGGCACATGGGCGGCGTCGCGTTCTTAAAAAGCGCCCCCGGCCGGATCTTCTACAACTTCTTCGGCGAGAACACCCTGCGGGCCGACCTCTCGGCCTCGGTGCCGGAACTCGGGTCGCTCCTGGAGCACTCCGGCGTTGTCGGGGAGGCGGAACGGAAGGCCGCGGAGGTCTTCGGGGCCGACCGGACCTATTTCGTCACCGGCGGGACGTCGGCCGCAAACAAGATCGCCTGGCTCGCGACCGTCACCGGCGGCGACGTCGTCCTGGTGGACCGGAACTGCCACAAATCCGTGATGCACGCGATCGTCATGACCGGCGCCGTCCCTATCTACCTCATACCCGCCCGGAACGAGTACGGGATCATCGGCCCCATCCGGAGCAGCGAGTTCCGTCCGGGGGTCATTGCAGAGAAGGTCCGGGACTGCCCGCTGATAGAGGACCCCGCGTCGCAGACCGTCAGGATGGCCGCAGTCACGAACTCCACCTACGATGGGATCTGCTACAGCACAGAGTTGATCGAAGAGCAGTTGCGGGACGTGGTCCCGTACATCCACTTCGACGAGGCCTGGTCCGGCTACGCCAGGTTCCACCCCCTCTATGCCGGCCGGTTCGGGATGCATGAGACGGACGCGGTGGGCCCGACGGTCTTTGCCGCCCAGTCGACCCATAAAGTCCTCGCCGCATTCTCGCAGGGCTCGATGCTCCACGTCAGGCAGGGCCGGGGTCCCGTCGACCACCCGCGGTTCAACGAGGCGTTCATGATGCTCACCTCCACCTCGCCCCAGTACACCATCGTGGCGTCGCTCGACGTCGCCGCCAGGATGATGGCCGGGCACTCGGGGAGGTTCCTCGTCGAGGAGGCGATTGAGGAGGCGATAGTCTTCCGGAAGAAGATGGTGACGGTGGCCGAGGAGATCCGGGCAGGCTCCTCCCCCCGGGAGGACTACTGGTGGTTCTCCGTCTGGCAGCCCGACTGCATCATGGACCAGGAGATGGAGAAACCGATCGGGGAGGCGGACGACGCGCTCCTCCGGGAGAACGCCGGCTGCTGGCTCTTGAACCCGCATGATACCTGGCACGGCTTTGACGGCATCGAGGAGGGCTACGCCATGCTCGACCCCGTCAAGGTGACCATCCTCACTCCCGGGATCCTGCCGGGCGGGGGCATGGAGGACCGCGGGATACCGGCGGCCGTCGTCACGAAGTACCTCAGGAAGAGCGGGATCGTCGTCGAGAAGACCGGGTACTACTCGTTTTTGGTCCTCTTCACGCTCGGGATCACCAAGGGCAAGTCCGGGACGCTGCTTGCGGAACTCTTCCGGTTCAAGGCCCTCTACGACGGCAACAGCCCGCTCGAGGAGGTCTTCCCCGACCTGGTGCGCCGCTACCCGGCCCGGTACGCCGGGCGGGGGCTCGCCGACCTCTGCCGGGAGATGCACGGCTACCTGCGGGACGAGTCGATCACCGGCATTCTCAGGAACGTCTACGCGACGCTGCCGGAACCGGCGATGACGCCGGCGGAGGCCTACCGCCGCCTGGTGCGGGGCGAGGTGACGCCGGTGCCCGCGGGCGAACTCGAGGGGAGGACGGTCGCGGTGATGGTCGTGCCCTACCCGCCCGGTATCCCGGTCATCATGCCGGGAGAGCGGTGCGGGGCGGCCACGCGGGCGATCGTCGACTACCTCGTCTCCCTGCAGGACTTCGACGCCCTCTTCCCCGGGTTCGAGAGCGAGGTGCACGGGGTGGACGTCGTGACGGAGGGCGACCGCCGGGTCTACTACGTCTACTGTGTTGCGGAGTGACGGCCGGGCCGGTCATTTGCGCACCCTGCCGCGGGCGAGCGAGGCGAAGATGCCGACGGTGCAGAGGACGGCGAAGAAGGAGAACGCCACCCGGAGGCTCGTCATGAACGGCTCCTGGACCTCCGGCCCGATCGGGGTGCTGCCGATGAAGAGGGCGAACGTGACGGTGGCGACGGCGAGCGAGAACATCATCCCCGTCGTCCGCATGGTGGCGAGCATCCCCGAGGCGAGGCCGTAGAGGGACCGGTCGACCGAACTCATGACGGCGTTCGTGTTCGGGGAGGAGAAGAGGGCGAACCCGAACCCGAGGAGGACGAGGCTTGCGATGATCCAGGCCATTGGGGTGGCCGGGGAAAGAAGCGTGAGGAGGGCGAGGCCGGCGGCGGTGAGTGCCATCCCGGCCGAGGCGACGTACCGGGGCTCGACCCGGTCGGAGAGTCTCCCGGCCGGGGTGGCGAAGAGCGCCTGGACGACCGGCTGCGTGATCAGGACGAGCCCGGCGGCGCCGGGGTCGAGCCCCCGGACCACCTGGAGGTAGAGGGAGAGGAGGAACCCGACGGCAAACGTCGCGCCGTAGTTGATCAGGGCGGCGAGGTTAGAGAAGGCGAACGCCCGGTTCGATGTGAGGAGGCCGATGTTGAGGACCGGGCTTTCCACCCGTGTTTCCCATGCATAGAAGGTCACGGAGAGCGCAACGCCGGCGGCGATTGCCGCAACACCGGCAAGCCCCGGAAGGAGCGAGAATCCGTATATCACAAAAAGGAGCATCGCGCCGTAGAAGACCGAACCGACGATGTCCAGCCGTTCCCCGCAGGCGTCGGCCCACTCCCCGGCAAGGTGGCGGCGGACCTGGTAGATGATGTAGATCCCGAGCGGGATGTTGGTGAGGAAGATGCTCCGCCAGGTGAGGAACTCGGTGAGGTAGCCGCCGAGGAGCGGCCCGATGGAGAGGCCGACGTAGACGGCGGTGACGTTGATCCCGAGCGCCCGCCCCCGCTCCTCGGGCGGGAAGACCGATGTGATCATGGCGACCCCGGTGCCGTAGATCATGGCGCTTCCTATGCCCTCGAGAAACCGGAAGAGGATGAGCACGGACCCTGACGTCGCGAGCGCGGAGAGCAGGGCCGATGCGGTGAAGACCGCGACCCCGAGGGTGAAGACCCGTTTGCGCCCGTAAATGTCGGCGCACCGTCCGAGCGGGACGAGGAAGATCGCGGTCGCGAGGAGGTAGGAAGAAGCCACGAAACTGAGCGATACGGCGTCGAGGGCGAACTCTGCGGCGATGGACGGGAGCGCGATGTTCACCGCCGAGCCCATGAACGGGGTGAGGAACGCGGCGAGGGTGGCGATGATGAGGACGGTCCGGCGCTCGGCGGTTTTGGGGGTGGGCATGGGGGCTCCTGTCTGCGGTGCTTAATGGAATTAGGGGCGGCCGGGGAGTAAAGGGTTGTGATGTTGCGTGTTTCTGGAGGATGCCGTCCAACGGATTTCCTACAGGGAAGGGCTGGGCGTGGTGGGGGATTGGGATCGAGCTGCGCGAGAAGAGTGGACCCCTTCGACAGCGGCTGAAAAGACAGCCGATATAATAGAAAATCCTGTACAGTGGACCGTGGGGATATCGCCACGCACTGCCCCCGCCCCTCGGGGGGGAGGAGGCCGGAGGCCGGGCGGGGTGGGGGATACACTCCCGCATCATTGTGGAGACAGGGGAGGGGGGATGCTCCCCCCTCCCCGTCAGCCCTTCCCCCAGTGGCGATATCCAGTGGAAATCCGTGTAGGGGTGCGATGAACAATCTTCAGTTGTGTAAGTTCAGCACAACCCCGGATGGAACTGCAGGTGTGTTAGAGCAAACGGTTTCGATGATTAACGCACGTGGGGGTGGCGTCAAGGTTCTCTAATGAGAACCGGTGCCTCAAAGGCAGGGATAGACTGGATCCTGCTTTACCTGGCAGAAGCCCCGGCTCAACCCCACGAAAAAAAGTAACTATTCTCCCTTCAGCATCGCGTTGATCGCCGCGGCCGCCTTCTTCGCCGAGCCCATCGCCTCGATCACCGTCGCCGCGCCGGTGGCGATGTCCCCGCCGGCGTAGACGTGGGGGATGGACGTCCGGCCGTTCTCGTCGACGGCGACGTTGCCTCTCCGGGCGCGCTCGAGCCCCGGGATCAGGGAGACGAGGAGCGGGTTCGGGCTTGTGCCGATCGCCTGGATCACCATGTCCACGTCGAGGGTGAACTCACTCCCCTCGATCGGCTCCGGGGACGGGCGGCCGCTCGCGTCGAGGTCGCAGAGGGACATCTTCACACACTCGACGCCGGTGACGGACTGCTCGCCGAGGATCCGGGTCGGGTTCGTGCAGGTCAGGAACTCGATCCCCTCCTCCTTCGCGTGCAGGACCTCGGCCCTCCGTGCCGGCATCTCATCCTCGCCCCGCCGGTAGATCAATGAGACCTTCGCGCCAAGGCGGCGGGCCACCCGTGCGGAGTCCATCGCGACGTTGCCGCCGCCGATCACCGCGACGCGGGCGGCGTGCAGGACCGGCGTGTCGAACTCCGGGAACGCGTCGGCATGCATCAGGTTCACCCTCGTCAGGAACTCGTTTGCCGAGTAGACGCCGTTTAAGTTCTCCCCGGGGATGCCCATGAACGCGGGGAGCCCCGCCCCGGTCCCGAGGAAGACTGCATCGTAGCCGAGGAGTTCGTCGATGCTGATGCTTCGTCCCACGAGGTAGTTCTTCTTCAACCGGACACCGAGGGCGAGCACCTGGTCGATCTCTGCCTTGACGACATCCTTCGGGAGCCGGAACGCGGGGATGCCGTAGGTCAGGACCCCGCCGGCCTCGTGGAGCGATTCATAGATCGTGACGGCGTGGCCGGCACGGGCGAGTTCGGCCGCAGCCGTCAGCCCCGCCGGGCCGGATCCCACGACCGCCACTCGCTTCCCGGTCGGTTTTGCCACATCAGGAAGGGTGGGGTCGTTTGCCCGCTCCCAGTCGGCCACGAACCGCTCGATCGCACCGATCCGGATCGGGGTCTCCTTGTTGCCGAGGATGCAGACGCCCTCGCACTGGGTCTCCTGCGGGCAG
>DAOSER010000160.1:0-4866 GCA_035363235.1 Methanoculleus sp.
AACGAGCAGGATGCCGAGGGCCAGAAGTACGGACTGTTTCAACTGCATTGTCACCACATCGTGTCGGCTATTTGTAGCACCATGTTAGATCTGTATAACATATCGGTATCTAAAGGTTGTGACCCCATCTGGGGAAGTTCGCGAAACTCGTCAAGATTGTGATTCTGTGCGGTTTCCATCTCTGACCGGCGGAAGCTATATACATGGGAACCGGGTCGGCCAGTTTGCCCCTTTTGTCTGTCTAGAGCCTGAGTTCCCGATCGTCATAGGCACGTTGTTACGTTAATTCCCGTCCCGGGGACGGGGGACGCGAGGCACAGGTGGGTGTGGATTTGCAGTATCGTCCACGACCAACTGCACAGGGCGAGCCCAACGAAAAATCTGGTCCGGCACCCGGGCGCATCGGAGGATGAGGATGACCACCGGGGCACGATGTACCCGCGTCCTCACTGTGATCCGGATATCCAACGGATCTGGAAGAAGTATATTCAGGGTTTCGGCCCTATCTCCGCCCGTACTTCCTGAACATATACCAGAGCCCCGCGGCTACAGCGGCCATCACCAGGAGGCCGAGCACCGCGACGTAGGACTGCTCCTTCACCACGATCCGGTACTCGTCTTCCTCCTCATCCTGGTCGCATTTCGCCAGCGCGACGATCTTGTATTCACCGGCGACGATATCGGCCGGCGGGATCACCGTCACCTGCACCGTCGCCCGTTCGCCGGCTTCAAGGCTCGCGACCGATGCCGGATCGACGGTCACCCGCCACCCTTCCGGTGCGCTCATGTTGATCCCGATGTTCGTCAGCGCTCCCCCGACGCCGACGTTCGTAACCGTCACATCAAACGTGAGGATGTCGCCGCGGTTGATCTCGTGGCGGTAACTCTTCGCGTAGGTCCGCATGTCGTAGGATCCCCGGAGCCGGAGCGTCAGGTTCTCCTCGTACTCCCGGGCGGCCGAGCCGATCACCGCCGTGAAGTTGTACTCGCCGACACCGACCGAGTAGGGCGGGATGAGATCGAGGTAGAGGGCCTTCTCCTCACCGGACGGGATGTAGATCTCCGAGACCTCTTCGGTGGCGCCGCTGCTCTCCTTGAACCGGGCATACCACTGTTCCGGGAGGGCCTGGATGGAGAGGGTGTAGGTATCGTCGTTTCTGCCGGCGTTCTTCAGGGTCATCTCGTACTGCGGGTTCGAGCCGATCGCCGCTACCCGGGACGGGGACTTCACCCGGATCTCGGCAAAAAAATTCTCTTTTTCGAGCGGCACGATCCCGAGGTCGACCGTCTGGCCGATCCGGATCTCGACACCTTTCTTCTCCCATGGCCGGTAGCCGGGCCGGGTGACCTTTACGGTGTAGGCGCCCATCGGGGCGCCGATGGAGACTTTGCCCTCGGCGGTCGCGAGCATCCCCTCGATCCGGGTATCACGGTCATAGAGATCGACGTCGGCGCCCTTCACCACGTTCCCTTCTTTGTCCACCACGGTGGCTTCGAGCGTTCCCGCTTCACCGCTGTGAGTCTTCGTGATCTTGACGTAAACCCAGATCGTGCCTTCGCCGATGCCCACCTGGATGGGGTATTCCCCCACGGCGGCATGGCCGGAGGTCTCGGCCACCAGGCGGACGGTCTTCGTCTCGCCGGCCGGGATCAGCATCCGGTAGACCTCACGGCCGTCGGCCTCGAACCGGATCTTCCAGTTGTCGGTGCCGCGGAACGTCCAGTAGTTGAGGAGGCACGTCCCGGTATCACCGCGGTTCGTGACCGTGAGGTCGAAGACGGCGGTATCGCCCGCCTCGATCACCTCGCCGGGGAAGTCGCACCGGAGCTCTGTCTGCATCGTTCCGCTTCCTGCGGCCGAGCCTCCCGGGACGGCTGAAACGGTGAGGAGGAGCGCGAGGAGGATGCATAGAGAGGATCTTCTGCCGGTCATCTCCTCACCTGATATCCATCCGCATGAACTTCACGTAGGTCGCGGCGAAGAAGGCCGACGGGAAGACGATGAGCGCGGCGATGTTCATCCAGACCCGACCGAGGGCGTCGGCAAGGCCGGGCGTCTCCTCAGATGCCGCATCGTAGGGCGAGTAGATCATCGCGGAGATCTCGGGGTTCGTCACTGCCATCGCGACGGTGTAATAGTTCATCTGCGGCGAGAGGATGTTGGAGATGTCGCTGATGAATCTCCGCTTCTCCACGTAGGGTTTCATCTCCTCTTCGTACTCTTTCCATGCCGGATCCTCCTCCCCGCCGTACACCACGGATTGAGAGGAACTGCTGGTGTAATATCCGCTGCCGCTTACGGTACGAACGACCTCTTTGGACACGAAAGCATCGGGCGGCTCGGGCGGGTCGCCCGCGAAAGCATCCGCGGCCATCGTCCCGAACATGGGGAGGAGCGAGGAGACGGCAAAGAAGATCACCAGAGTGTAGATCAACGCGTTCCCGCTCTCCTTTGAAACCGTCGACATCGTGAGCGAGACGGCGAAGTAGGCGAGGAGGAACGCAAGCGAAACCGCCCCGAAGATCAGGATGGCGACGAATTCATTCAGCGTCGGGACGACCGAGAAGACGAGAAGCATAGCGATGGCGATGGCAAGTGCGAGCGCCATGGCGAGTCCCAGGGCGCCGACACCCCCGAGCGCCTTGCCGTTGATGATCTCGTCCCGGTAGACCGGGTGCGAGAGGAGCGTTTTTAACGACCGGGTCTCCTTCTCCTTTGAGACCTGGTCGAACCCGATGGCGATGGCAAGGATGCCGCCGAGCATCGTCATGTACCCCATCATTGAGATGAAGACGTACATGATCGAGGGTTTCGAGGGCATCCAGCTCGAATACGGGTCATCGGACTCCTGCATGTACTGGAACTGCTCGGTATACGACTCCAGGTTGTCGTTATACTGTTCGATACCTTCGTGGATACTGATCGCCGAGATCACCAGGAGCAGGCCCAGGATGATGATGAACCGCCTGCTGGTGATATGGTCGGAGAACTCTTTGCGTGCTACGTTGAGCAATCGATCGAACGCCATGCTTTACCTCCGGTAGACCGCCATGAAGACGTCCTCGATGTCCGGCTCCTCGAGGCGCATCTCCCGGACGTGCACGCCCTGCTCGAAGAGGGAGGCGGCAAGTCGGTCCCGGATGTCGGTCTTTGCCCGGAAGATCGCCCGGTTCCCGTTTCGTTCGACGGCGAGGATCTCGGGGTCTTCGATCTCCGGTAGCCGTTCCCGGGTCTCGACGACGATCTGGACGGCATCGCCGTCGGCGGGTGCGAGCGTCCGGGCGACCGCTTCGAGCGTCCCCTGCGCGACGAGTTTTCCTTTCGCGAGGAGCCCGACGGTCCGGCAGACCGCCCTGACCTCGGAGAGAATGTGGGATGAGACGAAGACCGTCTTTCCTTCGCCGGCAAGGCGCGAGACGAGGTCCCGGTACTCCCGGACGCCCTCGGGGTCGAGGTTTGCCGTCGGCTCATCGAGGAAGAGCACTTTCGGGTCGTTGATCAGCGCCTGGGCAAGCCCGAGCCGCTGCTTCATCCCGCGGGAGTACTCCCCGGCCTTCTGGGTGACGCCGCCGAGGTGGACCAGGTCGAGCAGGTCCGCGATCCGCTCTTTACGTTCTTTCGCGTTCATCCCGTAGAATCGGGCGAAGTAGTCCAGGTTCTGCTCGCCGGTCATGTTCCCGTAGAACCCGACGTCCTCGGGGAGGTAGCCGATGATCTTCTTCACCGCGAGCGGATCCTTTGCGACCTCGATCCCGTCGACCAGGCACCGGCCGCCGGTGGGCTCGATCATGCCGGTGAGCATCAGGATCGTCGTGCTCTTCCCCGCTCCGTTCGGACCGAGGAAGCCGAAGATCTCGCCTTCCCCGACTTCCAGGTCCAGGCCGTCGACGGCCGGTTTACCGTTGTATACCTTGGTGAGGTTCTCAGTTCGTATCATACCATATCCCTGTAAGGAGACTGGCGGCGCCGGTCTCACGCCACGTCACCCTGCCGGGAGAGGTACCACTGGAATATCCTGGCCGAGAGGAGCATGGTAAACAGCAGGACCAGAAGCGTTCCCTGAAGATCGAACGACGCCAGACCGAGGAAGTCCAGCCATAAGAAGGCCAGTATCAATATCAGCGTGAGCACCCAGGAGTAGGTGGTGCCGTAAGCGCCGATTCCCTTCGTCCTTTCGTCGGAGAGGACTTCGCCCTGTCTGCTAAAGCCGGTGATAACCGCCACGATTACCATGACGACACCCGCCGAGACGAGCGCGACCACAGCGGTGCTTTCGACGGCGATGCCGGTAGATTGAAGAGCAATGCCTGCAAGAACGAGCAGGATGCCGAAGACCAGAAGTACGGACTGTTTCAACCGCATTGTCATCACATCTTGTTTGATATTTCTAACACTATGTTAGAAATGTATAACGTCCGGGTATCTAAATCTTGCGTAGTACGCGTCGACCTTCCTTTCGGGAAACCCCGGCCGACCTCCCTGCCGGGGGATGCGGGTGCGGCGGCCCGATCGCGAATACCCCGTCCTGTCGGCCCCCACCACCGCAGATGCCCCGGCGAAATCGTCGCGTTCGGGCGCGCGCGGTATGCCCGGCGACGGCGGTCACCAGCAGAGCCGGGAAGAAGGACTGATTCCCCGTTCATCGATATCTGCAATTTCTTGAGATTTCTCCAAAACATTAATTTTAGTTGAGATTCTTTGGGTGCTGATCACACCTTCACGTGAACTGGGTCGAACCATGAACAGGTTACTGATAGTCTCAAACAGGCTTCCGATCAGTGTATCCCGGAAGAACGGCGATCTCCATCTCCAACGGAGCGTCGGTGGTCTTGCCACCGGGGTCGGCTCTTTTTACAAGGCCTACG
>DAOSER010000161.1:0-1642 GCA_035363235.1 Methanoculleus sp.
TACACCAAGCCCTGCTACGGGACGTTCCTGATCCGGGTGCCGGGGGGCGAGGAGATCGAGCGGCTCAGGCGGAAGGGGAGACGGAGACCATGACCGAACCGGACCAGGTCTGGCTGGTGCGCTACTCCGAGGTCTTCCTCAAGTCGGAGCCCGTCCGCAGGAGATGGGAGCAGACCCTTATCCGGAATATCAAGATGGTCCTCCCGGCGGCAGTTCCCCTGCGTGAGCGCGGGAGGATCTGGCTTACCGGCGAGGTCGACCCGGAGGTGCTCGGGAACGTCTTCGGGATCGTCTCGTTCTCCCTCTGCGACGTCGTGCCGCTCGACGATCTTTCGGCGGGCATCCTCGCGTTCTGTGATGGCCGCGGCGTCGGGGAGGCGGCGACCTTCGCCCTCCGGGTCAGGCGCGTGGGGAAACATCCTTTCACCTCCCGGGATCTTGCCGAACGCCTCGGAGACCTGATCCGGGCGAAGTACCCGCACCTCCGCGTCGACCTCGACCATCCCGAACGGGAGATCTTCATCGAGATCCGGGACGGGACCTGCTACCTCTTCGACCGGAAGATCCCGGCCGTCGGTGGCATTCCCCTTGGCGTCGAGGGAGCGCTCGTCGCGCTCGTCTCCGGCGGCATCGACTCACCGGTTGCGGCCTTCATGATGATGAAGCGCGGGTGCCGGATCGTCCCGCTCTACGTCGGGCTCGAAGGCTATCTCGATGAGACGAACCTCGCCCGGACAGAGGCCACGGTCGAGGTCCTCCGCCGGTACCAGCCGGACATCGAACTTATGGTCGTAGAGGACGCCTACCTCGCCCGGGCACGGCGGGTGCTTGAGGAACGGGGGCAGGAGCGCTACACCTGCCTCCTCTGCAAACGGCGGATGTACCGGATCGCCGCCGAGATCGCCGGGAGGACGGGGGCGAAGGGGTTCGTCACCGGGGAGTCGATGGGGCAGGTCGCGTCGCAGACCCTCGACAATCTGGCGGTGCTCACCGATGCGGCGACGATCCCGGTCTACCGGCCGTTGATCGCGTTCGACAAGGAGGATGTCGTCCGGCTCGCCCGCGAGATCGGAACGTTCGAGGCATCGATCGCTCCTGCCGGCGGGTGCGGAGCGGTGCCGGCGCGGCCCGCCACCGCCGCCGCGGTCGAGAGGGTCCGTGCGCTCGAAGAGGCGGTGGGGGATGCCGGAGACGCGGGAATGCTGCCTGTTCAAATATATGAATGATCGAAGGAGGCTGATACCTATGGGACGGATATATCATGACATCACCCGGGCGATCGGGAACACCCCGCTCGTCCGGCTGAACCGGGTGACGGAAGGCTCCCGGGCGACGGTCCTCGCCAAGGTGGAGTCGTTCAACCCGATGGGGAGCGTGAAAGACCGGATCGGGGTCGCGATGATCGACGAGGCCGAGCAGGCCGGCAAGATCCGGGAGGGGACGACGATCGTCGAGGCGACGAGCGGCAACACCGGGATCGCGCTCGCGTTCGTCTGTGCCGCCCGCGGTTACCGTCTCAGGCTCGTGATGCCCGAGACGATGAGCGTGGAGCGGCGAAAACTCCTCGCGGCGCTCGGCGCCGAGGTGATCCTCACGCCCGGGGCCGAAGGGATGAAGGGAGCAGTCGACCGTGCAGCCGCGA
>DAOSER010000161.1:1652-4843 GCA_035363235.1 Methanoculleus sp.
TAGCTGCCGAGAACCCGAACGTCTATTTCATTCCCCAGCAGTTCGAGAACCCGGCGAACCCCGCCGTCCACCGCCGGACGACGGCCGAGGAGATCTGGCGGGACACCGACGGGGCCGTCGATGCCGTCGTCGCCGGCGTCGGGACGGGGGGGACGATCACCGGGGTCGCGGAGGTCGTCAAGGCGCGAAGACCCTCCTTCCGTGCGATCGCCGTCGAGCCCGCCGAGTCCCCCGTCCTCTCCGGCGGCCAGGCCGGCCCGCACCGTATCCAGGGGATCGGGGCCGGGTTCGTGCCGGGGGTTCTCAGGACCGACCTCGTCGACGAGGTCGTCCGGGTCGCTTCCGCGGACGCCTTCGCGATGGCACGCCAGCTCGCCCGTGAAGAAGGGATCCTCGCCGGGATATCGTCGGGCGCTGCGGTCCACGCGGCCCGCGAGGTCGCCCGCCGGCCGGAGTACGAGGGGAAGACGATCGTCGTGATCCTCCCTGATACCGGCGAGCGGTATCTCTCGACGGACCTCTTCGGAGCGTGAAGCGGGGGCGAGACGCGGTGAGCATCAGGGAAGACATCCAGACGGTCTTTGACAGAGATCCGGCGGCCCGGTCGGCGCTTGAGGTGATCTGCTGCTACCCCGGCCTCCACGCGATCTGGGCGCACCGGATCGCGCACGCCTTCTACCGGCGCCGTCTCTACTTTCCGGCGCGGCTCATCTCCCATATCGCCCGGGCGCTGACCGGGATCGAGATCCACCCCGGCGCGAAGATCGGCCGCCGGGTCTTCATCGACCACGGTTCGGGTGTCGTGATCGGGGAGACGGCGGAGGTCGGCGACGACGTCCTGATCTACATGGGGGTGGTGCTCGGCGGAACCGCGCTCGAACGGACGAAACGGCATCCGACGATCGAGGACGGCGTCATTATCGGGTCGGGGGCGAGCGTCCTCGGCCCCATCACCGTCGGGCGCGGGGCAAAGATCGGCGCTGGCTCGGTCGTCGTCCACCCCGTCCCCGCCGGGGCGACGGTCGTCGGGGTTCCGGGCAGGCTCGCCGGCCCGAAGTGTCAGAGGGGCCAGGAACGGCTCGGTCGCGGCGATCTCCCCGACCCGATGCTCCGGGTGGTCAGCCGCATGCTTGATCGGCAGAACCGGATCGAGGAGCGGCTCCGGGCGGTGGAGCGGTCGGGACTGGTTGCCGGGAGACGCCGGGAGGAGATCGCGCTCGAGGAGAGTATCCGGGCGGCACTCAGGGAGGTGATCGACCCGGAGGTCGGGATCGACGTCGTCGACCTCGGCCTGATCCGGGGGATCACCGTCCGGGACTCCTCGGTTCTCGTGGAGATGGTCCTGACCACCGCCGCCTGCCCGCTCGTCGACCACCTCACCGACCAGGTCCGGCGCCGGATCCTCGACGTGAGCGGCGTCCGGGACGTCGAGGTGCAGGTCCTCGACGAACCCTGGGACTGGGACCGGTTCTTCGGTCAGCGGGATATCCTCGGGAAGATCTAGGAGGCCGGAACGTCCAGCATCCGCCGGATCGCCGTCCGCGCCCGGGCGGCGGTATCCTCCGGGACTGTCACCCGCGGCTCACACCGTTCGAGGGCCGCGAGCACCTTCGCGGGATCGGTCTTCTTCATG
This sequence comes from Methanoculleus sp., assembly GCA_035363235.1. GTDB lineage: Archaea > Halobacteriota > Methanomicrobia > Methanomicrobiales > Methanoculleaceae > Methanoculleus. Next base: position 3,286 of record DAOSER010000161.1, read on the forward strand.
TTGACGCAGACCGCCTTATGCGAAAGAGGGTAGAAGACCTTCCCCGGGCACTTCTTCTCGAGCTGGTGGAGGAGCCCGACCTCGGTGCCGATGACGAACTCCCGGCGTGGGCTTTCGCAGGCGTGCCGCACCATCCCCGAGGTCGAGAAGACGTGATCGGCAAGGTCGATCACCTCGGGCCGGCACTCGGGGTGGACGAGCACCTCGGCGTCCGGGTGGGCGCGGCGGGCTGCCGCGACCTCGTCGGCCGTCATCCGGTCGTGGACGATGCAGTAGCCGTCCCAGGGGAACACCTCTTTTTCAGTGAACCTCGCGACGTAACGGGCGAGGTTCCGGTCGGGGAGGAAGATCACCTCTCCTGCCGTGAGCGACTCGACGACGGCGACGGCGTTTGCTGAGGTGCAGCAGACGTCGCTCTCCGCTTTCACTTCGGCCGAGGTGTTGACGTAGGCGACGACGGCGGCGTCCGGGAACCGCTCGCGGAGCACCCGGACCTCGCCGGCGGCGACCATCTCCGCCATCGGGCAGCAGGCGTCGGCTGCGGGCAGGACGACCGTCTTCTCCGGCGATAGGATCGCCGCCGTCTCGGCCATGAAGTCGACGCCGGCAAAGACGATAACATCGGCATCGACCTCCGCCGCCGCCCGTGCGAGTTCGAGCGAGTCCCCGACACGGTCGGCGATCTCCTGCACCGTCGGAACCTGATAGTTGTGGGCGAGGATGACGGCGTTGCGCTCCTCCTTCAGCGCGGCTATCCGTTCGGCGAGGGCTTGATCGAGACTGGAAGACAGGATGGTATCACAACCCCTTTCTGCGGTCGGCGATGCGGTTCTGTCCACAAGAGTTATCTCTATGTGTACTTAACAATTGTGAATGCGGTGCGGCCCGGTTGCCGTGCCCGTAGTGACGATACCATGGCGCGAATCTTATCCGAACGGGACGTGGCGGTCCTGAAAAAATCCGCCCCGGAGTGCACGGGACTGGCGTGTGCAGGTTCGGGAGGGCCCTACCGGTCCATCCTCCCCCCGCTTGCAAACCACTACGCTGCCGATCCCGCTGACTTCTGGGAACGGCTGGAGCGGCTGAACGACGACGACCTCCGGTATCTCGTCGGGCTGATACTGGACGGGAGCGAGAGCCTCGGCTGCGTCCCTCCCGGGCACGTCGAGGTCTTTCTCACCTTCGTCGCAGACCGGCTCGGCCGGGATACCGCGCTCTCGATCCTGCAGCACTACGAGAGTGAGGACGGGTGCGCCCTCTGACCGGCGGGCGTTTGCTCCGGCATCACGGGAGCGGACGGTCTCTCGCCGCCCTGCCCGGAGGCGCCGCGGAAGGGCGCGACCCGTCGACTGCCCCTGCCCGAGATCGCTTTGCCCTGCAAAAGCCTTCAAACCGGCGCAGAAGATCCGGACTGCCCGCATCGGTGCCGATGAACTCGACAAAATGGCGGATCTGTTCGATCGTCTCCGGGGAGAGTTCGTGCTCCATGATACAGGCATCCCGGGAAGCAACCTCCTCCGGCACCCGGATGAGCGTGAGGAAGGCCCGGAGCGTCTCG
>DAOSER010000162.1:0-4833 GCA_035363235.1 Methanoculleus sp.
AGGATCTCGAACTCCGGCGGCGTCAGCACCGGGACCGGGAACCGGACCTGGTCGTCGTAGGCGAGCCGGGGACAGGCGGTGTTCACGTAGGCCTCAAACCCGAGGTCGAGCATCTCAGCAGGCGAGACCTCGCGCATTGCAACCAGGAACGCCCGATCGGAGAGGGCCACAAGCCTTCGCGCAAGGTCCATCCGCTGCTGCCCGCTTTTGGTGCTGACGAGAATCCCGTAGTTCGCGGCGTCCCGCGCCTTCTCCATCACCGCGGCGCGGCGGCGGACCAGCCGGTCGGCGTCAACCTCCTCTCCCTCGCCGGTGTAGGGGTCGAGCGCGACGACGCGGGCCCGGGTCGCGAGCCGGATTCCGATGGGGTGAAAGACTCCCGTCCCCACAAAGAGGATCTCGTCCGCTCCCGTTGCCCGTGCGGCGGCGAAGTTGCACCCGAGCACCTGCCCGGGAATCGGTGTTCGGCCGTCGCCAGGGGCGATGACCGCCTCGATGCCGTGATCGTGGAGATAGGCCGCCATCGCGCCGAGGAGATGGACGTGCTGGACGGTGGTGACGAGACCGACGCGCCGGCCGGTAAGAAGAGGAAGCACTCGTTCGAGCACGGTTACGTCGAAATCGAACCGGACCGGCTCGTAGATCACGTCGGTTCGCTCCTCGACCGGCGCGTGCCCGAAGTGCACCAGAACGTCCGCATATCGGAGGGCGTCGAGTGCAAGGTCGCAGGCCCCGTAGCAGGGATCGCCGCTGACGATCACCTCGAAACCCTCGCGGCGGAGGGCGGCGGCCGTCCCCGGCGCCTGCCGGGCGAGCCCGGCGGGGAACTGGAGGGCGACCGACCGTGCCCCGCGCTCGCGGAGCTTCTCGATGAGATCAGAGACAGGTATCAACGACACGCACCTGCGTCTCGGAGACCTCGATCTTGACCAGGGTCTTGAGCGGCCGGCCGATATCCTCGTCGCCGCGGGAGATGACCACACAGATGTCGGCGATCTTGGCGTTCGTCTGCTCGATCGCGCTGATGAGGGCGCGGAGCGTCCCGCCGGTGCTGCAGACGTCGTCGATGATCACGACCCGGTCGCCTGCGGCAACACCGTTCAGGTAGAGCTCGCCCTTCGAGTAGCCGGTGGCCTGGTGGACCGCGACCTCGCCGGGGAGGGCGTAGGAGCGTTTTCGGACGACCACGAGGGGAATATCCGTCATCATCGAGAAGGCGACGCCGATGTGGATGCCCATCGCCTCGCAGACGACGATCTTGTCGACGTCCTTAAGATCAAGGATCCGCACCATGGCGCACCCGATCTCGCGGAGGAGCGCGGGCTCGAGGAGCGGCACCCCGTCGGTGATCGGGTGGATGAAGTAGTTGTATTCGCCCCGCTTCATGACCGGGGCGGTTTCCAGCGAATGAATCAGCCGTTCAAGCATTCGTATCACCCATATCTTCCAGGAACTGTTCGATCACGTCGCGGGTGACGTGGGGCATGCAGACGATCCGCATATGCCCGTTCCGGGTCGTCGATACCCGCCACCCGGCAGGCACGCGGTCGCAGGAGAACGTCGCCACGTTGACGTCCGGGGTCACCGCCCGCGGGCAGCCGAGTGTCTCCATCCCCTCGATCAGCCTTCGGGTGTTCTCCATGCACCCGGCGACCACGGCCTGCATGCCGTCCATCCCCAGGTACTCGAGGACGGCGACGGCCGCGGCCACCGACGCTCCCGGCCGGGTGCCGGCGAGGGTGCACTCCCGCTTCACCGTCAGGTAGGGGGTGTCGACGTTGAGGAACGAGAAGCACGCCGGGTCCCGGGTGAGGAGGCAGCCCGCCGGGATGGTGCTCATCCCCATCTTGTGGGGGTCGACGGAGATGGAGGAGACACCGGGGAGCCGGAAGTCAAACGGGACCGGGTGGTCGAGGAACGGGACCACCATCCCGCCGAACGCGGCGTCGACGTGCAGGAAGATGTCCCGGTCGAGGGCAACCTCGGAGAGGCGGGCGATAGGGTCGACCACGCCGTACTCCGTCGTCCCGACGACCCCGACGAGTGCGACCGTGCTGTTGTCCACAAGACCGTCGAGCGCCTCCGCATCCATCCGGAACCCGGCATCGAGCGGCACCGTCCGCATCTCAAGCCCCAGGATGTCGCAGGCCTTGGTGAAGGAGAAGTGGCTCGACGCCGGGACGACCACGTTCGGGGACTTCACCGGTTTGAGTTTTTTTGCGATCCGCAGCGCCTGGATGTTCGACTCCGTCCCCCCGCTCGTCGCGTAGCCCCCGGCGTCAGGGAGGTGCATCAGGGTGCCGAGCCGCTCGACGAGGAGTTCCTCGAGCGCAGCCGTCCCGGGGAAGAGCCCGGGGTCGCCGAGATTGGTCTCGAGAAACATCGCATGCGCCCGTGCCGCGACCGGGTGGGGCGGCGTGCACATCGAACTCAGGATGTTCCGGTAGCCGAGATCCTCCCGCCGCTTTGACGAGAGGAAGGAGAAAAGGTCTTCCTCAGGGCACCCTGTTTCACGCATTTCTTCTCGCCGCATCAAGGAGGATCTGCTGCTCTTTTCGCGCTACGGCCTCACGGATGCGGGGGACCGCATCGATGTTTGCCGAGACGCTGGAGATGCCGTGCTCGACGAGCCACGTCACCATGTCGGGGTCGGAGCCGGCCTGGCCGCAGATGGAGCACTCGACACCGTTCTCCCGGCAGACGCTGATCGCGTAGTCGATCAGCCGGAGCACGGCGGGGTGCTTGGGCTGGTACATGTCGGCGACGTGCTCGTTGTTCCGGTCGATGGCGAGCGTGTACTGGATCAGGTCGTTCGTCCCGAACGAGGCGAACCGGATCCCGGCCCGGATGAAGTCCTCGACCAGGATGGCGCTGCTCGGGACCTCGATCATGACGCCGAGGATCGCGTTCTCCACGTCGACCCCCCACTCCTTCATCATCGCCCGGGCTTTGACGAACTCGCTCGGGTGGTTGACCATAGGGAACATCACGCCGAGGTTGTCGTAGCCCGCGGCCCAGAGCCGCTTGAACGCCTCGATCTGGAGGCGGAACTGGTCGGGGGTCCGGAGGTCCCGGCGGATGCCGCGCCAGCCGAGCATCGGGTTGTGCTCGATCGGCTCGCCTTCGCCGCCCTCCATGTTGCGGAACTCGTCGGTCGGGGCGTCGAGCGTCCGGACCCAGACGGGCTTCCCTGGAAAAGCGTCGAGCACGATCTTGATGCCGTTGTAGAGCTCGGCGATGAACTCCTCCTCCGCACCGTGCTCGATATACCAGCCGGGAGTCTTTGCGAGGCCGAGGATGAGGTGCTCGATCCGGAGAAGGCCGACACCGTCCGCCCCGGTGGCGGCGGCCCGCTGTGCAGCCTCAGGGAGGGAGACGTTCACCTTGACAAGCGTTCCGGTGATGACCGGAGCGGCCGCGACTGCCGCCGCTACAGGTGCCGCCGCTGCCGGGGCCGCAACGGCTCCCTCGTAGATGATGCCCTTCTCGCCGTCGACGGTGATGATCTGTCCTTCTTTCAGGACCTTCGTCGCCTTCTTGGTCCCGACGACCGCGGGTGTCCCGAGTTCGCGGCTCACGATGGCCGCGTGGCAGGTCATGCCGCCTTCGTCGGTGACGATGGCGCTGACCCGCCGCATCGCCGGCACCATGTCGGGGTTGGTCATCTTCGTGACCAGGATGTCGCCGTCCTTGACGGCGCTCGTGTCCTTGACGTCGCGCACGATGACGACCCGGCCGCTCGCGACGCCGGGGGAAGCCCCCTGGCCTTCGACCAGCACCACGCCGAGCGCGCCCTTGGTCTTCTCTGCCGATTCGCCTTCGCTGCGGGGGATCTCCGGGCGCTTGATCGTCGTGATGGGGCGCGACTGGAGGATGAAGACTTCGTCGCCGACGATCGCCCACTCGACATCCTGCGGGACGCCGTAGTGGTCTTCGGCTATCTTGCCGAGCATGGCGAGGCGCGCCACCTCCGCGTCGGAGAGGACCGGGCCGGTGCGCTGTTCGCCGGAGAGTTCGACGATCTTCGTCCCGTGCCGGCCTTCCGGCACGATCATGATCTCCTTTTCGGCGATCAGGCGGTCGACGATCCGCTCGGAACGCAGGTCAAAGACGTAGTTGTCGGGGGAGACGCTCCCTGAGACGACGGCTTCGCCGAGCCCCCAGGAACCCTCGACGATCGTCAGGGGCTCGCCGGTGACGGGGTGAGAGGTGAACATGACGCCGGACTTCTCCGAGCGGATGAGTTCCTGCACGACGACGGCGATGTTCACGCTCCGGTCGTCGAACCCCTGTTTTGCCCGGTAGTAGATGGCACGCGCGCCATACAGCGAGGCCCAGCACCGCTGGACCGCGTCGAGGAGGTCATTTTCACCGAGAATATTGAGGAACGTCTCCTGCTGACCGGCGAAACTGGCGTCCGGCAGATCTTCGGCGGTGGCGCTCGACCGGACGGCGACGACCGTCCCGTCGGCCCCCATCCGGGCGTACGCATCGGTGATCTCTTCCCGGATGTGGTCGGGCATCTCGACGCTGAGGACGAGGTCCTGCACATCCCGGGAGACCGATTCGAGCGCTCCGTTGTCGTCGACGTCCAGACGCTCCAGCCTGCGGAAGAGTTCCTCTTCGATCCCGGTCTCTACAAGAAACCTTCGGAAGGCCTGGGCGGTCACCACAAACGCCTTCGGCACGGGAAGGCCGATCGAGGTCATCTCGCCAAGAGATGCACCCTTTCCACCGACGGAGATGATATCTTCCTTTTTTATTTCTTCGAGCCACAGAACGTTGGGCATTTCCTTCATGCTCGCACCACACATATACTTCTCACCATTACAT
>DAOSER010000163.1:0-4816 GCA_035363235.1 Methanoculleus sp.
TGCAGGTGGCGAGCGGGTGCGTCGGCCGGTGCAGTTACTGCATCACCCGGCTCGCGCGGGGGCAGATCAAGAGCGTTTCGACCGATGTGATCCTCGCTGCCGTCCGGAGCCTTGCCGCGTCGGGCGCTTACGAGATCCAGCTGACCGGGCAGGACGTGGCCGCCTGGGGGCTCGACCGGGGTGAGTCGCTCCCCGACCTCCTGCACGCGATAGTGGAGATCCCGGGGAGGTTCGCCGTCCGGCCGGGGATGATGAACCCGGCCTCGGTGCTCGGCATCATCGAGCCGCTCATCGATGCCTGCAGGAGCGATAAGGTCTTCCGGTTCCTCCACCTCCCCGTTCAGTCGGGCTCCGACGCCGTCCTCGAGCGGATGCAGCGCGGTTACTCTGCGGCCGACGTCGTCCGGATCGTCGATGCCTTCCGGGCAGCGTTCCCGGATATGATGATTTCGTCGGACTTCATCACCGGGTTTCCCGGGGAGACGGACGAAGAGTTCCGCCGGACGCTTGAACTCCTGCAGCGTGCGGCATTCGTGAAGGTGAACATCACCCGCTACTCCCGGCGGCCCGGCACTCCCGCCGCGGCCTTAAAAGACCTCCCCGAGCGGATACGCAAAGACCGGTCCCGCACGCTGCTTCGTGAGGCGAACCGGCTTTACGACCGCTACAACGAGCACTGGATCGGACGGGAGACACCAGTCGTTGCGACCGAGAAGAACGCGCCGGGATCGACCGTTTGCCGCAATCCCTGCTACCTCAACGTCGTCGTCGAAGAGGACCTGCCGTTCGGGTTCTCGGGGAGGGCGGTGATCACGGAGAACCGGCGGCACTATGTCATCGGCGAGTTGATCCCGCCCGATGCGGAGTGGAGTGTTTAGCCCCCCCGAAACTTTTTCTCCCGGCGACGCATATTCACCTCCATGCAGGGAATCACCGGGCACGAGCTCTCCTCGAAGAAGGCTGAATACCTCAAATACATTTATATGCAGCGCGATGTCGTGAAGACAACCGAGATCGCAACCCAATTCTCGGTCGCGCCCTCGACGGTGACCAAGGCGCTCACGGAGATGGCGAAGGCAGGCTACATCGAACATACACCCTACCGCGGCGTGAGACTCACTTCATACGGCACCAGATACGCCCGGTTCCTTATCCGGCGTCACCGGATCGTCGCCCTGATGCTCAGCCGCTACGGGCTCGATCCCGGCGAGGCCTGCAGCGAGGCGAAGAAGATTGAGCAGTGCTTCTCAAAGGAACTCACCAACAGGATGTGTACGTCGCTCGGGCACCCGATGATGAGCGTTTGCGGCGAGATCGAACACGATCACCGCTGCTGCTGCCCTCCGGTTGATGAACAGCGGTGACGGCAAAACGTTCTTATCCCTTGATAGAGGAAGGTTTAGATCCATACCAAACCCGGAGTGGAGAACGATGGAGACGCAGAATAACATCACCCCATTATCGCTCACTGCAGTTGTTTTCTCATTCCTCCTTCTGACAGCAGCCGCGGCGGGGTGCGCCGGGACCGAGCGGCAGCAGGACGGACGGGTCGTCGTCGCGGTCACCATACCTCCCGAGCAGGAGTTCGCAGAAAGGGTGGGAGGCGATCACGTCCGTGTTGTCCTGCTGGTGCCGCCGGGAGCCGACCCGCACACCTATGAACCGACACCGGGAGTCCTCGCCGACGTCGCACAGGCGAATATGTATGCCGCGGTGGGTTCGGGGATAGAGTTCGAACTCGCCTGGCAGGAGAAGATCGCCGCCCTGAACCCCGAGATGCTGGTCGTCGACTGCTCGCGCGGCGTCGACCTGATCTCGACCGCGGGGGACGGGCAGCGGACCGATCCGCACATCTGGACATCTCCGCGAAACGCGAAGATCATGGTCGAGAACATCCGCGAGGGCCTCATAGCGGTCGACCCGGCAAACGCCGAAGACTATCGTCGAAACGCCGATGCCTACCTGACAGAACTCGACGCTCTGGATACGGAGATCGCCGGGGCGCTTGCCGGAGCGGGAGTGACGAAAGTCATGGTCTACCACTCGTCATGGGCCTATCTGGCCAGGGACTACGGTTTTACCGAGGTCCCGATCGAGGAAGAAGGGAAAGAGCCCTCTCCGCAGAGGATAGAGCACCTCGTCACGCAGGCGAAAGAGGAGCACATCAGGGTGATCTTTGCGTCGCCCGAGCACTCCACCCGGAGCGCCGAGGTTATCGCGGATGAGATCGGCGGAACCGTGGTGACGGTAAGCCCGCTCGCGAAGGACTACCTGGAGAATATGCGGCATGTGGCCTCGGCATTCGCAGCGAGCGGCGCGCCATGACCGCCCCCGTGATCGAGGTCGAGGACGTCTGGGTCAGGCTGCGCGGCCACACCGTGCTCGAAGGAGTGAGCCTTGCCGTTTACCCTGACGATTTTTACGCCATTATCGGGCCGAACGGCGGGGGGAAGACGACGCTTCTTAAGGTGATCCTCGGCCTCCTCGCCCCCTCCCGCGGCGTCGTCCGGATCCTCGGCAGCAGGGAGGCCCGGATGCGTAACGATCTCGGCTACGTCCCCCAATTCCGGACGTTCGACTTCGAGTATCCCGTCACTGTGCGGGAGATGGTCCTCTCAGGCTGCCTCGGCCGCATCACCCGCAGGCCCCGGCGCTACGGCGAAGAAGACCACGCCCGGACGGAAGAGGCGCTTGAGACGATGCGCATCGCCGATCTGGCCGACCGGCAGATCAAGGATCTCTCGGGCGGAGAGCAGCAGCGGGCGATCATCGCCCGGGCGCTCGTCGGCGGCCCGAAGGTGCTGCTCCTCGACGAACCGACGGTCTACGTGGACGCCCCGATGACGGCGCAGTTCTACGGGATCCTCGATGGACTCCGCGGCCGGATGGCGATCGTCCTCGTGACCCACGACATCGGGGTGATCCCGAAGCACGTGACCCGGGTCGCCTGCTTAAACCGGCGCCTCTATACGCACGGCACGAACGAGATCACGCCGGATATGCTTGAGGCCGCATACCACTGCCCGGTGGACCTGATCGCTCACGGCGTCCCGCACCGGGTCTTTTCGGAGCACCTGGAGGAGTGAGTATGATCGAGGTGCTCGGGTATGAGTTCTTCAGGAACGCGCTCACCGCCGGGGTGCTCGCGAGCATCGCCTGCGGGATCATCGGCACCTACGTCGTGGTGCGGCGGATGGTCTCGGTCAGCGGCGGCATCTCCCACGCGGCCTTCGGGGGGATCGGCCTCGGCTACTTCCTCGGAATAGACCCGCTTCTCGGGGCGACCGGGTTCACCGTGGCAACAGCGCTCGGGGTGGGCGCGCTCGAACTCCGTGCCAGGCAACAGATGGATACCCTCATCGGCGCGGTCTGGGCCGCCGGGATGGCCATAGGCATCCTCTTCGTCTACTTAACACCGGGGTTCGCTCCAGACCTCTTCTCCTACCTTTTCGGGAACATCCTCCTCGTGCCACGCGGTGACATCCTGCTGATGATGGTCCTCGTGGCCATTATCATCGCTGTCGTAGCCTACTTCTACCAGGAGCTCCAGGCGGTCACCTTCGACCCGGATTATGCGAGGGTTATGAACCTCCCGGTCGAGCGGCTCTCGCTCCTCCTCCTCGTGCTGATTGCGCTCACGGTGGTGATGCTGATCCGGGTGGTGGGTATCATCCTGGTTATAGCGCTTCTTACGCTTCCGGCAGCGATCAGCCGTCTTTATACCACCCGCATTCGTAGCATGATGCTTCTCGCCGTTGCCCTCGGCATCATCTTCACCGTCGCGGGGATCTGGCTCTCCTACCTCGCAAACGTCCCTTCGGGGGCGACGATCATTCTGGTGAGCACGCTTTCGTATGCGGGCGCTCTCGGGGTCGAACGCCTCCGGCAGGGCGAGTAGCGGGACAAACCGGTGCGCTTATGCCGGACGGCGCGAGAGTTAGGTGAACAATGGATCCGATCATCGAAGAGGGGTACGCCCGGCTCCTTGAGACCCTCGAGGACCTGCAGGCAAAGAAGGAAGAGTCAGCCTCGGAACTCCGGGGCAGCATGGGAGCCCTCCTTGCGCGGATGGCTGCCGATGCGGCGCCGGTCGTCAAGCAGATCGGGCTTGAGATGCTCCGGCGCGCGAAGAGAGAGGCATCCGGGGAGCTTTACGACCAGGAGTTTTACGAGAAGAAGATGATCGCCCTCGGGAGGGGCGATCCGCTCCCATACCGCCCGGACGACCCGAGCAAACCCGTCAATGCTCAGATCTGCGTTCTTGACGAAGACGGGGCGTTTTACGAGTTGATGTACACCAACATCGAGATCCGAACCGATTCGTATCTTGCCCCCCTGACACCGGAGGAGGCGTTCGACATCTACGGCTACGACCTCGTCTTTATGCTCTACCGGGCGCTTTACGAGTACGCGAAGGAGGATGAGGAGCTGATGGCCGCGCTCGCGCGGACGCTTGAGTATCTCGGTTCGTCAACTACCCCCGACTGAAGTCGGGGGCATGCTACCATGCGTGGCACCATGCTCGTTCCAGGCTTGCGATTCAATCTTCTTCACCTCGTGTAGGGGGAGCAGACGCGAGTAGGCCGGTTGACAGTGGCCCTGGCAGCAATGTTCCTGCATTCAGATCGGTGTTCTCGGTATGCCCGCACGCGAGGCAGCGGAACGCAGCCTGGCTCGGGCGGTTGTCGGGGTGAACAAAACCGCAGGCACTGCACTGCTGGCTCGTATACGCCCCGCCGATCACCTTCACCCTGACCCCGGAGTCGCACCTGGCGGTGCTCGAGCTCCGGTTCTGCGAACCGTCGCAAGTCGCACC
>DAOSER010000164.1:0-4807 GCA_035363235.1 Methanoculleus sp.
GCTGCCCCTGGTAGGGGTTGAGGATCGCCTGGTGGGAGTGCCGGAAGATCTCTTCCGGATCCCCTATGATGAACGCGGTGCCGATGGCCCTTCCTTCCCGCCCCTCGACCGCGATCTCGAGGGCCAGCGTGAGGGCCGCATGGAGCACTTCGCGGGGGACGATGTCGGAGAAGTCTTTGAGGTTGATGAAGTTCTTCCCCTCCTCGATGTCGTAGATGATGACGGCATAGGGGAAGACCCCGACGACAAGCCCGCTTTCCAGGTTGCGCCGGAGGTAGAGGTGGACGGCGGCGTCGAGCATGTGCCGTTCGCTCACCTCCAGGATATCGTGCATCGTGAGGTCTTTTAAGACGTCGAGCTGGAGTTCCTGCACCCGGATGATCGGGATATCCGGCACCTCAGCGAGGACCGGGGCCGGCTCGACGAACGAGACGACCGCCCGCGCTCCGATCTTTACCGCCACGTCGCAGGCGGTTGCGAGCATCAGGTCACCGTTCATAACACCTCGCGGATCAGTCCCGGTATCTCCGATGGACGGGACGCGACGGGGATCTCGAGGGCGCGGAGCCGGCGGACCTTGGATCGGGCGTCGCCCTCGCCGCCCTCGATGATCGCACCCGCGTGGCCCATTCTCTTCTCCGGGGGAGCGCTCACGCCGGCGATGTAGGTGACGACCGGAAGATCAGTCGACTGGACGCCTTCCTCTTCGAGGTTGCCGCCCACCTCGCCGATGACGACGACCGCCTTCGTCTGCGGGTCCTCCTCGAACCGTGCGAGCACGTCCACGAACGTCTGGCCGATCACCGGGTCGCCGCCGATGCCGACCACCGTGCTCTGGCCGATGCCAGCGCGGGTGAGTTCGTCGACCACTTCGTAGGTGAGGGTGCCGCTCCGGGAGACGACGCCGACCTCTCCCCGCGTGGCGAGGTGGGCCGGCATGATCCCGAGTTTGCACTCCCCCGGCGAGAGGAGCCCCGGGCAGTTCGGGCCGATGACCGTGCAGTCGTGGAGTTTCGCGTAGGCGATCGCCGACATCGCGTCATGAACCGGGATGTGCTCGGTGATGACGACGGCAAGTTCGATCCCGGCGTGCGCCGCTTCCATGACCGCGTCGCCGGCAGCGCCCGCCGGGACGAAGACGACGCTCGCAGTCGCGTCGTGTTCGGCGAGCGCCTCCTTCACCGTGTTGTAGACCGGGACGCCGTGAACCTCCCGGCCGGCTTTGCCGGGTGCGACCCCCGCGACGACGCCCCGTCCGCCGACCTCATGGGCGTAGGCGTTCATAAGTTCCGTATGAAACGTGCCCTGCCTGCCGGTGATGTTCTGCACGATCACGCCGAGATTTTTGTCTCCGTAGATCATAGTGAGACCTCCATCGCCGCTTTCACGGCCGCGTCCATGCTCTCGAGCATCCGGTATCCGCATTCGGCGAGCAGCCGCCGTCCTTCCTCCTCGTTCGTCCCGGCCATCCGGACGATGACCGTCGGCGTGACGCCGGCGGCGATGATCCCCTTCGCCACCTCGTCGCACCGGGTGATGCCCCCGAGGAGGTTGACAACGATCACGTTCACCCCGGGCATGCTCGCGACGAGTTTGACGGCGTGCATCACGCGCTCCTGGTCGGCGCCGCCCCCGACGTCGAGGAAGTTTGCCGCCCGGCCGTTGTAAAACTCGATCAGGTCGAGCGTCGACATCGTGAGACCGGCGCCGTTCCCGATGACACCGATGGTCCCGTCCAGTTCGACGTAGGAGAACCCGTGCTTCTCGGCCTCGCGCTCGCGCTCCGAGAGGTCGCGGTTGACCGCTATCCCCTGGCGGGCGAGGGCGTTGTCGTCGACGATCAGTTTCGCGTCCGCCGCATAGACGCCCTGCGGCGTTGTCACGAGCGGGTTTATCTCCGCGAGCATGGCGTCTTTTTCCTGGAATGCATGATAAAGGCAGTTGATGACGGGGGCGAGTTCCTTCGGCGCTCCGCCGAGGAGCTCCCGCATCAGAAACGGCGGGATGTCGCGGAGGAGCGGGGAGACGACGACCCTCCTTACGGCGGATTCGTCCTCTTTTGCCATCTTCTCGATCTCCACCCCGCCGGCATCCGCGAAGAGCACCACCGGCTGCCTGCTCGACCGGTCGACGGCGATGCTGATGTAGTACTCGTGCTCGATGGGGAGGCGCTCCTCTGCGAGGATCTCCCTGACCGGGACGCCCTTGATCTCCCGGGAGAAGAGTTCCCGGGCGGTCTCGACCGCCGTCGCGCGGTCGGCCATCAGGACGCCGCCGGCCTTCCCCCTTCCGCCGACGTCCACCTGCGCCTTCAGCACCACGCCGTCCCCGAGGTCCGGCAGATGCGCCGCGACCTCTTCCGGCGTCCGTATGACTACCCCCTTCGGGACCGGAATGCCGTATCCCGAAAAGACCCGTTTTGCCTCATATTCCAGTAGTTTCATAAATTCACGCTCGTTCTCCGAGTTCAAATCCCCTCTTGAGTGCCTTCAGATTCAGGTTCTCGGTGCCTTTCGGGACACTGTCGAGCACCGCACGTTCGATCGCCTCCCTGCTCACGACCCCGGTTGCGGCCACGAGGGCGCCGATCATCACGATGTTTGCCACGATCTCCCGGCCGAGAGTGCTTTTCGCCTCCGATGTTGCCGGGATCTCATGGTAGCGGCATCCCGGGCGCGACCGGACCAGGTCGGCATCGATGAGCATGACCGCGCCCTCCCGCGCCAGAATCCCGTACTTCTCGAACCCCTGCTGGGACATGATGACGTAGATATCGGGGTCGGCCACCTCGGGGTAGAGGATCGGGTCGTCGTCGATCACCACCTGCCCCATCGAGGCCCCGCCCCGGGCCTCCGGGCCGTAGACCTGTGTCTGGACGGCGTACTTGTCGTCGTAGAGCGCCGCCGCCCGCCCGAGGATGACCGCGGAGAGGATGATCCCCTGCCCGCCGTATCCCGAGAACCTGACTTCGTGTCTCATGGGCGCACCCCCATCGCCGGCCGGTTCCGCCGGACCAGCTCCCCGACGGTGAAGGTGCCTTCAGGGATCGGTCTTCCTTCCGCGCACAGCCGGTTGTACTTCGCGACAAGCATGGCGTGGCTCCGGAGATGCTCGATCATGGCGGGGACCGTCCGGAGTTTGTTGTGGCGGCCGTAGTTGGTCGGGCACTGGGTCCGCGCCTCGATAAACGCGAGCCCCGGTGTCTGCAGGCCGGCGGCGACGGCCTTCGTGAGTTCTTTAACGTGGTAGGACGTCCAGCGGGCGACGTAGTTTGCGCCGGCAGCGACGGCGAGTTCCGCGAGGTCGAATGCCGGTTCGCTCATCCCGTAGGGCGTCGTCGTCGATATGGCGCCGGGCGGGGTCGTCGGGCTCCCCTGCCCGCCGGTCATGCCGTAGATGTGGTTGTTCATGCAGATCACGGTCATGTCCACGTTCCGGCGGCAGGCGTGGATGAAGTGGTTCCCGCCGATGGCGGCAAGGTCGCCGTCTCCCGTGAAGACGACGACGCGCAGGTCAGGCCGCGCCATCTTCACGCCCGTAGCGAACGCGAGCGCCCGGCCATGGGTGGTGTGGAGCGAGTCGGTGAGGATGTAGCCGGGAGCCCGGGAAGAGCACCCGATCCCGGAGACGAAGACCGTCTCGTCCCGTTTCCAGCCCATCTCCTCGACCGCTGCAAGGGTGCAGTTGATGACCGTCCCGTTGCCGCACCCCGTGCAGTAGATGTGCGGCAGGCGGTCGCCCCGGAACCAGTCGGGCGCGATCATCGGTACGCCTCCAGAGCCTGCACGAGTTCGGCGGGGGTGTGGAGTTCTCCTCCTATCTTCGGGATGGAGATGACCGGCTGATCCACGTGGCGCTGGACCTCCCGCACCATCTGGCCCATGTTCAGTTCTGGCATCAGGAAGGTTTTGGCGTTCGGGAACTCCTGCAGGGCGAACTCCGGGAACGGCCAGACGACCCGGAGGCGCAGGTGCCCGATCGAGTCGTCGGGGCGGTCGCGTATCACCTGCTCCACTGTCCGGGACGGGGGGCCGTAGGTGACGAAGACCGTCTCGGCGTCGGGGTTCACTACTTCGTAGTCGGCGATCTCGCGGCGTGCCGACTCGATCTTGGCGACCAGCCGCCGCACGAGCCGGTCGTGTGCTTCGGGGTCGGTCGTGTCAGGGTAGCCGCGCTCGTCGTGGGTGAGGCCGGTCACGTGGACGGCCCTTCCCGACCCGAAGGGTGCGAACCCGGGTATCCCGTTGTCGCCAGCCTCGAAGGGGAGGCTCTCATCCGCGAGCGGGCTTGAGCGTTCAGCCTCGACCGCGTCGGGGATGGTCACCCGCTCCCGCATATGGCCGACGATCTCGTCCGACATCACGAAGGCGGGAACCCGGAACCGGTCGGCGAGGTCGAACGCTTTCGCGGTCAGGTCGAACATCTCCTGGACGGAGTTCGGGGTGACCGCGATGATGCTGTAGTCGCCGTGCGACCCGAACCGGCACTGGAGCATGTCCCCCTGCGCGGCTCGCGTCGGCTGCCCGGTGCTCGGGCCGCCCCGCTGGATGTTGACGATGACGCACGGCGTCTCGGTCATGGCCGCGTAGCCGATGTTCTCCATCATCAGGGAGAACCCCGGGCCGCTCGTCGCGGTCATCGCCCGGGCCCCTGTCCATGCGGCGCCGATGACCGCGGCGATGCTCGCGAGTTCGTCCTCCATGGAGATGAAGGTCCCGCCGGCCTTCGGGAGTTTCCGGGCCATGGCCTCGGCGATCTCGGTCGACGGCGTGATCGGGTAGCCGCCGAAGAACCGGCACCCGGCGGC
>DAOSER010000165.1:0-4787 GCA_035363235.1 Methanoculleus sp.
GACTTTCCTCAGCAGCACAGGATGTGCCACCGTCGGCCGCACTCTCCCTCTCCCTTATAATATTTTGTGGTGAGAATATAAAGCCGTACGGGTACCCCGCCCGGGCTCACCCCCGCCGCCGGGCACCGTGGACCTCCCGTACGAGGGTTTTCGAACAGACCGCGCATATCCCCACCACCGGGATAGATTTATATACCGGTTCCCGGGTCTTACCATTGGCGTTACCATGGGGGGGAGCGAGGCCTATACACACCTGGAGCTTGCGGCGATCTTCGCGGCGTTCGTTGCCGTCACCACACTCTTCTCGCTCGTCTCGCTCGGAGCGAGCTTCATGGACATCGGTTCCTCATCTGATCCTGGTGCATACCCGTTCCTGATCGCAGGTGAACCGCATCTTGCACCGGTCGGGGAAGTCACCGGCTCCTTGTCGTTCTATGGATTCCCCGGCAGGGGCATAGATACCCATTCCTTCCGCGTCGTCCATACCGGAGAGGACGGGGCCGTAGACCTCTCCCGGACCACCGTGACGGTCATGGCAGGAACCTACCTCGAGATCCTCGCGCCATCCACGGACCCCGCACCGGGGCCGGGAACGTGGTCGGCAGCACTGCCCCGGGGCGGCACCCTCCTGTTCCCCGGAGAAGAGGGCACGATCCGGCTCTGCCTCGACCGTCCAATCCCTGCCGGCGAGACCCTGACTGTTCTGGTGCGTCCCGAAGGCAGCGCACCCTGCTCGATCGCCGGGCCGATCCCGAATCCTGCGGCCGACGCTGACGCTCTCTCTTCTCCTGAGAAAGACTAAAAGTATTCAATATCATACGACCCATTTTGATGGAAATGCTGACCCCGGAAGAAGGCAGAACGGCAGTTCGTCTGGCACGTAAGGCCATCGAGAAAGCCGTCGACGGCAAACGGACGGAACTCCCCGCGCTCTCCCCGATCTTTGGGGAGAAGCGCGGTGTCTTCGTCACGATCAAGCGGCAGGGGCGTCTCCGCGGATGTATCGGCCTCCCATACCCGATCAAATCGCTCGGCGACGCGATCCTTGAAGCGGCCGTATCGGCTGCTCTCGAGGACCCCCGGTTCCCGCCGGTATCGCGGTCGGAACTCGCCGACCTCGACCTCGAGGTGACGGTGCTCACGCCTCCCCGGCCGCTCGAGTGCCCGCCGGAAGAACGGCCCGGCTGCGTCGAGGTCGGGAGGCACGGCCTGATCGTCAGCGGTCTCGGGACCGGAGGCCTCCTCCTCCCGCAGGTCCCGGCCGAGTACGGCTGGAGCAGCACTGAGTTCCTCGACCAGACCTGCGTCAAAGCCGGGCTCCGGCCCGGGTGCTGGAAGCGCGGTGATATCGCCGTGCAGGCGTTCGAGGGGCAGATATTCGAAGAAAAGGCGGTTTAACCCTAATGGCAATTACGTTTGAGGTCATACACAAAGATATCGCAGGAAGGGTCGGCAGGCTCAGGGTGAACGACAGGATCGTCCGAACGCCCGCGCTCCTCCCCGTCGTCAATCCCCACCTTCCCCTGATAACCCCCCGCGAGATGCAGGAGATGGGCGTCGAGGCGCTGATCACGAACGCCTACATATTCAGGCGGAGCACCGAATACCACGACCGGGCGCTCGCGGAAGGGCTTCATGGCGTCCTCGACTTCGACGGCGTCATCATGACCGACTCGGGATCGTTCCAGCTCTCCGTCTACGGGGAGGTCGAGGTGAGCAACCGGGACACACTCGAGTTCCAGCAGGCAATAAAAAGCGACATCGTCGTCCCCCTGGACATCCCCACCCCGCCGGACGCGGGCCGGGAGCGGGCGGCACGGGAACTCGCGGTCACGATGGAGCGGATCCGCGAGGCACAGGCGCTCTTCCCCGACGCGAACCTGGCAGCGCCGGTGCAGGGCGGCATCTTCACCGACCTCCGTGAGGAGGCGGGCCGCGCCGTCCGGGACCTCGGCTTTGCCTTCGCTCCCATCGGCGCCGTGGTGCCCCTGATGGAGAGTTACCGCTACAAAGAACTCGTGCAGGTCGTCCTTGCGGCGAAACGCGGCCTCTCCCCGGCGACCGCCGTCCACCTCTTCGGCGCGGGCCACCCGTCGATGTTCGCCCTCGCGGTCGCCATGGGCTGCGACCTCTTCGACTCGGCCGCATACGCCCTCTTTGCCCGGGAAGGGCGCTACATCACCCCGCACGGGAGCCTCAAGATCGACGAGCTCGCGGAACTCCCCTGTCCCTGCCGGGTCTGCCGCTCGATGACCGCCGACGAACTCCGGAAGTCCGAGGACCGGGAGCGGTTGCTCGCCCTTCACAACCTGCATGTCACCCTTGCGGAGATCGCCCGCATCCGGCAGGCGATCCAGGACGGGACCCTCTGGGAACTGTTGGACGAGCGGTGCCGGAGCCACCCGCGCCTGCTCGACGGCTACCGGGAACTCCTCGCCCACGCTGCGGAACTCGAACGCGACGATCCCGTCTCCAAGCGGCGGTTCTTCTACCGGGGTTCGGAGACCTGCCGGAGAACGGAGGTGCTCCGGTTCCACAGGATCATCCCCCGCATCCCCCTCGGCGAGCGGGTGCTGGTATCGTTCGACGGGCGGGAGGTCCCCGGGTTCGACACCGTCCTGAACTTCAAGCCGCCCTTCGGCCCCTATCCGGTGGAACTCGCCGAGACCTTCCCGGTCGGCCAGAGCGAGGTCCCGGAGTGGGACGACGACATGGTCCGGTCGGGGTGCGCAGGCATCCGGGCGCTGATGGAGGCGCACCCGGAGAAGCGGTTCGCCGTCCGGTGCGGTGAGGATTGGGTGCATCTCGTCCAGGAAGAGGTCCCCGATGCGGAGGTATTCCATGAGCAGGTATGAGGCGGTAAAGCGCGACGGCCTTGCGCGGATAGGGACATACGAGCACGAGGAGACGAGCGTATCCCTCCCCGCCGCCCTCGATACGGACGTCCTCTTCCCCACACTCCGCGAGCGTGCGCTCTCGAACGTTCCGCTTTTCGCGGACCCGGCGTTCGTCAGCAATTACTTCTCACCGGGGGAGGGGCAGCCGGTGGCCGTCCACCCGCTTGCCGCCTCGGCGGACTCCGGCGACTGCGTTCTGGTCGCGAACTGGCATACGGCGGAGAAAAACCCCCGGAATTACGCGGGATGGCTTGCTACCATAAAAGAGCGCCTTCCTCCGGACACCGCATGGTACGCCCCGGCCGCAGCGCTCCCCTCGACCGCCTGCCTCCTCGTCTACTCGGGCTTCGACCTCTTCGACTACCGGGCGGTCGACCTCGCCTCCGCGCAGAAGAAGTTCTGCCTCCCCGAAGGCGAGTTCCCTGCATCGCTGATGGAGACCGGGGTCTGCGGGTGCGAGGGGTGCCGGGAGGGCGACCTTCTCCGGCACAACCGTCTCGCGCTCGACCGCGAACTTGCTCTCGTCCGGCACTACGTCGAGGCGGGCAGACTCCGGGAACTGATGGAGGCCCGGTGCCGCACGGACGCCGCACAGGTCGGCATCCTCCGGTTCCTCGACCGCAACTACGCGTTTATGGAGCGTTCCCTCCCGGTGGCGCGGGCGGTGCCGATGCGGGCCAACACCGCCGAGTCGCAGAACCGGGCCGAGATCCGGCGGTTCGCCGACCGGGTGATCGAGCGGTTCATCCCGACCCGGACCGACGTCGCGGTCCTCCTCCCCTGCTCGGCGCGGAAGCCCTACTCGCTCTCCCGGAGCCACCGGCTCTTCGTCAACGTCGTGCGGGTCTACCCGGCGGGTCACTACGACGTGCCGGTGACCGGCTACTGGGACCGCGAGGAGTGCGCCTTCATCGCCGACATCCTCGCCCGCTACTTCGCCGCCCACCCCTACCGCAGGGTGATCGCCCACCTCGAGGGCGGCGCGCTCACGGTTGCAGAGATGGCGGCGGAAGCCTGCGGCATCGACCTCGAGGTGACCTGCGAGGGGCACCCGACGTCGCCGGAGTCTCTGCGTGCCCTGAATGCCGCCCTTGAGGGCGAACGCCGGATGCAGACCGATACCATCCGGGGCACGGTCTCCTGGCAGTTCGCGACCGATATCAACACCAAGGGCCTCCAGGTCCGGGGGAGGAGCATGCAGATGGCGGTGCTCCGCGGGAAGCAGCAGCTCTTCAGCATCGACCCCGGGACCGGGCTCTTCCGCCCGACGTTTGCCGGCTGGGATCTGATCCCGGAGGGCTACCGGGTCAGGATCGACGAGTTCGTCCCGCAGGGCGACGTCCTCGCCCCGGGGATCACGGGCTGCGACCCCCGGATACGGGAAGGCGACGAGGTTCTGGTCGAAGGCCCGCTCGCGATCGCCACCGGCCGGGCGATGATGGGAGCAGACGAGATGCTCCGGTCGAAGCGCGGGGTCGCGGTGCGGGTGCGGAAGGTGAATAAACTCGGGGAGTGAATGAGCCGGGGGATTCGCTTCCCCCTGGGCTCATGTTTTGTGGCGCTCAAATTTAGAATCATCGCGGTCAATTGTCTTTTGCGCCTGCGACGTTCAAGGGTTGAAACCGGCGAGCAAGGAAAAAGCCCGGTACAGTGGACCGTGGTGGATATCGCCATTGGGGGCGGGGCTGACGGGGAGTGCGATGGGCGGAATGCGACCGGTCGCTAGAGCGGGAGCATGAGCACCGAAGGTGCGAACGCCCGGAGCTCGACCACCGTCAGGTGGGAAGGGGGGAGCATCCCCCCTCCCCTGTCTCCACATACTAAAGGATTCCTGCAACCCCCACCCCGCCCGGCCTCCGGCCTCCTCACCCGCACCTTCGGTGCTCGAAC
>DAOSER010000166.1:0-4736 GCA_035363235.1 Methanoculleus sp.
CTTAAACTCAACAAGTTCGGTACTGCCGTACGCAAACTCAAGCTCCGAGCGGATTGACTCGAGCACCATCACAAGCATCCGCTTTCCGCCGGGCTTCTCCTGGAGCGGGAACTGGATCAGGGCTGTCGTCAGCTGTGACCCGACAATCAGTTCGGATTTCGCCCTTTCGGCAAACTGATAGGTCCTGATGGCGGATTTGAGATCCATACCACATACTGGAACTCGCTAGTATAAAAAGTATTGAAAGAGAAGAGGGAGACGGCTCATCTCGATTTCTGCTTGGTCCCGAGAGCCGACGCCTTGGAGCGCCGCACACTCCGGCGTACCCGAACGTCCATCGTGGGGGCGCCTCCCCCTCTGCCGCCGCGGCCGCCGCGGCCACCACGTCCGCCGCGCCCACCGCGCCGGGAGTCCTGACCTTCCCTGTTCGCCCGCCTCTGAATATCTGCCATAGCCTTGAACCGCTGGTTCGGGCCGGGTTTCTTCACTTCGCCTTCACTTGCAGGGACGAGCCGTATCTGCCCCTTCACGCCCTTAACCTGGGCCCACTGGACACTTCCTGTCTTTCCCATGATAAAACTCCTTTATATTTATGAACTGACCCGGAGATAAAAGTAACCCGGGGCAGGCCCGGGTCCGGGAGCGAGCGTGCCCGCAATCAGGCGAGCAGCCGCTTGAGCTCGCGCCGGAGGGTCTCGCTGACGACCTTCCCGTCCACGCTCCCCCGGAGTTCCTGCATGACGACGCCCATCAGGGGACCGAGCGCGCCCATGCCCTTCTCGCGGGCGAACGCCTCGCGCTCGGCCACGATACGCCGGACGATTGCCTCCACGTCCGCCTGCGAGACGGCGGGCCCCATCCTCTCAATCGCCGCGTCCACCCGTCCTTCAGGCGTCCCGGCGCCTCCGGCGGTCCGCGCGAGTTCAGTGAGGAGGTCGGGGATCGCCTCCTTTGCCGCCCGGCCGGCCTCGACCGCCGAGAGAAGGGCAAGGAGTTCCTCCTCGCTCACCCGGGCGACGTCGATACCGTCGCGGGCGAGCTCCCGACAGGTGGCAAGCAGCGTCCGGGCCGCAAGGGTGGGGCGAACGCCGGCGGTGACCGCCTTCTCGAAGAGCGGCAGCCGCTCGGAGAACGCCACCTGCCGTGCCAGCCCTTCGTCGAGCCCGAATTCCTGGACGAACCGTTCCGCGCGGTCGGTGAGGAGCTCGGGGATCTCGATACTCTCCCAGAGTGCCTCGTCGATCGTGACCTCAAAGACATCGGTCTCGGGATACATGCGGGCGGCTCCCGGGAGCGGGCGCATGTAGGCCGTACTCCCTTCCTCGAGCATCTTCCGGGTCTCCTCGGGAACACCGGAGAGGGCCATCTCGGCGCGGATCATCACCTGCTCGGCCGCACACCCGGCACGTTCTCTCGCGGCCGCGACGATGACGATGCAGTCCTCCTCCGCGGCTCGGGCGAACTCGCGCAGGCGGGTAACCTCTTCTGCCGTGACGCCGTAGGCGGGGAGCTCGTCGGTGTGGAAGATCCCACCGACGCCGCACTTCTTCGCGTAGTCCGACATCTCGCTTCCGAGACGCCGGCCGGGCTGGATCTCCCGGCCGACGAGCCCCGCGAACCCGCAGAGCCGGACGGCGAGGATAGACTTCGCCTTCTTCAGGATCGAGGATGCAGTCCCGGCAAAGAGGGCGGTGACGTCGATCACGGTATGGTCAACCCGGGCGCCGCGCGCGAGGAGCTCGTCACGGATGGCGAGGAGATTCGTCTGCCGCTCGACCTCGCGCCGCACCACCTCGGCGATCAGGTCGAGTTCCTGGACGCCCTTGATCTCCACCCGGGCGCCGTCGGCGATGGAGACGTTGATGTCCTGACGGATCGTCCCGAGCCCGCGCTTCACCCGGCCGGTCGAGCGCAGCACCATCCCGATATGCGCCGCGACCTCCTGGACGGCCTCGGGGGTGTGCATGCAAGGGGCGGTGGTGATCTCGACGAGCGGGATCCCCAGGCGGTCGAGGGAGAAGGTCTCGTCTTTCACCCGCTGCGCCGCCTCCTCCTCAAGGCAGATCGTCTCGACCCGGCAGCCGTCGGGGAGGGCGCCGGAGAGCGCGACGAGCGCCGTCCGCTGGAACCCGCTGGTGTTCGAGCCGTCGATGACGAGTTTCCTCATCGTGTGGACCTGCTCGACCGGGGTCATGCCGAGCATCTTTGCTATCGTGAGGCAGACCTCGAGCGCCTCCGGGTTCATCGGGGCCGGGGGCTCCTCGTCGTGCTCCACCAGGCAGACCGTATCGTAGGTGTAGTAGCAGAACTTGCGGACGAGTTTCATCTCCTCACGCGCCGCCCGGTCGATCTCGCCAAGCTCGCTCTCCGTCGCCCGGAGGTAGCGGTGGAACTCCCCGGTTCGCTCCGCGGTCTCCCGGAGGCAGGTGGGGCACCGGCAGAAGAGTTTCTCGGCGGTGTCGAGCTGCTGGTGGATCTCGATCCCGGCTTTGAGGCCGAGCTTCTCGTAATCCATCATGGGATCGACCTCCGCCGAATCTCGCCTCGAAGATCGGTCTGCATCAGCACTCCTGCCCGTTCGTGGTCGGGCTCGTTCCCGAGCACCCACATCAGTTTCACGAGCGCCGCTTCAGGCAGCATGTCCTCGCCCTCGATGACGCCGGCGGAAAGAAGGTCTCTTCCCGTGTTGTAGACCCGGTCGCAGACCCGGCCGTGCAGGCACTGCGACGTCATGACGACCATCATCCCGTCTTCGATCATCTCCCGGAGTCTCGGTATCCACTCGGTCGCCACGTGCCCGAGCCCCGTCCCCGATATGACCAGGCCCTTATAGCTCTCGAAGGCGTCGAGGACGCTTGAGGGCATCCCGGGGTAGAAGTGGAGGAGGGCGCACCGCTCCTCGAGCATATCACGGAGTTCGGGCTCCTCCGCACCCCGCCTGACCGCCTCGTCCGAGAGGGTAACGGAGAGCGAGGGGTAGTCGACGTAGCCGAGCGGCGCCATCCCCATACTCTGGAAGGCGTCGCGCCGGGAGGTGTGCATTTTGCGGACCCTCGTCGCCCGGTGGATAGCGCACCGGTCGTCGTTCGTCGTCGCGTGCATCACCACCGCCACCTCACCGAGATCGCCGGTGACGGCGGCGGCGCTACAGAGGGCGTTCATGGCGTTGTCGGAGCTCGGGCGGTCGGCGGACCGTTGCGACCCGACGAAGACGACCGGCACCGGGGTCTTGAGCATGAACCTGACCGCCGCGGCCGAGTATGCCATCGTGTCGGTGCCGTGGGTGACGATCACCCCGGCGACGCCGGCACGGATCTCGTCGTAGACCGCCCGGGCGAGTTCCCGCCAGAGCGCCGGCTGCATGTTCTCGGAAAGAATGCTTGCGATCTGGCGGTCGCGGTAGCGGGCGATGTCCCCGAGTTCCGGGATCGCCCGCAGGATGTCGCTCGCCGAGAACTGGCTCATCACCGCCCCGGTCCGGTAGTCCACCCTGCTCGCGATCGTCCCGCCGGTGGAGATGATGGCGAGGTCGGGGAGGTCGGGGTTCTGGACAATGACGCCCGCGCCTGCCGGCGGCTGCCGGGCCGGGCGCTCGACGAACTCGATCTTCTCAAGCGATGTTCCGATGTTGTAGCCGCTCTCCAGTTTGACGACGGCCATCCTGTCCCGTTCGGCGATGTAGGTGCCGGTGAGCGCCGCTCCGCCGTTTGCGTAGCGCACCCGGTCTCCGGTCTGAAGTGTCTCCATTATGCTGCAAACCTCCGTGCTTCAAGAATAAGGTGTTCGAATGCACCCAGAAGCGCCCTCTGGGTCTCCTCCACCCATATCTTATCCCGGGCGAGGAGTTCATTCTGCTCGTTGATCTGAATGGCAACCGCCGCGGGCGCCGGACCGCCGACGATGCTCCTGACCGCAACGGCGTGGCGCGGGTCGAGGACTTCGTCGATCTTCTCCCGGGTTAGTTCAAGGTCCACGACCGAGAGATCGGCCGCTTCCCGGGCAGCGGCCTCGAGTGTGGCCAGATCGAGCGACCCGTGCCTGACCGCCCGCCCGACGATCCGGTGGGCGGTGCGGAAGGGGAGCCCGTACTCCCGGACGAGGACGTCCGCAAGTTCCGTTGCGGTGGAGAACCCTCTCCCCGCCTCGGCGGCCATCCGCTCAGTATCGAACGTTGCAGAACCGATCATGCCGGCAAGAAGCGGGATGCTCTGCCGGGCCGCCTCCACGCCCCGCCAGAGGTGCGGGGTCAGTTCCTGGAGGTCGCGGTTGTAACTCATGGGGAGGCCCTTTATGATCGTGACGGCCGCGGCGAGCTCCCCGGCCACCGACCCCGCCTTCGCTCGCATGATCTCCGCCACATCCGGGTTCTTCTTCTGGGGCATGATCGAGGATGAGGAGCAGTAGGCATCGTCGAGCTGGACGAACCCGACGAACGCGGTGCTCCAGAGGACCAGTTCCTCGCAGAGCCGGCTTGCCGTCGTCATGCAGATAGAAGCATCGGCAAGCACCTCGATCGCGAAGTCCCGGGCGGCGACCGCGTCCATGCTGTTTGGCGCCGGGCGGGAAAAGCCGAGGAGCCGGGCGGTGTAGGTGCGGTCGAGGGGAAACCCGGTCGAGGCGAACGCCGCCGAACCGAGGGGTGAGGCGTCCACCCGGGCATACGCCTCCCGCAGCCGGGCCGTATCCCGGGAGAAGGCCTGCTCGTAGGCGAGGAGGTAGTGGGCCAGCGTCGTGGG
>DAOSER010000167.1:0-4735 GCA_035363235.1 Methanoculleus sp.
AGGCCATCGCCCGGGCCAACCGCGTGAACGAGGGCAAGAACAACGGCCTGATCGTAGACTACTGCGGCATCCTCAAGAATCTGCGCAAAGCCCTGGCGACGTTTGCAGGAACCGGGGAGGGGAGAGAGATCGAACCCGCGAGGCCCGACGGAGAGCTGCTGGCCGATCTCAGCGAGGCTATCGGGCTTATCCGGACGTTTCTCGCCGAACGCGGTGCATCGCTCGACAACATCATCTCATGGACGGGCTTTGCGCGGAACGCAGCCATCATTGCCGCAAAGGAAGCGGTCAATGAGAACGACAGGACGCGCAAACGATTCGAGATCATGTGCCGGGCGGTCTTCACGAAGTTCAAGGCATGCATCAACGTAGAAGGGATCAACGCCCATCGAAGTGATTACGACGCAATCGTCATCATTTACCGGAGTCTGCAGCAGGACCGCGATAGGGCGGATATCTCCGAGATCATTCACCGGCTGCATGGGGTGGTCGATGAAGCGATTGAAACCCGGTCGGGTAGTATTACCGAAGGGACCGCACCGTATGATATCAGCAAGATCGATTTCGATCGGCTCCGGCAGGAGTTCGAACGAAGCCCGGCAAAGCGTACAACGGTGCAGGATCTCAAACAGGCCATCGATAAACGACTCCTGCGGCTCCTGCAGCAGAACCCGTTACGTACGGACTTTCAACGACACTACGAAGAGATCGTGGCCGGATACAATCAAGAGAAAGATCGAGTCACCATCGAGAAGACATTCGAGGCCCTGCTGCAATTCATGAACCAGATGGGAGAGGAAGAAAGCCGGGCCGTGCGCGAAGGGCTCGATGAGGAGTCGCTGGCCATCTTCGACCTCTTAAAGAAGCCGGATCTCTCACCCACTGAGATCCAGCGCATCAAGAACGTGGCCGTCGAGCTGCTCAAAACTCTCAAAGCGGAGAAACTTCGTATCGATCACTGGCGTGACAAGGAAGCCACCCGCGATGCCGTCCGGCTTGCCATCCGCGATTTCTTGTGGAGTGACTCAACCGGCCTGCCTGTGGACCGCTACACCGAAGACGACGTAGAAGCCAGAGTGGGCGATGTGTACCACCATGTATACCGCGTTTATCCTGCACTCCCGTCACCGTTCTACGAAAAGGAAGCAACAGCGTGAACCAGGGAAAAACGCTGCGCGGCTCGGACTGACCCGGCAAAAAAGAGTCCTGGAAGAACAGTCCATCCTCCCTGAAGTTCTGCAAAAAAGAATTTCAGTAGGTCGCCAGGTACCGGTCGAGTTCCCAGGGGTGGACCGCCACCCGGTATGATTCCCATTCGGCGTTCGCGACGCTCGTGAGCGCCTCCACAACGTGGGGGCCAAGCGCCCTGCAGATGAGGTCGTCGGCAAGCAGGGCCTGGTGGGCCTCGTAGAGATCCCCGGGCAGCGTCTCGATCCCGGCGCGGTCCCGCTCGCCGACCGTCATGTGGTAGATGTTCTTATCGACACCGGTCGGGGGCTCGATCTCCTCCCGGACGCCCTCCATCCCGGCGGCAAGCATCGCGGTGAAGGCGAGGTAGGGGTTGCAGGTCGGGTCGGGGCTGCGGAACTCGACCCGGGTGCTGTTGCCGCGGGGCGCCGGGACCCGGACCAGGACCGAGCGGTTACCGGCGCTCCAGCTGACGTAGCAGGGTGCCTCGTAGCCGGGAACAAGCCTCTTGTAAGAGTTGATCGTCGGGTTCGCGAGCCGGGTGATGGCTTTTGCGTGGCGGAGCAGCCCCCCGATGAAGTGCATGCAGGTCTTTGAGAGCTGCAGGGGGGTATCCGGGTCGTAAAAGGCGTTTTTGCCGTCTTTTGCAAGCGAACAGTTGGTGTGCATTCCGCTCCCGCAGATGCCGTAGATCGGTTTTGCCATGAAGGATGCGTGCAGGCCGCGCATCAGCGCGATCGTCTTCGCGGCAAACTTGAACGTGATGACGTTGTCGGCCGTGTGGAGGGCATCACTGTACTTGAAGTCGATCTCATGCTGGCTCTCGGCCACCTCGTGATGCGACGCCTCGATCTCGAACCCCATCTCGGTGAGCGCGAGGATGATCTCGCGCCGGACATCCTCCGCGAGGTCGGTCGGCGCGAGGTCGAAGTAGCCGCCGACGTCCTGGAACTGCGTGGTCGGCCGCCCCTCAAGCATCCGGAAGAGGAAGAACTCCAGTTCCGGCCCGGTATTGAAGACATAACCGTCTCGTGCTGCATCCTCCATCGCCCGCTGGAGCACGTAGCGCGGGTCGCCCTCGAACGGTTTGCCGCTGGCCTTGTACACATCGCACACAAAACGTGCCTCCGCGTACTCCCCGGACCGCCAGGGCAGGAGGGTGTAGGTCGAGAGGTCGGGTTTGAGCACCATATCGGACTCCTCGATCCGGACGAATCCTTCAATCGACGATCCGTCAAACCCGATGCCGCCGGTCAGCGCTTTCTCGGCCTGCTTCACGGGGATCGCGACGTTCTTGGGCATACCCAGGAGGTCGGTGAACTGCAGGCGGAGGAATTTGACGTTATCCTGTTCGATGCGCTCAAGCATTGCAGAAGTGGCATCACGGGACATGTGGAAGTCTACTTCTATCCGATGAAATAAATACCTATTGACACAAATATTCCCGAGCAGAGTTCTAGAAAACGGCAGCAGAACATTAACTCACCGAGGTTACCATGTGCGGCATTTTTGGTGTAATGGATAAGAGGCGCCAGATGATGGACGGTTCCGGAATCCGGCAGGCCCTCTCCATGATGAATGAGCGCGGCAGCGGCGAGGGGGCGGGGTATGTAGCCTACGGCATCTACCCCGACTACCGGGACTGCTATGCGCTTCATGTATTCTTTGACAATACGTGCGAAAGCAAAAAAGTTGTCGACGCGACGCTGGAGCAGTGGGGAACGATCGAACACAACGAGGCGATCCCTACGTACGACCAGCCGAATCTCCGGATAAACTGCACCCCCTGGCGCTACTTCTTCAAGCCCGACGCCTCCCTCGCTCCGGGAAGCGCATCGGCGGAGAAAGACATCGTCACAAACCTTGTGATGCAGATCAACGCTGCATCGAACGGTGCCCAGGTTGTCTCGTCCGGCAAGAACGTCGGTGTCTTCAAAGCCAACGGCTGGCCGGAAGATGTGGCGGACTACTTCCGGATCGAGGACTACGAGGGCTACATCTGGCTCGCGCACAACCGGTATGCAACGAGCAACCCGGAGAAGTGGGAACGGCCCGACCCGTTCAACCTGCACGACTGGAGTGTCGTGGAGAATGGTAAGATTACCACCTATGGGACCAACCGGCGCTACGTCGAGGGTCTCGGGTACACCTGCTCGATGTCCACCGACAGCGAGGTCATCACCTATCTGATCGACCTCCTGGTGCGCAAGCACGGCCTCGACATCAACCTTGCCATCCGGGCGCTCGCCCCACCCTACTGGGAAGAGATCGACCGGATGCCTGAAGCCGAGCAGAAACTGAACCGAGCGCTCCGGTTCGCTTACGGTTCTGCGACAATGAACGGGCCGTTCACCGTCGTCGCCGCGAACCCCGACATGATGGTCGGGTTCACCGACCGGGGCAAGCTCCGGCCGATGGTCGTCGGCGAGTGCGGCGACCGCCTCTACATCGCAAGCGAAGAGGTAGCGATTCGGGCGATGGAGCCGAAGGTCGAGTCAATCGCGCGGCCTGCTGCGGGTGAGCCGGTGATCGGGAGGGTTGCTCCATGAGCAGCAACTTCGGGAGCATGCCGCTCCGGTACCGGGTCACGATCGACCGCGAGCAGTGCATGGAGTGCGGTCGGTGCATCGAGAACTGTTCCTACGGTGTCTTCCGGCGTGACGGCGATCGGATCCTCGTCAACTCCCGGAAGTGCACCGCCTGTCACCGGTGCCTCACCTACTGCCCCCGGGATGCCATCATGCTCCAGGAGCAGCCCTGCGACTACCGGAGCCACCCGGTGTGGACCCGGACGGTCCGGGAGTCGATCTACAACCAGGCCAGGACCGGAAAGATCATCCTCGCCGGCATGGGCAGCGTTGCGAACCTCCCGATCATCTTCGACCACCTGATGCTGGACGCCTGCCAGGTCACCACGCCCCCGACCGACCCGCTCCGTGAGCCCGTTGAGATCCGGACCTACCTCGGCAAGAAGCCGTCGAAGCTGGATCTCCGGCAGAAGCCGAACGGTGACGTCGAACTCGCCACGGAACTCGCCCCGAACCTCATGGTCGAGACGCCGATACTCCTCGGCCACATGAGTTTCGGTGCAATCAGCCTGAACGCCCATATCTCCATGGCCCGCGCGGCACAGGAGGTCGGCACCTACATGGGCACCGGGGAGGGCGGCTTGCACCCGGCTCTCTATCCCTACCAGGACCGGATGATCGTCCAGGTCGCCTCCGGGCGGTTCGGTGTGAACATCGATTACCTTGAGCGCGGCGCCGCGATCGAGCTCAAACTCGGCCAGGGTGCAAAGCCCGGCATCGGCGGACACCTCCCCGGCGAGAAGGTCAGCAAGGACGTCTCCAGGACACGGATGATCCCCGAAGGAAGCGACGCGATCAGCCCCGCACCGCATCACGACATCTACGGCATCGAGGACCTCCCCCAGCTCGTCCGATCTGTCAGGGAAGCGACGGGGTGGAAGAAACCGATCTTTGCGAAGATTGCGGCCGTCAACAACAACGCCGAGAACGTGGCGGCCGTTGCCCGTTCCGGGGTGGAC
>DAOSER010000168.1:0-4727 GCA_035363235.1 Methanoculleus sp.
GGTCGCCGCTCTGGTCCAGCAGTCGGCGAACGATAGCCGGTAGGGCTCATTCGGATAACGGCGGAGTTCATCCAGACGGTTCCGGTCGGATTTGAGGATATTGATTGTGATTGTGGTTGTCTCGTCGGGCATACCGGATGATATGCCGCCGCCGAACCGCATACCCATCCACACTCCTGGTAACCATTATGCCGAGAGGCTGCCGCCGGGCGCCCTTCGAGGAGGCGGGGGGAGGCCCGGCGGGCGAGGACGGCAATATAGAGCACCGCGGCCCCGTCGAGGAAGAGATAGGTGAGGGTCGTGACGAACGTGACCTGCCCGCCGGGGTTGTTGCCGGCGATGACCTGGAGGACGACGAAGATGAGCGGGAGGTCGACGACGGCGAGCCAGAAGAGCGTCCGCAATGCCTCCCGCACCCCGTCACCGTCGAGGCCGGCGTGTTTGAAGGCATACACCCCGATGACGAGCATGGGGAGGTAAGCCGGGGAGAGGTAGCGCATGTCGGGGATGATGCCGGGGCTTGCCGGCATCCCGGGGATGGACCGGGCGTAGGTGAGCACCACCAGGACGGCGGCGAGGGCGAAGAAGGCGAGGAGCCGTGCGTCGCGGGGGCTGATCCCGGTCGGTCGCCGGCGGATGATGGCGTAGCCGGCCGCCCCGGCGAGGAGGGAGTCGTTTTTGGACAGGATGTCCGCGTCCTGACCCCGGCCATGGTCCGGGTGGCGGAAGCATAATTCTCAAACCGTTTTGGACGAGCTTGTGATGACCGCTGACTTGCGGGCGGGCAGCCCCGGGATGAACACGCCTGCCCCCTCCAACCCTGCGAGCAGGCACCCGTTCACAGGTTCCTGAAGGGTGTGCCTGGTGCTGTGCAAAACCTCATATGGGATAGAGTAAGATGTATCTTACGAGGATCTATGGATATCGGCATCACCAGACTGAGTTCAAAGGGGCAGATTGTCATTCCGGCATTCATGCGGAGGGGGTTTCCTGAGGGTACACAACTGCTCATCGTCAGGGAGGGGGACCGCTTTATTGTAAAACCGCTTGATGAACTGGAGCCGGAGCTGAAAGAGGATATTCTCTTTGCAGAAAGGACAGAGCGGGCGCTCCAGGAGTTTAAAGAGGGCAAATTTGTCAAGAAGGACCATGCCGATTTCGTTCGTGATCTTGAATCATGGTGACTGTTGCCTACGGCGCGTCCTTTGAGAGAACGATCAGGAAGATCCGTGACGGCAGAATAAAGGACCGGGTGAAACAACAGATCCTTAAGATCATCAACGATCCGGTGATCGGAAAACCGATGAGATATGGCAGAAAGCAGACGAGGGAGGTATATATCCCTCCATTCCGGTTGTCATACTGCTATGATGAGCGAAGGGATCTCCTGATCTTTCTCGATCTCTACCATAAGGACGAGCAGTAACGGGTAGCAACGCTCTACCTAACCGACGATCCCCGGGATCGCGGGAGGCCTTGAGAGCCACGAAGGCCTCTCGCACCTGCTCGTCTGCAAAATAGATCCGGCACGTCATCGGATCCGCAGGTCTTCACGCAGTGCATACTTCCGGACCAGGTCCGGGTTGTGAATCCAGCAGATCTTCCCCTGCGAATCGCTTGCTACCTTCCCTGACTCATCGAGATACTCGATGATCGTCTTGAACGTCTGGTACATCATTCTCTTCGGCAGGTTCTCCCATAAGGCCCGCCGTTTGTATTCGCCGCTGTGCTCCTGAATGAACTCCTCGACCATCCGGATTGTGTCGAGCCGGGGGCTGTGCGTGTTACGGCTGCACGCTGGCATGAGTGACCATTTGTTGTATAAGTAAATATAACTATTAAGTCCGGCCGAAGGGTCCTGGCCCCCTCAAAACGGAAAGATCGCGTACTGGATGTACCAGACATACTGCACCACCGGTATCCAGAAGTGATAGCCCTCCCAGCAGCTCGTCGCGAACCGGAAGTCGACGACGACCTCCCGGGCAAGCGGGAAGAGCATCAGCACCGGGGCGGCGTAGGCGAGGAGGCGGTCCCGGCGAGGAAGAGGCAGGTGAGGGTCGTGACGAACGTGACCTGGCTGCCGGGGTTGTTGCCGGCGATGACCTGGAGGACGATGAAGATGAGCAGGAGGTCGACGACGGCGAGCTAGAAGAGGGTTCGCAAGGCCTCCCGCACCCCGTCGCCGTCGAGGCCGGCGTGTTTGAAGGCATACACCCCGATGATGAGCATGGGGAGGTAAGCCGGGGAGAGGTAGCGCATGTCGGGGATGATGCCGGGGCTTGCCGGCATCCCGGGGATGGACCGGGCGTAGGTGAGCACCACCAGGGCGGCGGCGAGGGCGAAGAACGAGAGCGGCGAGACCTGGAAGAACGCGGCGGACCCGGCGAGGCCGGAGAGTATACTGCCCTATCACGGCGCTATTGGCATCAATCTAGTGATGCCCTAGAGTTCCTCCGGCCGATCACGTACCTGTTGTATCTCGGGGATCGGCGACCATTGCGATGACCCGACACAGGCAGGGAAGACGATCACGTTCATGACTCCTGGTGGGATAAAATGCTGCACCCCAGGCACCGGAAGATGCAGCCAGTGAAACTCTGTTCACCCCGATCACCGCTCACTGGACAGCCCGAACCGCTACCCAAAAACTTGTATAATCCACGTGACAAACGGTATGATCATGAGATATACGGTAGTGCTCGAACCGCAGGAAGAGGGCGGGTTCACCGTCCAGTGCGTCGAGATCCCGGGAGCGATCAGCCAGGGCGAGACGCGAGAAGAAGCACTTGCCAACATCAAAGAAGCGATAGAACTTGTTCTTGAGGTGCAGTGGAAAGAGATGCGTCGGCAGGCATCAACCATCCGTCACGAGATATCGAAGGTTGACGTAGCTGATGTCGCATAAGCTGCCGGTTGTCTCCGGGGAAGAGATGGTGAAGTACCTTGCCCGGCATGGTTTTGTCCCACAACGGCAGACCTCGTCCCATGTTGTCGTGCAGAAGGAGTGGCGGGTCTTTTCCGTACCTCTGCACCGGGAATTGAAGAGAGGCACCCTGAATGGCATCCTCAAACAGGCCGGGATTGATGGGGAAGAGTTCAGGCGCACCTTCAGATGATGGCCTGAGTTGTACTCAACTACCCGGGTGAGCTGCCACGCCCTGAATAGCGTGATAGTTCTCCTGATCGCATCCTGGGAAAGCCTGATGTGCCGAGGGTATCCCTCTAAGGTAGTGGGCATGTATTGAAGATCCACTGACAGCAGGAGGCTTCTCCGGGAGAAAGTGAGAGGCCGCCTCGGGGCGAAGGGTTACGGGGGAGCCTTGAGCCCGACCGTCCGAGACTTGCAGAACCGTGAACGTCCGCCGCCGTTCCCGTCCGGCGTATAAACCCCTTCTTTTCAGGCATCTCCTTCCCTTTTCAGTCAGGCGGCATTTCTGGGTTGGGCTTTTGGGTGAATCCGGTTGCATCATTTGAACAAATCCCGCCTGAATTGCCGGCCTCAGGTAATCGTACAGAAATGCGGGGCGGTGATTGAGCCCCAGACATTGCATCACATCTTTTGTTCCGGAGGGCCTCTCCTCTAAACAGATCAGAAGCCGTTTTACATGTCCTGTTACATGTCCTGTTACATGTTCGGTTACATGTTTCTCAGCCTCTTCCACGGCTTCGTGCTTAATTCCGGGTGAGATCTCCTTCGCAAGAAAAACGGTAAACCGAACTTTCATCCCGATCTCTTCGAGCACAGGCTCAGACAGATTCTGCTTCTCTCTTCCAGAATACGCGGAATCTGCTACCTCACTGCTCGATCAGCCCGGTTCACGAAACAACAGGCGATGACGCGGTTATGGGTTTTAGATACGCCCTGTCTCACATCCTCGATGGTTATCCCCGGAGGCAGAATACCCGGATTATCTATCTCCACCCGGTCGTCATAGATGGCAACCCGCAGAGGCGCACCGATCTGCGAATAATTGGCATGCACTGTAGCATTGATGGCTGCTTCATGCGCAATGGTCATAGAAACGCTCCAGATATCGCGACGATGGATCTCAGATACGTCCACCCCTCTCATTCCATGTTTTTTGATAAAACTGAGGGATATGGAATAAAATTGACACTCTCCACGGGCTAAAGCCCGGGGGCTTGCTTGCACCCTGTGAACCTCGGATCTGTAAAAATCTCCGCCTGGGTGGTGGACGAGAACGAGGATGACCCCTCCGCGGACGGAGGTTGCGATGGTGGTTGCAACCCGGGTGCAACCGGTGTCCGGCCCCTGTCCTCCCTTCACAGCGGAAAGATCGCGTACTGGATGTACCAGATATACTGCACCACGGGTATCCAGAAGTGGTACCCCTCCCAGCAGCTCGTCGCGAACCGAAAGTCGACGACGAGTTCCCAGGCCAGGGGGAAGAACATCAGCACCGGGACGGCGTAGGCGAGGAGGCGGGGGGAGGCACGCTTTGCAAGCACGGCGACGTAGAGCGCCGCGGCCCCGGCGAGGAAGAGATAGGTGAGGGTCGTGACGAACGTGACCTGCCCGCCGGGGTTGTTGCCGGCGATGACCTGGAGGACGACGAAGATGAGCGGGAGGTCGACGACGGCGAGCCAGAAGAGCGTCCGCAATGCCTCCCGCACCCCGTCACCGTCGAGGCCGGCGTGTTTGAAGGCATACACCCCGATGACGAGCATGGGGAGGTAAGCCGGGGAGAGGTAGCGCATGTCGGGGA
>DAOSER010000169.1:0-4657 GCA_035363235.1 Methanoculleus sp.
GAACGTCGCAACCCGCACCTGCGGTGCTCATGCTCCGTTCCTGCGGAACGTCGCACCCTGCGGGGAAGTCGTTCCGCCCCCCGCGAGGGGCGGGCAGTGTATGGCGATAGGCGATGTCCCCACGGGACATCGCTAGGGAGACCGAAGGTGTGAGGTGCGATGATTCGTAGAACCGTAGCACAAGAAACTGCCGGGCTTCGAGGTGCGAAGTGCGCAGTTCCCACAAAATCCGTGCCAGGTGCCCCCGAAAAACGGTTCAAGAGAAGGTTGGGAGCCCTTGAGCCGGGTTCTCCTCTCCTTCCTCACGACCCTGCCGTATAAAAGAGGATCGCCCTCCCCGTGCCGTCGATGACCACGAGGGTATCCCCGACGATCCGGTAGCCCGCTGACGACCGGAGGAGGTCGAGGTAGGTCCCCTCCTGCTCCATGATGCCTGCGGGCTCGCTCGCGGAGGCTTTCGTCGCAATGGCCCCCTCCACGGTGATCCCCGTCTCGTTGACCCGGTACGGGGCCGAGTAGGCGTTGCATCCGGCAGACCCCGAGAGCGTGCCGTCGCCATCGAAGACCAGGGTGATGTTGGTGCCGGGGACCGGCGACGCGACGGTGCTGCCGCCGCCGGTGGTGTAGTGGGTTAGCCGCCATTCGGTCGAGAGCAGCGGCACGTTCTCGGGCTGGTCCGACCGCTCAAAGACAAGCAGGTCCCTGCCCGACGGCCCGGAGAGCACCAGTCGGTCGTCCTCGACCTTGTAGGATGCAGCCGTAGCGAGCAGTTCCCGGTACCGGCTCTCCTGCTGCACGAGACCCTGCTCTGCTGCAGGATGGGCTTCCGTGCCGCCGATCGGCTCCACTGCGATGGTGGACCCGTTGATCCTGTAGGCAGCAGAATAGAGGTTGCATCCGGCGGACCCCGAGAGCGTGCCGCTCTCGCCGAAGATGATGAGCGGCTCTGCCCCGGGCAAGGGGGCGGCGATGGAACCGTTATCGGCACGGAATGCGACCAGGTCCCATGCGGTCCCCGCAAGCGGTTCGGCGACCTGGTTGGCGCCGTCGGAAGGGGCACCTGTCCCGCTGGAGTAGCCGACCGAGAAGAGGCATGCCGCTACGATGATCAGGAATGCGGCCTTCGCGAGTGTATGGTGTCCGTCTCTCCCCATCTCTACCCCGGATAGGCGTATGAGGCTGGAGAAGAAAAAACAACCCATTTGCTTCGAGATAATCTCAATCGCCCTCTCCCCCGGGCGCGGGTTGAGGCGGCGCCGATCCGGCGCTGTCGTCCTGAGTCTGCCCCTGCGTGAGAGACGGACGTACGGATTGAGTAAAATGGAGAAGATCGGGCAGGGGCAGGCCTTTCCGGCCGACCCCGTACCCGGGAGCGAAGGCGCGATCAGGACCGATCCGCGCCCTCCGCTCAGTAAGAGATCACGACGTTTCCGTCCTCATCGAGGAGGTCGTACTGACCGTCGGCAGGTGGGGACATCCACCGGCCCCCGTCGAGCGGAGCCTGCACAAAGACGAGCAGGTCGGTGCCCGTCTCGTCCGCGAGGGTCAGGTGGTCACCTTCCACCCGGTAGGAGGAAACGTCCGTGAGGAGGTTGAGGTACCGGTTCTCCTGCTCCATGACGCCTTCCGGCTCGTTGCAGTTCATCTTCGTGCTGATCGGCGGTTCAATGGTGAGGTTCATACCGTCGAGCACGTAGCTGGCCCCGTAGGAGTTGCACCCGGCGTTGCCGGTGACGTTTCCGTCGGAGAAGACCGCCGTGATCGTGGTCCCGACGATCACGGAGGAGACCGTCTGCCCGTCGGGGCTGCTGAAGGACTCAAGCGTCCACTCGGTCTCGGTGAGCGGCGCCGGCGGCACCTCCGGTGCCTGCACGAAGAAGAGGACATCGGTACCCTCAGTGTCCGTGAGGACCAGCCGGTTTCCTTCCGTCCGGTAGGAGGAGACGTTCGCGAGGTGGCCCATGAACGCCGCTTCCTGCTCCATGACGCCCGGCGTCTCGCAGTACATCAGGGTGCTGTAGAGCGAGGAGATCGAGAAGTTTTCGCCGTCGAGGCTGTACTGGCCGCCGAAGTGGTTGCACCCGGCGTTGCCGGTGACGTTCCCGTCGGCCGCGAAGTTCGCGGTGACGGTCGTGCCGACGATCACCGAGGAGACTGCGCTTCCTCCGGTGGTGTAGGACTCAAGCACCCAGTCGGTCCCGACGAGCGGGAGGTCGGGCGTCCGGACGACCTCCTCAAAGACCAGCAGGTCGTTGCCGTCCGCGTCCGTGAAGATCAGCCGGTCATTCTCCACCCGGTAGGATGCGACATCGGTCAGGAGCGCGAGGTAGTGGTCTTCCTGATCCATGAGGCCTTCCGGCTCGTTGCAGTACATCTCGGTCCTTATGGCCGGCTCGATCGCGAGGTTCGCGCCGTCTACGGTGTAGCCCGCGCCGTAGTGGTTGCACCCGGCCGATCCGCCGACGTTCCCGTCAACGCTGAAGGCCGCCGTTACGGTTGTGCCGGGAACAATCGGGATCATCGTGCCGTCATCTCCGGCGAGGCTCGCGAGCGTCCAGGAGGTTCCGGCGAGCGGTGTCGGCGGCACCGCCCGTGCCTCCACGAAGACGAGCACGTCGGTGCCTTCCGCGTCGGTGACGATGAGTCGTTCATTTTCTATCCGGCAGCCCGTTGCCGAGGCGAGGAGATCGATGAACCGTGCCTCCTGCTCCATGATTCCCTCGGGCTCCGTGCAGAGCTTCAGCGTCTGGACGAGCGAGGAGATTGAGAGAGTCGTTCCGTCAAGCTGGTAATCGCCGCCGTAGCCGTTGCACCCGGCCGAGCCGGTAACCTTTCCATCGTCATCGAACCGGGCAGTGACCTCCGTTCCCGATAGAACCGGGACGAGGGAGCCGTTCTCGGTGAGGTATGAGTCGAGAGTCCAGGAAGTCCCGGTGAGTCCGGTGACCGTTCCAGGCGTCGATGTGCCCGACGTACATCCTGCGGCGATGACGCACGCCACGACGATGACAAAGAGCGACGCCGTCGCGAGAATGTAGTTCCTGTTCCTTCTTCTGTTCGCTGCCATACAACAGCATATTGGCGGGAATGATTGATAAATGAATGGTAGGCTACGAAAAAAATCGAACCTATACGCGGCCGGTTTGTCAAAATCGGCTATTATAGGGATTTCCCGGTCCGGTTATCCTGTGCCGCCGGAAGGCGAGGGACGGGTTGTTCCTCCGGTGTTGCGCCATTCCGGCATCTCTCGCCGGGCGCCTTCTCGCGTATGCAGGGGTTTTATCCGGGCGGGGGTTCCATACCGGGTACGGGAGATGAGTGCAATGGTAGCATTGATCCTCTTGCGGCACGGTGAGAGCACCTGGAACAGGGAGAACCGGTTCACGGGCTGGACCGATGTGGACCTCTCGCCCCGGGGCATGGAAGAGGCCCACCGTGCGGCGGAACTTCTCAGGGACGGCGGGTATACGTTCCGCGTCGCCTACACCTCCGTCCTGAAACGGGCGATCCGGACGCTCTGGCTCGTTATGGACGACCTCGACCTCATGTACGTCCCGGTGCACCGGTCGTGGCGGCTGAACGAGAAGAGTTACGGCGCTCTGCAGGGCTTGAACAAGCAGGAGACCGCCGCGAAATACGGCGTGGAGCAGGTGCACCTCTGGCGCCGGGCATACGATGTGCGGCCGCCGCCTCTTCCGTGGGACGACCCGCGGCACCCGCGGTTCGATCCCCGCTACGCGGGCCTTGACCCTGAGAGCCTTCCTGCGACCGAGTCCCTGCACGACACGCTCGACCGCGTGCTCCCGTACTGGGAGAGCCATATCGCCCCTGACCTTCGTCGGGGTTCACCCATCCTCGTCGCCGCCCATGGAAATAGCCTCAGGGCGCTGATCAAGTACCTGGACGGGGTCCCGGACGACGAGATTGCATCGCTCAACATCCCCACCGGCTATCCCCTCATCTACGAACTGGACGACGACCTGAAGGCGGCGGGGCACTACTACCTCGGCGACCCGGAGGAGGTCGCGGCGGCCGCCCGGGGCGTGGCCCGGCAGGCAGGAGCGGGGTAGCACCTCTCCGTTGCCGGCGGGCTCCAGGGGAAGATCATATATACCGCCCTGCACAGGAGACCCCCTGTCAAACAGGGGGAAGTGTCATGAAAAAGGTTGTTATAAACGGATTTGGGCGGATCGGGCGAAAGACTCTCTCGAACTACCTGATCGATCCACCGGGGAATATCGAGATCGTCGCGGTGAACGACCCGAACCCGACAGAAGAACTCGCCTACCTGATGAAATACGACTCGGTCCACGGCCGGGCGCCCTTCCCGGTCGAGGCTGGAGCGGATCGCCTCAAATTCGGTTCAAAGGAGGTACGGGTGTTCCACGAGAGGGATCCTGCCCGCCTCCCGTGGAAAGACCTCGGCGTGGATCTGGTGCTTGAGTGCACCGGGCATTTCACCGAACGGGCGGGTTCCGCAAAGCACCTGGAGGCCGGGGCGAGAAGGGTCGCCATCAGTGCGCCCTCGCCCGACGCCGATCTGACGGTCGTGCTCGGCGTCAACGAGGGGTCCTACAACCCGGCAAAGCACACCATCATATCAAACGCCTCCTGCACGACCAACGCGCTTGCGCCGGCGGCGAAGGTCTTGAACGAC
>DAOSER010000170.1:0-4577 GCA_035363235.1 Methanoculleus sp.
TTCTGGGTGATCCGGTCGAGGATGATCGCGATGATCACGATGGCAAGCCCCGCCTCGAAGCCCATGCCGATATCCACCCGCTGGATGCCCACGAGCACCTGGTAGCCGAGCCCTCCTGCACCGATCATCGATGCGATGACGGTCATGGAGAGGGCGAGCATGATGCACTGGTTCACCCCTGCCATGATGGTGGGGAGCGCGACCGGGAGCTGCACTTTGAGGAGTTTCTGTCGGGGTGTTGAGCCGAACGCGTCCGCGACCTCGACGAGCTCGGTCGGCACCTGCCGGATCCCGAGGTTGGTGAGGCGCAGCGCCGGCGGCATCGCGAAGACGACCGTTGCGATGGTGCCCGGAACGCTCCCGAGGCCGAAGAAGATCACGGCGGGGATGAGGTACACGAACGAGGGCATCGTCTGCATGAAGTCGAGGACCGGCCGGAGCGCTGCATTGATCGCGTCGCTCCCTGCGGCCGCGATCCCGAGCGGGATCGATATTACGAGCGCGACGATCGTCGAGACGAGGACGAGCGCCAGGGTGAGCATGGCAAGGTTCCAGAGCTGGAGATCCCAGATCAGCAGCAGGCCGAGCACGGTGAGTCCCGCCAGTTTGATGTCGCGCCGGGTGACGAACCAGACCAGAACGGCCGCGAGGAGGATCAGGACCGGTGCCGGCATGGCACGCAGGAGATCCTGCAGCCCGCCGATAAGGAACCCGAGCCCTTCGCTGATGCCGTCGAGCAGCCACCCGAAGTACTGCTCGATCCAGTCTACGAGCGTCTCGACGGCATCCCCCAGGGGGAGTTTAGGCAGTTGCACTGACATCCACCCCCTTTCGTGCCAGGGCGGCGAGGATGGCGCCGCGTGATATCACTCCCCTGAGCCTGCCGGTATCGTCCACCACCGCCACAGGGTAGGGGCTCTCGACGATCAGCGAGATGATATCGGAGAGCGACGCGTCGGGAGCCACGACGGGAACGTCGGTGATGAGGATATCCGCGATCTGTCTGCCCTTCTTGACCGCCTCGGCGGCGGCGTCGAGCGTCACCCGCCCACGGAGCATGCGCTGGCGCGTGACCACGAATATCCCCGGGATGTCGTGCTCCTCCATCAGGTGCAGGGCCACCCTCGGCCCCGCGGTGCACTGGGCGACCGGTTCGGGGCGGCGCATCACGTCGCTTGCCGAGAGGACCCTTGTGAGGTCCACATCGGCGACGAACTTCTCAACGTAGGCGTTCTCGGGGTTTGTCAGGATCTCCTCCGGCGTGCCGACCTGCACGATCGCGCCGTCCTTCATCAGGGCGATCCGGTCGCCGAGTTTCAGGGCTTCGTCGAGGTCGTGGGTGACGAAGATGATCGTCTTAGCCAGCCGCTGCTGAAGATCCAGCAGTTCGTCCTGCATGTCCCTGCGGATAAGGGGATCGAGAGCGCTGAACGCCTCGTCCATCAGGAGGATATCGGGGTCGCTCGTGAGCGCGCGGGCAAGCCCGACCCGTTGCTTCATGCCGCCGGAGAACTCGCCGGGCATGCTTCCCCCGTAGCCCCCGAGCCCCACCATCTGGAGC
This sequence comes from Methanoculleus sp., assembly GCA_035363235.1. GTDB lineage: Archaea > Halobacteriota > Methanomicrobia > Methanomicrobiales > Methanoculleaceae > Methanoculleus. The sequence goes on from DAOSER010000170.1 coordinate 1,562, forward strand.
ACTTCTTCGGCTTTCCTGTGCCGCTCGTCAGCCGGAACGCCCTGGATCTCGAGGCCGAAGGCGACGTTATCGAGAACCGTTCGGTGGGGAAGGAGAGCGAAACTCTGGAAGATCATCCCGAGTTTGCGCCGCCGGGTTGTCCTGAGTTCATCCAGGTTCATGCCGACGATGTCCGCGCCGTCGATCAGTATTTCGCCCTCGGTTGGGTCGATAAGCCGGTTGATACAGCGGAGAAGCGTCGACTTTCCGCTCCCGGACAGCCCCATCAGGACAAATGTCTCGCCCGGCATGACGTCGAACGAGACGTTATCGAGAGCCAGCGTCGAGCCAGTCTCCTCGTAGATCTCCCGTTTCGAGCGGCCTCTTCTATGGAGTTCCAGTGCCTTCTCGTGATGCTGCCCGAATACTTTGGTCAGGCCCCTGACGCTGATTATTGGTTGTGGTGATGTTGTGTTCTCTATGGGTATCTCTTCAAAAATGACGGAACCCTCCAGCTTCACGATTTCTCTGTAATCTGCCTTATAATTTCGGGTTTCGTAAACCCCGTTTATTTAGGAGGAATTTTATTTTTTTCGACGGTTTACGGTGTTTTCGGCACTGGCGCCCATGAGTGTCCGTTAACCTGTAATTTATCGCCATTTTGCTAATTATTCGTCATACAATGGCCATTTTCCCCGGATCCCGACAACTCACAATCCGGCTCCCGGGAGCCCCGGGCGCGCAGGAGCGTGCCGGGGTTGGAGAGCGGTCGTGAGGGCGCCCTGTGCACCCTGGCGTCCCGGCTTTCCGGTACTTCGGTCCTCTGAAAATATCGGGAATGGCCGGGAGTTCCTGCCGGTGCGTCCGCCCATACCACTTCTTTTATTGGGTGAAAAGTCATATCATTGTAGATTACTCCGATCTGCCGTTAGGCAGGGAGGAACGCGGAGATCAATACCATGGAAAAGGGAAAAATCGTCCTAGCATTTTCGGGAGGTCTCGACACCTCCATCTGCATTCCCCTCCTGCGCGAGCATTACGGGTTCGATGAGATCGTCACCGTTGCCGTCGACGTGGGCCAGCCCGAGGAGGAGATAGCCCGGGCAACCGAGAAGGGCCGGATGCTTGCGGACAACCACTACACCATCGATGCGAAGGAGAAGTTTGTAGCGGACTGTCTATTCCCCTCGATAAGAGCGAACGGGTCGTATGAGGGATACCCGATGGGCACGGCGCTTGCCCGCCCGCTGATCGCCGAAGAGATCGTGAAGGTCGCAGAGCAGGAAGGCGCCTCGAAGATCGCACACGGGTGCACCGGCAAAGGCAACGACCAGCTCCGGTTCGACTTCATCTTCAGGTCCGCCGGATATGACATCATCGCACCGATGCGGGAGATGAACCTGACCCGCGAGTGGGAGATCTGCTACGCACAGGAGCACAACGTTCCGGTGACCGTAGCGAAGGACAAGCCCTACAGCATCGACGAGAACTGCTGGAGCCGGAGCATCGAGGGCGGCAAACTCGAAGACCCGGCCTTCCACCCGCCCGACGATATCTACGCCTGGACGGTATCGCCGAAGGATGCGCCCGACACCATGGAAGAGATCAGGATCGAGTTCGAGAAGGGAATTCCGGTCGCCCTCAACGGGCAGAGGCTGCCCGGCCTTGCCCTTATCCGGGAACTGAACCGGATCGCCGGAAGAAACGGTGTCGGCCGCAACGATATGGTCGAGGACCGGATCCTCGGCCTGAAAGCCCGCGAGATCTACGAGCACCCGGCCGCGACCGTCCTCCTTGCGGCGCACAGCGATCTCGAACGCCTCGTCCTGACCCGCTCTGAACTCGCGTTCAAGCGCATCGTCGACGATAAGTGGTCCGAACTCGCCTATATGGGGCTCGTACATGAACCGCTCTTCCACGCGCTCAACGCATTCATCGACACGACCCAGGAGCGCGCAAGCGGCACCGTGGACGTCGGCCTCTATAAGGGCAGCGTCAAGGTCCTCGGCCGGAGTTCGGACGAAGCGCTCTACTCCGACGACCTTGTCTCGTTCGACTCGACGACGCTCGACCAGAACCACGCCGTCGGGTTCTCGAATTACTTCGGTCTGCAGGCACGCCTGCTCAAAAATCTCAAGAAATGTTGAGGAGGTGCCTAAAGCACCTTCTTCCCGGCTTCTTTTCCCGGCGTGCACTCGAAGACGCCGGTGATCTTGATGACGATAAGCGATTTCGCCGGGTACTTGTGGCTCTTCGTCCTCACTTTGTCGCGGAACTTCTCGTAATCGGGGCCGGACGTCTTGATCTCGGTATCGCCCTTTATCTGGAAGCAGCGCTTGGTATCCTGGTCGTAGAAGTAGAGCGCCACAACAGGGTTCTCTTTGAGGTTTTCAAGCGTCTTTACCATGTAGTTGTCCATGATCCAGACGGTATCGTCGGCGACGAGTTCTATCGATGCCATCGGCGCCACGTTCGGGACGCCGCTCTTTGACGCCGTGGCCATCGGCATGACTTTGGTTTTGGTAAATATCTCCTTAATCTCATCTGAAAGCGCAACCATACGGTTCACCCCTCCCTGAAACGGAACGGGCGCGACGAAACGCCGGAACCCGTCCGGTAATGTGGTTATCTGTGCTATCGATATATAAGCGCTCTGCCGGAACCGGCAGTGCCGGGCGTTTCGCGATGACCGCTCCCGGCATGCAACCGCATGCCTCAATCCCAAAAATACCGTCTGAATAGCCAGATATCGCCCGGGAAGCCGGCGTCCAGCCCCGGGAACCGCAAGGATAACTTCTCGCGAGGCTCAGCCGGTTCTCCGGGTCCCAGGCACGTATGGCTGCATGGAAAGATATAAAGTGGGAGACAGGAAAAAGACTACTATGTGTGCCCGCTTTTTGGAGCGCTTTTTCAAACCTACACCGCACATCGTCGAAAGCCCGCCGCCGCCGTCGCTCTCCCATGGGGCGGGCGCGGGTGTTCCCGAGTACCGGGTGAAGCCCTATTTTATCGTGGCGTCTGTTGAGATGGGCAATAC
>DAOSER010000171.1:0-4556 GCA_035363235.1 Methanoculleus sp.
TCCAGACCGCCCACCAGATGAACCCGGAACAGCCGGAAGTGCAGGAGAAGATCCGCAAGGCGATGAAGTCAACTACCCCCGGTTAAAACCGGGGGCTTGTTCAGGGACTGTCTCTGCACGGAGCGCGAAGACCGTGCATCGGTCCAATTTAATGTGTGCGAAGGGTGGCTATGCCACCTATGCTTTTTTGGCCTTGAGCCCTCATCCCCGACATACCATCGGCAGGTTCTTCCGCGCTCCGCGCCACCGGGACCGGTATGATGCATCACGGACATGCCAAAAGGCGCTCTCCGGAAGATGAGGCTGCCCGCCGGCGCTGGCAGCACCCCGAATCCATCCTCGAGGGGATCGGGCTCGTCTCCGGAGGCACCTTCATCGACGTCGGGTGCGGGGACGGGTTCTTCGCGCTCCCCGCAGCACGGATCGTCGGGCCGCGCGGCCGCGTCTGCGGAATCGACATCGACGCCGAAGCGCTGGATCTCCTGCAGGAGAAGGCCTATGCCGAGGGACTCGACAACGTCGTCCTCCACCAGGGGATGGCCGAGGAGACCGTCCTCTGCGACGGTTGTGCGGACGTCGTCTTCTTCGGCATCGACCTCCACGACTTCGTCGACCCGGTTCAGGTGCTCCGGAACGCAAAAAGAATGGCGCGAAATACCGGCATGGTCGTCGATGTGGACTGGAAGAAAGAACCCCTGCCCCTCGGTCCGCCGCCCGCAAAGAAGTTCAGCACGGAGCATGCGGCGTCGCTGATGGCGGACGCGGGGCTGGAGATCGGGACGGTCGCGGAATCGGGGCCGTATCACTACATCATCACGGCCGTGCCAAAAAAGAAGGATTAGGGGTCACTTCAGGTTTGCAATGCCGCCGTAGTCGATGGCGTTCACGAACGCATCGAGATCCTGCTTGGAGCCGCCTTCGACACTGACATAGACCATGAACCGCTCGTTCACGCCGACCCAGGTGCCGTAGGAGTCGGGTTTACCAAACCGGTTTTGGAGCATGCACGGATCCTCCCTGCAGCTGCCGATCCGATGCGATCGGATCAGAATATAGTCCGGGCGCGGGAGTCTTTTTCAGAGGTTTAAGAAAATTATTTAACCTATTCGTTCAATCTTACCGCATGGTTCAGGTAAAGACCATCTCTTGTGTCCTGATTGCAGGATTGCTGGCATTATGCATCCTCAGTGCCGGCTGCACGTCGCAGCCGGCGGAACCGGGAACCCCGACGCCCACGCCGGTGGAAACCACGGCCGCTCCGACCGCGACATCCACGCCCGCCCCGGTGGAGGGGTACGCCTTCAACGAGACGAACAACAACGAGACCGTCACCGTCCCCGTCGGAAGCGAGATCGCGATCAGCCTCGATGAGAACCCGACGACCGGATTTCAGTGGAACGTCACCTCGTCCGCCGGGCTTCAGTATGTGAACGACACGTTCATCCCGCCGGAGACCGGGCTCGTGGGCGCCGGTGGAGTGCATGTCTGGGAGTACATCGCGGCTGAGAAGGGCGCCGGTGAATTCTCCGCTGTCTACATGCAGCCCTGGGAGAACGTGACCGGCAACGAGACCACATTCTCGATGGCGTTCACCATCGAGTAACCCCTAATCCTTTTTTTACGAATCACGTAGCCGGAGCAGTCGCGCGGATCGTATCCATCCCCGAATCGCCCTGATACCTTCTCTCCGACCACGGGCTGGCGGCCATCAGCCGCTATAGGCTGCAGGGTAGCCCCTTTGCACATAGCGATTCGAGCGGGGAGGACAGGTGGAGCGGAACGGTTCGGGCCGGGTGCCCCGGCAGATTCGCCGGGTGAATGAGAACAACTCCGGCAGTCTTTCAATACGCATATATATAGCAAAAGCCAGGTTGGAACTATGAAGCACGAGAAGAAGACATCCCGGTATCTCCTGGTTTTCCTCATGGTCCTTGCGCTGGCACTCGTCTTCCCGACGGCCGCACAGGGGACCGCTCCGCGGGCGGTGCAGCCCGGCGAGACAGTCGAGGTGGGGAGCGAACCGCTCGTCCTCGATCTTGTCAACTTCCGCAACGCGGATACGCAAAACCCGGTCACAGAACTCCGGCACTACCGGAATGACGACACCACAAAACAGATCATCCGGGTCATCGGCGTGCCGAACGACGGCTACTTCACGGTCAACACGCATACGCTCGGTGGGAAATACGGGCGATACTACGCGTACAGTGCGAAGGACGGTCTGCTCAGAGAGCACAGCATCACGTTCGCCGCCGCCCCGACGATGACGCCTACGGATTCCGGCACCACGGTCACGGGAACGCCCGCGGAGACACCGGCAACCACGGCTACGGCCACAACCACCACGCCCCCGACGCAGGCGCCGCTCCCGGGACTGATCGCGATCGCCGCGATCGCTATCTACGGACTACTCGCCGCAGCGCAAAAGCGGTAGGCAGATCCCGCCGGACCTGTTGAGAAGTCACCGCGGGCGCCCCCGACCGGTCAACCTGGCTGCAGATTGGCATCACAACTTTTTTGGGGGGACGCCTCTTCCGGCTGCAGGTCGGTATTATATACGACCATGCATACTCCCTCGCCCGAGGAAGGAACACCCATGCAGGATCGTTGGCATCATCCCCACCATCACCGCTCACAAGGCATACCTCTCAGCAGATCGGTGCCAGCATAACGGGACACCGTACGTGTTCGCCGGAGAGCAGGGCGGGACCTTTCTCCTTCACCGAAGGGGTTCCCCGGGCAGAGGGAACTCAAGGAGGCTCAAATGACGGATAAACGCAACCTTTTTGCACCGGTCCTGGCGCTGGTCGCCCTCGCCCTTCTCGCCGGTGCCGCAACGGCCGCAGAGATCCAGGTCACCAACGCCACGGTCGACCAGGTCTACGCATCGGTCCTCGACGACCGTATCCTCTGGTCCGACAACCGGACGGGGGACTACGACGTCTACCTCTACAACCTGACCGAAGAGAGCGAGCGCACCCTCTCGCCGGCGGGCACAGACCAGTTCGCGACGGCCCTCTCTGCCGGCATGATGATGAGTGGCAACCGGGTCGTCTGGGAGGACAACCGGAGCGGCAACCGGGACGTCTACCTCTACGACCTTGCCACAGGAGAGGAGACGCAGATCACGAACGGGACCGGCCATGAGGTCAACCCCGCCATCGCCGGGGACTGGATCGTCTGGCAGGACAACCGGAACGAGAACTGGGATATCTACCTCTACGACATCGCCACAGGCGAAGAGACCCGGATCACGGATAACGAGAGCGCACAGATGATGCCCGCCGTCACGGAGAGCATGGTCGTCTGGAATGACTACCGAAACGGCAACTGGGATATTTATGCCTGGACCCCTGATGAGGCGGCGCCGTCCGGAACACCCACCCAGTCAGCACCAGGGCCGGTTCTGACGCCCGCAGTACTCGGAACACCCGGAACAGTCACCTCGCCGCCTACCGCAACACCGGCGACTACTCCGACAGCGGAAACGACACCCTCACCAACCTCAACGGTAACCCCGGCAGTAGATCTGCCGCCGACAACCGCAACACCCACCGAGACATCGACACCCCAGCCAACAAGGACCCTGCCGCCGATAACCCTCCCACCGTTGACCTTCGTAACCCTGGAACCAACCCAGACACCGTTCCTCTTGTGACCGGGACAGGAATCAAACGTAAAACCCGGTATACTACCGGTCGCGAATATCCCGGAGGCGAGGCAGTTCACCCCTATAACCGCAGGGGTAACGCTGCCGCAGGATACCTTCCGGTGACCGTGCCGATCGTGGATGACATCCCGCCCATTGCCGAGCCCGTGGAGTGAGGGGAGGGATAGGGGGGCCGGAGGCACCCTGACCCGGCCAGGTGGATCCACAAGGGTTCTGCCCAGTCCGGCAAACCCTTCTGAGAGTTCCGGGCGACGGGATTAACCCCCGCCGCCAGGCGCATCCGCTCGCCGAGCAAAAAACAAAAAGGGAGGGTATCGACAGAGAGGTTACGCCAGGTAGTCGTCGGGCCGCGGCATCTGTTCCTTCAAGCCCTTGCGCCGGCGGATGCCCTTGACCACTTCGTCGACGATGCCGGCGGGAACCAGTTCGAATCCGGCGAACTCGGTGCTCCACATCGCGCGACCCTCGGTGGCCGACCGGACGTCGCCGGCGAACCCAAAGAGCTCGGCGACCGGCGCCTTGCCGACGATCGTCATCGTGTCGCCTTCGCTGAGCATATCGAAGACCTGACCGCGTCGGCCCTGGATCTGAGAGGTCGCCGCACCCATCTGCTCACTCGGGACCGTGATCTGGATCTTCTGGATAGGCTCAAGAAGCGAGTCGCCTCCCATCAGCAGCCCGGCCTTGACGGCACTCCTGACCGCTGGGATGACCTGCGCGGGGCCGCGGTGGATGGCGTCCTCGTGGAGCTTCACGTCCACCAGCCGGATCTTCAGGTTCTGGACCAGCTCGTCGGCGAGCGGACCGCCGCGGAGCGCTTCGCGCCAGCCGTCGAGGACCAGTTCCATCGTCTCGTTGAGGTACTGGATACCCTTCGTCATGTCGA
>DAOSER010000172.1:0-4450 GCA_035363235.1 Methanoculleus sp.
TGAGCCGGCAGGAGGCCCACGAAGTGATGCGGACGGCGAGCATGCAGGCCCTCGCCGAGGACCGCGACCTCGCCGAGGTGCTCGGCGAGCGGCCGGAGGTAACGAAGTTCGTCACCCGCGAGGAACTCGACGCTCTCCTCGACCCGGACGCCTACATCGGGACGGCCGTCCGGCAGGTGGAGCGGCTGATCGAGAAACTCACGCCGCTCTGCCGGTGAAGGGGTTTCGGGCGGTCCTCACAGTTTGAACCGGGGAGAGGCGTCGAAGAGTTTGCGATAGAGCGAACCAAAGAGCGCGGTGTATTCCCCGGCCCTCTCGGTGGCAAGGTACCGGATCCTGTCCCCCTCGGCCACTTCAACGAGATACTCTTTTTCCACGAGGAACCGGAGATACTCCTGGCCGGTCTTCGAGTTCAGGTCGCACCGGTTGATGATGCCCGTAAACGACTGTGGCGTTCTGCAGAAGACCAGGATCTCCCAGTAGATCTCGAACGCCGTCCTGCGCCCGCTCATCGCCGATCCAGCTCCAGCGTCTCTTTCAGGAGAGCCTCGGACACCTCGATCTCGTCGAGCCGCTCGTCCCAGACCCTTGCGAACCCCAAGAAGTAGTATGAGGAGGCGAGACTGACGAGGGCAACCCCGAGCGTGAGGAGCATGGGGATGACCAGGTAGTTGTTGATGGTGAAGGAGATGCCGTCCGCCGAGACGGAGAAGTGCTCCAGACCGACGGCGATCCCGAGGAGAAACGAGCAGACGCCGCCGAGCGTGCAGACCAGGATCATGGTGCGGATGGTCGCGCGGTTGTCGCGGTAGTGGGCGAGCATGCTTACGATGAGACGGGTGAGAGCCTCGTCGGGAACCTCCCCTCCCATTCCATCGAGGTCGTCCTTGATCGCCTCGACCCCTTCGAAGACCCCGAAGCTGGTGAGAATCCAGCGAAGGCCCGTGAGGACGGCAACAAGCGCGACGAACAGGACGACCGGGGAATAGATCACATACTGCGCGGTAGAGAAGGTCTCGTACATGGAGACCGCCTCTCCGACGAGCACGCTGATGCCGAACGCCATCACGAGGGCGGCAAAGACGATGTTCGCGACGGTAACGACATAGAAGTGCCGGATCTCGCTTCCGAACCGGATGAGTGCTGATTCGTGCATGGATGTTTTCACCGGTCTATCTATCTATTCGCGTTCTGCAAATAAAGAGAATGAAACTAAGATACGTATCCGGAGTGGGTACGGCGCCGGTCTTTCGGGATCTCCGCACGAGCACCCCGGGATCGTCCCGGGGCGATCCCCGCACCTTCGGCGTACCTGATAAAAGCGCCTCCGGGCTCCTGCTTCCCCGCGGGATAGGCACATACCCTGTCGAATTACCCCAAACCGCCCGCATTTCGCGCCGGCTGATGTACGCACATTTATAGTTCAACAGTGCAAACACTGACACGGATCCGTTTTTTGAGGCGATCGCGTACCGCGTGAACCTCGTGGCGACAATTGCCGGATTACGGAATATGCCGACCATGAACCTGAGGGGCTGGATCGAACACGACGGGGTGCGGCTTATGCCGAATGATGTAGAGCGGATGCTCGAAGGCGAACCGGAGGCTCTCACCCGGTGCGGCGGCGAATTCCTGCTCACCTACGGTGACTGCACCGCCCGCGACGCACTCGGGATCTTGCCCGGCCCGGTCCCGCCGGGAATCGTATGCTGCGGCGGACGGGAGATTGCCCGGGTAGCTCCCGATCCGGCACCCTGCACCCTCGAGGAGGCGATCGTCACGGCGGTCAGCCTCCGGAGCGACGAGGGCGCGGTGGCGTTCTCCGGCGGCGTGGACTCAGGCCTGATCGCCCACCTCGCCCACCTCGCCCGCCTCCCCTGCGTGGCGGTGGGGCTCGAAGGGTCGCACGATCTCGAACGGGCCGCCGCAGCCGCCCGGATGATGAAACTCGACCTCGATATCGTCACACCGACAGAGGAAGAGGTCGCGGAGGCACTCGCCCGGGTCATCCGGGTCATCCCCGACCCGACGAACCCCCTCGAGGCCTCGATCGCGACGACCCTCTCCTTCGTCGCCGCGTGGGCAAAAGACCACGGCCACACACGGATTCTCGCCGGGCAGGGAGCGGACGAACTCTTCGGCGGCTACGCCCGCTACCTCTCCTCTCCCGACCTCGCAGCGGAGCTCGAACGGGACTTTGCGGACCTCGCCCGCCAGAGAACACGGGATCAGGCGGTGGCGGCGCTTCACGGGGCATACTTCTCGATGCCCTACCTCGACGTCAGGGTGGTGCGCGCCGCTCAAGTGATCCCGGCCGGGGAGAAGGTGCGCGGCGGGGTGAGAAAACACCCCCTGCGCGAGATTGCAGAACGCCACATTCCCGCCGAAATTGCCCAGGCCGAGAAGAAAGCGATGCAATACGGGAGCGGGATCTGGAGAGCGATGCAGCGGCTCGCACGTGACAACGGTTATAAAAAGTCGGTACAAGGGTACTTAACGGAGATCAGTAGGGCGGAACATGATTACTGAGAGCGATATTGAACATATAGCAGAACTTGCGGATATCGGCATATCGAAAGACGAGGTGCCGGAGTTCACCACCCAGTTCAACGCAATCCTGGACTACTTCGAGGTTCTCGACACCGTCGAGGGAGAAAGCGCCCCGGACGCCGGGGCTGTGAACGTATTCCGGGACGACGAGCCCCGGCCCAGCCTCTCGCAGGAAGAAGTCCTCGCGAGCGCGGGGTCGACCGAGAACGGGTTCATCAAGGCGCCGAGGGTGATGTGAGTGGCGGGAACCCTCGAATTCTCGCCGGACGACCGGTACAACGCCTTCATCACCACCTGCAGCACGGCGCCGTTCACCGACGGGGCACTCGCCGGTACCGCCGTCGCGGTCAAGGACAATATATCCACGAAGGGCATCCAGACCACCTGCGGGTCGAAGATCCTCGAAGGCTACGTCCCGCCGTACGACGCTTACGTCGTGGAACTCCTCCGGCAGGCAGGAGCCGCAATCGTCGGCAAGACCAACATGGACGAGTTCGGGATGGGCACCACCACCGAGACGAGCGCGTTCGGCCCCACTAAAAACCCGGTCGACCCGGAGCGGGTGCCTGGCGGTTCGTCCGGAGGGAGCGCCGCCGCCGTCGCCGCGGGCCTCGTCCCGATGGCGCTCGGCACCGATACCGGCGGCTCGATCCGATGCCCTGCGGCGTTCTGCGGGATCGCAGGCCTCAAACCCACCTATGGCCGGGTCTCCCGCTACGGCCTCATCGCCTACGCGAACTCCCTCGAACAGATCGGGCCGATGGCACGGACGGTGGAGGACGTCTCGAGACTGATGTCGGTGATCGCGCGGTACGACCCCCGCGACTCGACGATGCTCGACCGCCCGTACGACCACCGGCCGTCGGCCGAGATCAAAGGCCTCCGGGTCGGGATACCGGAGGAGTACTTCGGCGAGGGTGTCGACCCCCGTGTGGGAGAGAGGGTCCGCGACGCCATCGGAGTCCTTGAGGGGCTCGGGGCCGAGACCGTCCCGGTGAGCATCCCCGGCATGCGGCACGCGCTCGCGGCCTACTACGTCATCTGCACGAGCGAAGCCTCCTCGAACCTCGCCCGGTTCGACGGCGTCCGCTACGGCCCGGCGGTCGACACCAGGAAATCCTGGCACGAGGCCTACCAGGACCTGCGGCAGGAGATGTTCGGCACCGAGGTCCGGCGCCGGATCATGCTCGGAACCTTCGCGCTCTCCGCAGGTTATGCCGGCCGCTACTACGCGAAGGCGCAGATTGCCCGCAGGAATATCAGAGAGGACTTCGAGCGGGCGTTCCGCGACGCGGACGTCATCGCCGGCCCGACGATGCCGACGGTCGCATTCCGTCTCGGCGAGAAGTCCGACCCGCTCTCGATGTACCTCTCTGACATCCTCACGGTGCCGGCGAACCTCGCCGGGATCCCGGCGATATCCGTCCCGTGCGGTAAGGTGGACGGCCTCCCCGTGGGCCTCCAGTTGATGGGAAGGCAGTTCGAGGACGAGCGCGTCGTCGACGCTGCCTATGCCTACGAGCAGGAGGTGAGGGCATGAAGACGATCGTCGGGCTCGAGATCCACGTCCAGCTCTCGACCGCGACAAAACTCTTCTGCGGGTGCTCGACGGACTACCGCGACGACGAGCCGAACACCCACTGCTGTCCGGTCTGTCTCGGCCTCCCCGGAGCGCTCCCGCGCATCAACAGAAAGGCGGTCGAGTACGGCCTGAAGGTCGCAAAAGCCCTCGATATGAAGGTTCCGGAAGAGTCGGAGTTCGCCCGGAAGAACTACTTCTACCCCGACCTCCCGAAGGCCTACCAGATCACGCAGTACGACAAGCCGCTCGCGGTCGAAGGGACGGTCGAGATCGAGGACGACGAGGGGCACGAGAAGATCGTCCGGATCACCCGGGTGC
>DAOSER010000173.1:0-4391 GCA_035363235.1 Methanoculleus sp.
GGAGGGCGGTGCCACACCATCCAGCAGAATCTCGGCCGCGAGTTCCGGCGGGCGGCCGCCGGCGTGAAGTAAAGCCAGCTTCCGCTATCTTGGGCGCTATAATGCTCCGGCACGGTTCGCATTCGCATCGACCGGTTCAACCGGGTTTGCATACGCTTATCGACCCGTCAGTGCCATAGCCACCTATGGCGCACTGGACGATAACTCTCGCACGAGAGGGGGCCGCGATCGTCGTCCGGGGCGAGGGCGACGACCCCCACGCTCCCGAGAGGATCGACTGCGTGGTCTACGGCAGCCCGGTCACGGTATACCGGGCATTGCAGGATCAGGCCCGGCCCGTGGTCGATGCTTGCCGACCGGGTGAAGGGTGAGCGCGGCCTCTCCAGGATCACCGACTGCGCCTATACGGAGGCTCTGCTGCACCCCGGGTGGTCGGTAAAGACCGATCTTCCCCCGCTGCCGGAGGGGGCGGTGTCGTGAGGAGGAGAGCAGAGCATTCGGTCACCGGTTGAAGGCAGAACCCATATCCCTCCCCTCCGGGCTGCACGAGTAAATAGAAAGACTAATGCCCGCCTCTTTTCCATATTCCATTGATCGTCATGCCCGCTCCTCCCGAAATAGTCGATCTGATCAAGCGGTTTGATCAGTACTATACAAAATACACGTCTGTGTCCTACAACGAGTTCCAGGTCCGAAAGGAGTTCATCGATCCCTTCTTCGAGGCCCTCGGATGGGACGTGAACAACCGCTCAGGGCTTGACGAACGCTACAAGGACGTGATCCACGAGGATACGGTGAAGGTGGAGGCGTCCACCCGGGCGCCGGACTACTCGTTTCGGATCGGCGGCATGCGGAAGTTCTTCGTCGAGGCGAAGAAACCGGCCGTGAACCTCAAAGAGAACCCGGAGCCTGCCTACCAGGTGCGCCGGTATGCCTGGAGCGCGAAGCTGCCGGTCAGCCTGCTCACGGACTTCGAGGAGCTCATCGTCTACGACTGTACGGCGAAACCCTCACCGAAGGACAAGGCATCGACGAGGAGGATCGGCTACTACCGGTACACCGACTACGTCGAGAAATGGGACGAGATCGCGGCGATCTTCTCCAGGCGCGGCATCCTGACCGGCGGGTATGACGACTACGTCGAGAGCCTGAGGCAGAAGAAGGGCGGGAAGGGCACCGCCGGCATCGACGATGCGTTCCTCGCGGAGATCGAGGGGTGGCGGGAGATCCTCGCGAAGAACATCGCGCTCCGGAACAAGGCTCTCTCCATCCGGGAGCTGAACGCGGCGGTCCAGAAGACGATCGACCGGATCATCTTTCTGCGGATCTGCGAGGACCGCGGGATCGAGGAGTACGGCCAGTTGAAGCGGCTCGCCGCCGGGAAAGATGTCTACGAGCAGTTGAAGGGACTCTTTTGGTATGCGGACGACCGGTACAACTCCGGGCTGTTCCACTTCGCGGCAGAGCCCGGCCGGGAAGACCCTGACACCCTGACGCTCTCCCTCTCGATCGACGATAAGACTCTCAAGCAGATCATCGGCCACCTCTACTACCCGGATTCGCCCTATGAGTTCTCGGTCTTCCCGGCGGATGTCCTCGGGCAGGTCTACGAGCAGTTCCTGGGGAAGGTCATCAGCCTGACGCCCGGGCACCAGGCGAGGGTCGAGGAGAAGCCGGAGGTGAAGAAGGCGGGCGGGGTCTTCTACACGCCGACCTACATCGTGGAGTACATCGTGAAGCAGACGGTCGGGAACCTTGTTGCGGGGAAGGACCCAAAGGAGGTGGCGGACCTCCACATCCTCGACCCGGCCTGCGGCTCGGGGTCGTTCCTCCTCGGCGCCTACCAGTATCTCCTCGACTGGCACCTCGCGTGGTACATGGACAACCTGGTCCCGCTGCTTGCGGGCGGGGCGAAGATGACCGACCCGGCGGTGCTGGCGCTCCTGCCGGTGAAGCCTGCGCCGGCAAAGAGCGGTCGGGGCAGGAAGAAGCGGGGGGACGAGTACATCCTCCCGGTCTACCAGGTGACCGATACCGACTGGCGGCTGACGACGGAGGAGAAGAAGCGGATCCTCTTAAACAACATCTACGGCGTGGACATCGACCCGCAGGCGGTGGAGGTGACGAAACTCTCGCTCCTCCTGAAGGTGCTGGAGGGCGAGAAGTCCGAGCGGATCGGGAAGCAGCTCACGATCGCGGGCGAGCGGGTGCTCCCCTCGCTCCACGAGAACATCAAGTGCGGGAACTCGCTCGTCGGCCCCGACATCTACAACGACGTGCAGGTGACCCTCGACGACGAGGAGACGATCTTCCGGATCAACGCCTTCGACTGGGGCCGGGCGTTTCCCGCCATCATGCAGGCGGGGGGGTTCGACGCGGTGATCGGGAACCCGCCGTATGTGCGAATGGAAGAGTTTAAAGACATCAAGGATTACCTAAAGCAACACTACTCGGTGCATGAAGAACGATCGGATTTATACGCATACTTTGTTGAAAAAGGGCATAACCTGGCGAGGAAATCCGGTTTCTTTGGGATGATATTCTCCAATAAATTCCTCAAGGCAAAATACGGAAAACCTCTGAGGGAACACCTGGCCAAAGAGGCCCGGATTAGAGATATTATCGATTTAGCAGGGCTTCCTGTTTTTCCTAATGCTACAGTCAGGACCATCATACTGATTTCTCAGTGTGCAAACAAGGATGGCTACTCGTTCAATTACACGCCTCCTTTAAACACAGAAATGTTCGAAAAGGTCCGTAATCAGAATCTGAGATTAGAGGAAGCGGTGAAAAATACCACGTATACATTATCTTCCGATGCTCTCAGTGGCTCCGCCTGGACTTTAATCGACCCAGAAAAACAGCAGTTATTCGAAAAAATAGTGAAGGGATCCAAAAAGCTTGGTCTGGTATATGACGGGCAGATATGCATGGGAATAAAATCGGGAGCGACAGCAGCATTCAATATTGACTCCGCGAAGAGAGAAGAAATTATCTCGAAGAATCCTGAAGCTGATGAGATTATCAAACCCTTCCTGAATGGCAAAGATATCCGGCGGTACAATATCCAGTGGGACGATAAGTACATAATATACACATACCATGGCGTTGATATTGCTAAGTATCCCGAAGTTTTAGAGCATTTAAAGCCATATCGGGCGCAATTGAAGCAGAGAGCGACAAAACAAGAGTGGTACGAGCTCCAGCAACCTCAATATAAATATATATCGTACTTTGAGGGTACAAAAATAATTTTCCCAGATATCGCAAAAGGTGTTCGTTTCGCGCTGGACATGAGCGGATGCTACAGTTCTAACACTACTTACTTCATACCAACGCAGGATAAGTACATCCTGGGGCTACTTAACTCCAAGCTGGCATACTATTGTTTTAGCATCCTCTGTGCTGGTCTAGAGGGTAAAAGCGAGACGTATCTAAGGTTCTTCGGTCAGTACCTCGAGGAGTTCCCCATCCGCACCATCGACCCCTCCGACCCCGCCGACGTCGCCCGCCACGACCGCATGGTCACCCTTGTCGAGCAGATGCTCGACCTGAACAAGCGCCTCGCGGCAGCGAAGACCACACACGAGAAGGAGGTGCTTGCCGGGATGATCGACGCGACCGACCGGCAGATCGATAGACTGGTGTATGAGTTGTATGGGCTGACGGAGGAGGAGGTGGCGATTGTGGAGGGGGTCAACGCATGAAAGACCGGGGCATACCCCGCACCGCTCAGGGTTGCCGCTGAGAGCACCCGTAGACCCATCTCCACATATCACGCAGTCGCCACCGCGACTCGTACAACGAACCACCCCCCCACAACCCCCATAACCCCTCAAACACACAGGAAAACCCCTATATCCAGGGCAAAAATTTATAAACCAATACGATTATATAATTCACTGTTATGGTGGGGGTAGACCAGGCTCAGATCGATAAAATACTCGCCGGCGCATCTTCCGACGACCCGGAAGCCCGTCTCGATACGCTCGAGAAGGAGCTGGACTTCGTCAAGACATCGATCAAGCGGCTGCTCATCGACCTCCGGGAGCGGATGAACGAACTGGACAACCCGTTCACCTGTGCCGCGCCCTTCTCCGGGAGCCGGCTCCCACCGCCGGCACTCCCCGCTGACGTCGAGGACGACGACCTGCCCGGACTGGACATGCTGCCCGGCCCCTCGAAGAAGACGGACGACCTCCCGTTCCCCGCCCTCCCAAAGAAGACCGACGACCTCTCGTTCGCCGCGGCCCTCGGAGATGCCGGCCTCTTCCCGCCCGATATCAAGCCGGCGGCCCCGGAGGCAAAATCCGCGGGAAAATTCAAGCTCCAGAAAGTCCACCGGCTCTTTGCGTGGGTGCACCAGGGCTGTTCCAAATACGGGCACGAAC
>DAOSER010000174.1:0-4389 GCA_035363235.1 Methanoculleus sp.
TGACCGGCGGGACCGGGAGGACGGTGAGGATCGTCCACTCCGGCCGCGCGACGTCCGGATTGACCCCCAGAGCCCGGAGATCCTCGTCCGGGATCCTCTCGAGGCGTGCCCGGATATCCGCCGGGGTTAACTTGTGCTCGATCTTTCTCCCGTCTTCCACAAAGACCTCGGAGAAGGTGGTGGGTTTCTCGAAGTTGATCTTGAGCTGCTGCTCCCCGCAGTGGGGGCATACCCGCTCTTTCTTGATGTCTTTTTCGGAGACGATCTCGCCGGCGAGCTCGCTGTCCTCGGATCCGACGATCTTCTCGACCTCCTCAGCCGTCATCAGCAGCCGGGAGCAGGACCGGCAGGTCACCCGCAGGAGTTTCCGGATCAGCCGGGTGTAGCCGACATGGATGACGGGCTTCGCAAGTTCGATGTGCCCGAAGTGGCCCGGACAGTCAGCCGCCTTCTGGTCGCAGGTCTTGCACCGGAGACCCGGGTCGATGACGCCCAGGTTCAGGTCCATCAGGCCCTGGGGATAGGGGAACCCGTCATCGTCGTAGGTGTCCGCCCAGATGATCTTTCGAACGCTCATCTTGCGGATCTCTTTCGGGGAGAAGAGCCCGAACTCGATCCTTCCAACACGTTTTGGACTGGTCATAGTTTGATTGTGCCCCCTCTCTTACACCATATCGTCGAGCCTCAGGCGGGGAGCAATGCCCATGCTCTTCATCTCGTCGAGGAGGAGTTTGAAGGCGTAGCTCATCTCGACGGGATAGATATCGGTCTCGCTGCCGCAGGCAAGGCATCGCGTCACCTTCCGCTTCCGATCCAGCATCGCCACCATACCGCACTTTGCGCAGACCCACTGGGTCACCTTGTCCGACTCGTCGAGGAGACGCTCTTTTAAGGCCATAGCCGCGCCGTGACCGATCATCACGTCCCGCTCCATCTCACCGAACCGGAGACCACCCTCACGGGCACGCCCTTCGGTCGGCTGGCGGGTGAGCACCTGCACCGGGCCGCGCGACCGCGCATGCATCTTGCTCGACACCATGTGGTAGAGTTTCTGGTAGTAGATGACGCCGACGTAGATATCGGCGGCAAACTGCCTGCCGGTGATACCGTCATACATCACTTCACGGCCGTTGTGGGCGAACCCGAGTTCCTTGAGCGAATTCCGGAGAGCCACCTCACGCTCGCCGCGGAACGCCGTCGCGTTGATCCGGCGCCCCTCAAGGGAACCGACCTTGCCGCCCAACATCTCGAGCATGTGCCCGATGGTCATACGGCTCGGCACCGCGTGCGGGTTGATGATCAGGTCCGGCGTCATGCCCGACTCGGTGAACGGCATGTCCGCCGCGGGCTGGATCAGTCCGATAACACCCTTCTGCCCGTGCCGGGACGCGAACTTGTCGCCCACCTCCGGGATACGGAGGTCACGGGTCCGGACTTTGACAAGGCGCGAGGAGTTCTCACCCTCGGTGATGATGACGGTATCCACGATGCCGTGCTCGTTGCTCCGCATCGTGACCGAGGTGTCGCGCCGCTTTTCGACAGCGATCAACTCGCTCGTCGGCTCTTCGAGGAATCTCGGCGGCGAAGTCTTTCCAATCAGCACATCTTTCTCACGGACGACCGTCTCGGGATTGATGATGCCGTCGACATCGAGGTTCGCGTAGAACTCGGCGCCGTGCGCGCCGGAAACCTCCTCGTCCGGGATCTCGATCCGGTCGACCTGACCGCCGGGATAACGCCGCTCCTCACCATCATAGGTGCGGAAGAAGTGCGAGCGCCCGAGGCCCCGGTCGATGGAGGCCTTGTTGATGATCAGCGCATCCTCAATGTTGAACCCCTCGTAGGAGATGATGGCGACGACGAAGTTCTGGCCTGCAGCCCGCTCATCGGAACCAATCACGTCGGAGGTCTGGGTATAGGTGAGTGGCTTCTGAACGTAGTGGAGCATGTGCCCCCGGGTATCGGGGCGGAGTTTCAAGTTCGCAGATCCGAACCCGAGCGCCTGCTTGACCATCCCGGCACCCATGGTAACACGCGGGCTGGCGTTGTGCTCGGGGAACGGAACGTGCGCCGCACCGATACCCAGGATGAGCGAGGGATCGATCTCAAGATGCGTGTGCTCCGGGGTGAGGTCCGCCTCATTGATAGCGATGAAAAGGTCTTCCTCCTCTTCAGCATCAACAAATTCAATCGCACCTTTTCGCACCACATCCACAAAGGTTGTCTCGCCGTTTCGGAGGTGTTCAATGTCGTCGTCAGTCACCTGAGGGACGCCGTCCCGGACCACGATCAGCGGCCGGCGTGCTCTGCCGCGATCGGTGTGGACGATAACATCATTGTTGAACTCCTTGTAGGAGACGTTGATCTCCATAGAGATCTCGCCGTGCCGGCGCATGTCGCGCATCCGCCCGACAAGTTCCCGGGGGTCATCCACGAGCCCGATAAGGGCTCCGTCTACGAAGACACGCGACTGTCTCATGCCGTCTCTCTCCGGAGGGCGATGACGCCCATGTCGTATAGAATGCTCTTCACTTCCTCTTCGTTGATTACGCCCTTGCTGATCTCGACCATCTGGGCGAAGTTCTTCACCAGTCCGCAGTTCGGACCCTCAGGTGTCTCGCTCGGACAGATCCGGCCCCACTGGGTGGGGTGCAGGTCACGGGCCTCGAAGTGAGGCTGCGAGCGGGAGAGCGGAGAGATCACACGCCGGAGGTGCGAGAGCACCGCCATGTGGTCAACCCGGTCCAGGAGCTGCGAGACACCGGTGCGCCCGCCCACCCAGTTGCCGGTGGCAAGCGGATGCAGCAGCCGTTCGGTCAGGACATCCGCGCGCACGGCGGTCCCGATCGAGAGGTCGCGGTGGCGCATGCTCGCCCGCTCGAGCTGGTACTTCACGTCGCGCGTCAGGCGATTGAGCGAGATCCGGAAGAGGTCTTCCATCAGGTCGCCTGCAAGTTTCAGCCGCTTGTTCGAGTAGTGGTCCTTGTCGTCGATCCGGCGCCGGTCAAGCACCAGGTCGAAACAGGCCTCGGCCATGCGGCCGAGGAAGTGCGCCTTTGCAAGGCGGACACCCTCGACTGCCGCCCGGTAGCCGGGGTCCTCCTCTTTCAGGCCCACCGGCATCAGGTAATTCAGGTGCGGGAGGAGGTAGTTGTCAAGGACGAACTCCGCCCGCTTGCGCTGGTAGTCCCGCGTCTGGTTGGGTGCGAGTTTTTTGCCGACGTACATGACACCGTCGTCGACGGTGTCGCACTCGCTCTCTTCCAGGTTTTGCATCATGAAGGTGAGGATCTCCTCGTCGGTCGAGACCGCCTCCACGATGTCGTGGTCGCCCTGCAGCCCCAGCGACCGCATCAGGTCGACGAAGCGGAGGTGCCCGGCGACCGAGGGGAACGAGACCTCGAGCAGGTTCTTCCTGTTCCTCTCGACAATCACGAGCGCCCGGTAACCCCGGTACTGTGAGAAGACCTTTGCTACGTAGATCCGCTCGTTGTAGCGCTCGGTGAACTCGGTCATGATCTTGTTCGAGGCAAGGTCCTCGAGCGTCATCAGCACCCGTTCCGTGCCGTTGACGATGAAGTAACCGCCGGGATCGAGAGGATCTTCTCCGTGCTCGATTCGGTCGGCATCGCTCATGTTGTAGAGGTTGCAGGCGGCCGAACCCACCATCACCGGCAGCTGCCCGATGATGGTGACGATCGGGTCCTGTGACTCTTCACCCTGGACAAGCGTCATCTCAAGTTGGATGGGCGCCGCGTACGTGAGGTTCCGAAGGCGTGCCTCGCTCGGAAAGAGCTCGGATTGCGACCCGTCCGCCTCGCGGACGAGAGGTTTCTTCACCTCAATCTTGTCCAGTTCAACCCATACGGCCTCTTTTCCTTTACCGCGGGTCTCGATATCGGTCTCGATGATACGCTGTTCGTCAACGACTTTCTGAAGATTATACAGGAGAAAATTGTTATAAGAGTCTAACTGGTGGCGCGCTACATGCTCCCGCGAAAAGTATGCTCTCGACAAAACACTTCTGTCTAACAGATAGATCAGCTCCCGGCCTCTGAATTATTTCTTCGGTCTCTTCACGACGAGTCTGTAAGCTTCGGCTCTGCCCGCGGTGCGGCTGTCGCGAATGATCCGGATGACGTTCCCGACATCGCCCCCGATAGCCTTCACCGCAGGATCGTCATGATACATTTTTGGCAGTTGTTCTAGAGAGATATGGTACGCTGCAAGGAGGTTGGCGACCTCCTCTTCGCCCATAATCTGATGGTCTGGCACCATCTCATGGTTAAGTACGTCGAGTGTTGTGCCCATCGCTTACACCTCACCGACGAAAAAGTTGCGTATCAGATGCATCACCTTGTTAAAATCCATAGACATCGCCCATGGCAA
>DAOSER010000175.1:0-4387 GCA_035363235.1 Methanoculleus sp.
GGGGGAGAAAGCCCTCTCCGACTACCGGCTGATGGTCTTCCCCGGCGGGTTCTCCTACGGCGACGACACGGGGGCCGGCAACGCCTATGCAAACCGCGTCCGAAACAACCTCTGGAGCGACGTAAAAGAGTTCCTCGCGGGCGACAACCTGGTTCTCGGGATCTGCAACGGGTTCCAGATCCTCGCGAACCTCGGCCTGGTTCCGGCGTTCGACCGGGACTACCCCCGCGAGATCGCCCTGATGCCGAACAGGAAGGGCGTGCTCGAGTGCCGGTTCGTCACCCTGAAGCCTGCCGCGGATAACCTCTGGACGAAGGGGATCTCGCACCTCTACTGTCCCGTCTCACACGGCGAAGGGAACTTCTCCTGTTCGGAGGAGACCCTGAAGCGCATCGAGAGAGAGAACATGGTCGCGTTCCGCTACTGCCGCGACGACCTCTCCCCCGCGGGAGGGGAGTACCCCTACAACCCGAACGGGGCGCTCGCGGACATCGCCGGAGTAACGTCGGCGGACGGCAAGGTTCTCGGGCTGATGCCGCACCCCGAGAGGGCCATGGAGTTCGTGAACCTCTACGACTGGCCGATCCAAAAAGAGCGGCTGAAGCGCGAGGGAAAACCCCTCCCCACCGAATCGATGAACATGCGGTTCTTCCGTAACGTCGTCGATTACTTCGGGAGATAAGCACTCCCGTTTTTTTTAGGGGAGGGCGGAACTCCACCCGCGACGGATACCTCCCGTGCCCCGGCGTAAAAACTATATTATCTTCCCGGGAGAATATCCGGCCGGAACCGGAGGGAATCGCCACGAAGATCAGGGTCGCCCGCTGTTTTGCGGAGGAGAGCGCCGATACGCCTGCGGTCCTGGAGATCGAGGTGGAGCAGGCGGACGTTCCTGCCGCAGACGAGATCCTCTCGTTCGCCTCCGTCCACGGGAACTTCGTCTGCATCTCCGACCGCATCTTCCGCCGGTTCGAGATCGTCCTCCCTCCCGATAGCCGCCTCGAGATCCTCAAGGACGCGCTCCTCGAGGTCATACGCCTCGAGCCCGAAGGCTCGGGGGGGCTCAACCCCTACGAGGTCGAGGACTTCGTCGACGCGCTCGAGCGGACGCGGCAGAAGGCTCTCGCCGACGACAGCGCCTGACATCATGTTTCGTTCACCTTTTTGCCCGGGACCGCGAACCGATACGTGATCGGAGTGACAAAACAGCAGAGAGGGGTGGGCGGGCTTGCCGTCAACACCATCCATACCATGGACTGCATTGAGGGCATGCGGCGCCTCCCGGCGGGCTCCGTCGACGTCATCGTCACGTCGCCGCCCTACAACATCGGGAAGGACTACAACTCCTACGACGACAGAAAGCCCCGCGAGGACTACCTCGACTGGATCGGGGAGGTCGCCGCCGGAGCGGCACGGGTCCTCGCCGGTGACGGCTCGTTCTTCCTCAACATAGGCGGCAAACCCCGGGACCCCTGGATCCCCTTCGACGTCGTCCAGCGGTTCCGCCCGCACTTCGAACTGCAGAACGTCATCCACTGGGTCAAGTCGATCGCGATTGAGAAGGAAGACGTGGGCGGCTACGAGAATATCGCCGGGGATATCGCCGTCGGCCACTACCAGCCGGTGAACAGCGCCCGCTACCTGAGCCAGTGCCACGAGCACATCTTCCACTTCACGAAGAAGGGCGACGTGGCGCTCGACAAACTGGCGGTCGGCGTGCCCTACCAGGACAAGAGCAACATCGGCCGCTGGAAGGCGGCGGAGCGCGACCTCCGCGACAGGGGGAACACCTGGTTCATCCCCTACCGGACGATCCGCTCCTCCCGGCCGCACCCGACCAGCTTCCCGGAGAAGCTTCCGGAGATGTGCATCCGGCTCCACGGCTGCCGGCCCGGGACGCTCGTTCTTGATCCCTTCATGGGCATCGGGAGCACGGCGCTTGCGGCCATCGCCCTCGGCGCGGACTACATCGGCTTTGAGATCGACCCGGAGTACCGCCAGATCGCGGAGAGCCGGATCGCCGAAGCGCGCCGCGGGAGAGAACAGGACTAAAACTGACGGATATTATATCCCCAAAATCCCAAACGAGAGACTGATGGAGACCCTCATCGCCTTCGCCGTTGCCCTCGCGGCAATCACCGTCGCATCACTCAGGTATCGCCTTCCTCCGTTCCTCACCCTGGTCGGGACGTCCGTTCTCTTCGGCTTTCTCTCCGGCATGCCGGCGGAGGCGGTTGTTGCGGCAATCACGGGCGGCGCCGGGAGAATCTTTTCCATCCTCGGGATCGTCATCTTCTGCGGGGTCGGCATCGCCCAGGTTCTCCGCGAGAGCGGCCGGGTAGAGGAGATCGTCGCCGACATCCGGGGCCTGGTGCGCCGCCCCCTCGCCACGGCGGGAACGGCCGGCTACCTCCTCGCCGTCCCGCTGATGTGCGGCATCACCTCGTTTATCATCCTCGCCCCCATCCTCACGCACCTCCATCCCGACGGCCGGGCAGCAAAGACCCTCCTCTACTGCGCCGGCGTCGCCGGGATGATCTCCTACGTGCTCCTCTATCCCGCTCCCGTCGTCTACTCCACCATAACGACCCTCGGCCTCTCCGGCCGGCCCTGGGACATCGACCTCGTCGCCCTTCCCCTCTCTCTCCTTCTCCTCGCCGGGCTCCTCCTCGGCCTGCGGGCCCGCATCACCCCGGCGGGACAGCCGGAGGAACGCCCGGCCGGCGGACGGCACCTTCGTGCCTGGCTGCCGTTCCTCGTCATCGCCCTGGTGCTCTCGATCGGGTCCCTGGTTCCCCCGCTCCATGCGCTTGCCAATATCAACCTGGCACTCCTCACCGGGCTCTTTGCCGCCCTTGCCACCGTTCCGGGCGACGTCCGGGAGCGGGCACTTACACGGGGGACGAAGAACGCCGGGATCATCATCTTCGACCTCGCCGGTGCCGGGGCACTCGGCGGCGTCATCGCCGCAAGCACCTTCCCCGCGGACGTGACCACGCTGGTCGCGGGCTTCCTCCCCGTAGCACTCCTCCCGTTCGTCATCGCCGCGCTGGTGCAGGCGGCGCAGGGCTCGAGGGTCGTGACCGCGACCGTCACCGGCGCCATCCTCGCCACGACCCCGGCCGTAGCGGCGATCGACCCGCTTGCCCTGGTGCTCATGGTCTCTGCGGGGGCGTTTATGTTCTCCTATGTCAGCGACCCCTTCTTCTGGCTCCTCAAACGGACGACCGGCGACGAATTCTCCGGGGTCGTGCGAAACTACACCCTGCCGCTCTCGGCAGCGGGGCTCGTCACGCTCGCTGCGGCGCTGGTCGTCCAGGCCGTCCTGTGATGCCGGTTCCTATCGCCCCCCCCACCAATATTCCCCAAAAAACCCGTCTTGACCATGCCTATTATATAATCCGGGCGGTATGTAGTCCCTGCCAGAGGGAGAATGATGGAAATCAAGTATGTATCGACGACATGCCCGTACTGCGGCACCGGGTGCGGGTTCAACCTTGTCGTCCGGGACGGCAAGGTCTTTGACGTGGCGCACTGGCAGCGCGCACCCGTCAACGGGGGCAAACTCTGCCCAAAGGGACGCTACGCACATGAATTCATCAACAGCCCGGATCGCCTCACAAAACCGCTGATAAAGAGGGATGGCACGTTTGTCGAGGCGACCTGGGACGAGGCCTACGACCTGATCGCGGAGAAGTTCAAGTCATACAAGCCCGACGAGATGGCCTGCCTCTCCTCCGCCCGAACATCGAACGAGGAGAACTACCTGATGCAGAAGTTCGCCCGGGTGGCGCTCAAGACCCCGCACGTCGACCACTGCGCCCGGCTCTGCCACGCATCCACCGTCGCGGGGCTCGCAGCGGTCTTCGGGTCCGGCGCGATGACCAACTCGATCAAGGACATCTCAGAGTCGAAGTGTGTCTTTGTCCTCGGGTCCAACACCTTCGAGCAGCACCCGCTGATCGGGCGAAGCATCATCCGCGCAAGAGAGGGCGGCGGAAAGGTGATCGTGGCCGACCCGCGCCTCACCCCGACCGCGAAGCAGGCCGACCTCTACATGCCGTTCATATCGGGCACCGACGTCGCGATCTTAAACGGCCTGATGCAGGAGATCATCAAAAACGGCCGGGAGGACAAAGAGTTCGTCGCCAACCGCACGAAGGACTTCGATAAGCTCAAGGAAGTCGTCATGAAGGAGGACTACAGCCTTGAGAACGTCTCGAAAGTCTCCGGCATCCCCGTCGAGAGCCTCAGGACCGCTGCAGAATGGATCGCAACGGCCGACGCCGCCACGCTCATCTACTCGATGGGCATCACCCAGCACACCGTCGGTGTCGACAACGTCAAATCGACCGCGAACCTGATGATGCTCACCGGCAACCTGGGC
>DAOSER010000176.1:0-4357 GCA_035363235.1 Methanoculleus sp.
AGGCGTGCTCTGGTTCGGTCCGGCGGTCGCGTACGAGACGGTCTATGCGCCGATCTACGCGGGCTCAACGAACGTATCCGCCGCGTACACGACCGGCGACCGGTCGAAATACGACTACGACACCGCGTACTGGACGTTCGACCTCGTGACGAACTGGGCCATGCTTCGCTACGACGCGATGATCGACGTCATCACCGCGAAGCAGGGCGAGCTCGAGGCCGAATCGATCGTCCTCGTGCAGGAGACTGACGGACGGGCGGCCGACCTCATCGCCGCCGGCGACGAGGAAGGGGCGGCGCGTCTCCTCACGGACTTCACCGTTATGCGGGGCGATACGATCATCGATGAGTGGCACGATCTCACGGGCACGCTGATCGTCATGTATTCAAACGGCCTCATCACCGACCCGATGACGGAGGCGGTCGAGGAGCCCGGGTACCCGGCATGGTGGCTGAACAGGACCGGATACCAGTACGGGCCGCGGGTCTACGAACTTGAGGAGCTCCGCGCCGCCGGCGGGTTGAACTACACCGGCACCAGCGTGTGGGCTCCGTTGAACGCGACATTTGCAGATATCCGGGAACTCATCTGATCATCTTTTTTTTACCCGGTATACCGGCCGGGCGACAGCGTTATATGACCTGAGCAGGATTGGGGTGCACCCCTGGACGGAGGGAGATTCATGAGAAGTGTGATCCTGCTTGCAGCGGTTGTATCCCTGCTCCTCTTTGTCGGTTGCGTCAGCGCTGCCGACATCGGGACTGCCGGGATGCGGAACGGAACGACGGTGAACATCCAGAGCGGCGGCCAGAGTTATCCGGCCTACATCACGACGCCTGAGGACGCAGGGCCGTATCCGGCCGTGGTGCTGCTCCACTCCTTCAACGGGCTCGAGCCCGGCTACCAGGTCATGGCCGACCGCCTGGCCACAGAGGGTTTCGTCGTTATCGCCCCCGAGTGGCAGACCTACGCCCGGTCGCCACAGGACAACGTAACGGAGGCGCTGGTCCGCGATACCGTCGCGTACCTCGAAACCCGGCCCGAGGTGAACGAGAGCAGCATCGGCCTGACGGGGTTCTGCGCGGGCGGGCGCTACACGATGCTCTTCCTGCCCCGGATCGAGGAGTTCACCTCAGGCGTCGCGTGGTACGGCTTCCCCTACTCCGGCGGGCAGGCGAACGGGACGGCGCCGGCGGAGCTCATCGACAACATCACCGACCCGATGCTGATCATCCACGGCACGGCGGATGAGGCGAGCCCGGTGGCCGATATCTACCGCTACGCGACCGATCTCGATGCGGCCGGGAAGTACTTCGAGCTCAAGGTCTACCAGGGCGAGCCGCACGGGTTCATGATCGGCGAGGACGGGCAGATGGTGGAGACGCCCGTCGCGGAGAGCGCCTATCAGGAGATGGCGGGGTTCTTTAAGCAACGACTGTCAGGCGCATAAGCGCCTGACAGGAGTTGGAGAAAATGCGGAGCATTTTCGACCGGCGACTGGTGAGCGCATAAGCGCCTGACAGGAGTTGGAGAAAATGCGGAGCATTTTCGACCGGCGACTGGTGAGCGCGTAAGCGCCCGGCAGGAGTTGGAGAAAATGCGGAGCATTTTCGACCCGCGACTGGCGTGTCCCGCCAAGCGCCCGGCAGGAGTTGGAGAAAATGCGGAGCATTTTCGACCCGCGACTGGTGAGCGCATAAGCGCCCGGCAGGAGTTGGAGAAAATGCGGAGCATTTTCGACCGGCGACTGAGGGACCTCTCCATTCTCTCTTTCAGGACGAATGCAGTCGGCCGCTCCGGCCAATCTTCTTCATCACCTTCTCCCAGGTGCCCGTGATGAGGAAACTCTCCTCCATGAAGCCGATCACCTTCGTAAACTTCTTCATGGGGAAGGCCATCGTCAGGACGTCTGAGGGGACGCAGGGCCGTGCCGAGGGGTCGAACATCCCGAGCACCGCCCGCGGGTTCTCGTTCTGCTGCTCAAGCCACGGAAAGTAGAAGACCGAGCTGCACCCGGCGCCGAAGGGAGCGATGACGCCGTTCGGGTCGGACCGGTCGAAGTTTGCGAGCGTAAAGAGGCCGGAGAGCACCTCCGGGCGGACGAAGAAGACGACGGCGTCCGGGTTGTCCGCGTCCGTGAGGTTATCCCAGCGCTTGAAGACGATGTTCTTTCCCTTCGTCGGTATCCGTGCGGTCCCCCGGTCGAGTTCGTCGACGATCTCCGGCGTCTGCTTGTAGCGCTCCCCCTCCATCTCGCCGGGTTTTCCGTAGGAGAGGAAGTAGCGGAAGTCGGGGAACCGCTCGGCGTCGTAGCCGAGGTAGAACCTCCCCCCGCGGCATCCTATCGACTCTTCGGAAAAGGCGAGGCTTTTGCCGTTTCGTACCTTCGTAAGGTCGCAGACGAAGCACCTCCAGCCCTTCGGGGCGGGTGCCTTCTCCACCCCCTCGGTCGGGCCCCCGACCTCGAAGGCGATCGGAAGATCCGTCCCGGGAAAGTACTTCTCATGCAGCCTGATGTAGGCGTCGCGCAGTGCTGTGTCCATACGGGTCTGTTCCGGGGGAACAGCGATTAATATTCTGATCCGTCTCCCGCCAGGGAACATACAGCCGGCGACCGCTTACCGGTCTGTCGGGGAAGAGGGGTGCGGATGGTGCAGTATCCGGCTGCCAGGCCCCGCAGGTTGATTGGTTTGGTGAAAACACCGAAACACATAAATTGTCAACCTGTGAATGTTGACGCATGCCCCTCCCCCTGAACGACCGGCAGTTTGCGTTCTGGCAGCTCCGCCGGAGCGGTCTTCCGAACGTCCATATCGCGGACCGCTTCCGCATATCCCGCCAGGCGGTCTCGAAGGCGCTGCTTGCGATGGACCGGAAGGTCGAGGAGACGCTTCTAGAGATGGCGCAGGCGAACCAGATCGAGGTCGAACGCCTGAACGCGGAGATTGGCGTCCTCTTCGGCCGCTCCGTCCCCTTCGACGCGGCGGCTATCGTCTTCGTCTCGGCGGACCACGGGGTGCAGGTCTGGTACGAGCACGAGGGCGACTGCGGCGCGTGCCGGCGGTATGCCCAATGTATCGAGCTCCTCTGGGGCTACGCGGACGAACTGGGGATAACGCTCACGAAGACCGATGACCCGACCCGCATGGCCGACGAACTCTTTGCGAAACTCCGGGAGATGGCATGATGCCTGTTTTGGAGATAATCCGGGCATACCTCGGGTGGTGCCCCGCGGAGGGGCAGGTGCATCGGCAGATGCAGCCGGGGCCCGGCATGCGCGGGGACATTCCGCATGACGGCCGACGGCGCGTCGGCGGTATAAACATGGAGATCGATTTCATCGTTAAAGAAGAATTCTGGCGCTCGATTGGGGCGGTTTACTGGATATCATTTCTTACCATTGGTTACCTCGTCCTCAGCGGGTACCTTCCGATATCAATCTCCTATGCATTCCCCCTTGCGTTGATACCAACTGTGGCGTACTTTCTCATCATGGTCTGGTATCGGCGCAAGGAAAATCTGGTTGATCCTAATCCCGCAAGCATCCTCCGCCACGCCCTTGGGTTGAGGAGACAGAGTGAGAAGAGAACGGAGCAGAGAAGGGCTATCGTCGAGAAGGCGGTCGATACCGCCCTCCTCGTCATGATCTTCCTGATCTACCTTTATGCGTCCCTTGCATACTCCATCAGCCAGATTTACTGGTTCCCCGTTCTTATCATTGTCGGCATACTTCTGGCGCGGATCGTCTTCACCGACGGTGGTGTTCAACGCGTCACCGTTGCGCGATCATTTGTCTTCTACTTCATAGCAGCCGGGATTCTCCTCCTGCGCTACGTGGCGTTAGGATATCCTGTTGCTCCACTCCTCCAGGCAATTGTGCTCGTTGGTATCGTCGCTTTTCCCCTCCTCTATATCTGGGAACGGCGACGCACAACGGAGGGAACAGATTGATGATAACTCATGGAACGATGGATCTGGTCTGCACACCCGCCCGGGACATACCCGGGGTGGGAATCCACAACGAACCCATTTTGGTGGAAATAGCAGTGGACAGGCAAAAAATCCTGGAGATGATCTCATGACTCTTCTGGAGACAATCCGGGCGTATCTCGGTTGGTGCCCCCTGCAGGCGTCGATGCGGCCGGATCTCGCGGTGCGTCCGGCTGCGACCGCGGCGCCGGGTGGGCAGGACGGGCTCTTCCGGGCCGAACCCGGGTGGTGGCGCCGCTATCACAACCAGCTCTTCACCATGGCACTGGCCGCATCGGCGGCGACAGCAGCGGTTTATCTCCTGATCGGGGCTGAGTTGGGGTATCCGGATGTGTGGACGGGCCTTGCCATCGGGGCTGGAGGGGCC
>DAOSER010000177.1:0-4351 GCA_035363235.1 Methanoculleus sp.
GGAGCACCGGAGGTGCGAGGTGCGACGGGCCGGAGCTGGAGCACCGGAGGTGCGACTGGCGTCCCGGCAGGAGTTTGAGCATTGAAGGTGCGACTTGAGGAGTTCGAGTACTGCAAGGTGCGAGAGAAAAGGAACTCCACGATCAGCGCCAGGGCTGGCGGGCTCCTGCCAGTGCCTGCTACCCGGCATTCGGCAAAGGCATGCCGCAGAACCCACTGTTGTTGCGACGACTCTGTCTTCGGTCGAGAAAGTGCTTTCTTTCGAGTAGGAGCAGGGATTCGTCCCCGGAGCAAGCGAACAGGAGAAATGGGGAGGATATATGTCATCCTTCCCCCTGTGGTGGCTGCTGGATGGTTTTCCTACTTCCTGCAGTTCTCGCCGGTTCCGTCCTGCAGCCTGAGCCGGTCACGGGTCTGATCGCCGTCACCTGTCGCTACAAGGGTCGTCGCGCAGGACCCGTCGCGGAGTTGATCGCGGGTCTGGTCAAGGTCTCCGCTGCAGATATCGTTGCAGGCATACTGGCAGCCGGGGCAGTCGTCGCTTGCATTGCCGGCTCCTCTGGACCACAGAGCCGCAGCGCTCGCCGGTACGGCAAACGCAAGCAGAACCAGAAGAACGGCTCCAAGCCCGAGGGCACTCGTTCGCTTGGTCATGTTTCTTTCCCCCTGCGGTTACCGGATCTGCCCGGCACCGCTATACCCTGATTGACATGGGTATGACATAAACACCCGCTATGGTGCGGGTCAGCCTATTGAACCGGATGGTTCGACATGCAGGATCCAGAGGCAGGCAAGAGTCTCTACGGCGTCTTATGGCCATTTTGCAGCATAACGTACTGTCACGGATACCCAATCCCCTGACACTGCGCCCTCCTGTCGAACCGGTGGTTAACCTCCCCCGGAAACATTTGGCGCGCCGGGTCTCCGTACGCTGCTTCGATCAGCCGGCAACCCGCCCTTCCCGAACGCCCCGGTCCCGCTGAAAAAGACGTCCCACTGCGCTTCTTGCAACGCTCCGGCTCAAACCGGCCTTTCCCGCTCTACCTGCCTGTATGGGTTGTCGACGGGAAGGTGCAGGGGGTCCCTGCGAACTCCCAGAAACTGCATGGTGCCCCGGAACGGTTATCCCGCAGGAAGCGCTACCTCTCTCGCGAGGATCATGGAGGATATCCCCATCCGGAGGTTCCGTCCCGGGGACATCGAGGACGTGAGCAGGCTCGTCACCGGGACGATCGAGGCTTCGTACGCGGAAAGTTACCCGCGGGAAGCGATAGACTACTTCCTCGAATATCATACCGTGGAGCAGATTCTTCTGGACGCAGACCGGGGCTGCACCTTCGTTATTGAGCCCGGCGGCCGGATCGCCGGCACCGGAACCCTGCTCGGCACGACGATCAAACGGGTCTTCGTGGACCCCTCCCGCCAGCGCAGGGGATACGGCGTCCTCCTGATGCATGCCCTGGAGAGCGAGGCGCTCCGCCGCGGAGTACGAAGAGTCGATCTCTCCGCTTCGCTGCCGTCGAAACGGTTCTACGACAGGCTTGGTTACACGACGGAGTGCGAGGCGTACATCCCCGTCGGAAACGGGAAAAGACTGGACTATTACGCGATGGCAAAAGTTCTGGACGAAGGCCGGCAGATCGGAAGAGCGATAACCTCCGTGCCATGATGCCGATCGAGCAGGCGCAGAGGAGGCACGGGCGGTTCCAACACGCGGCGCTCTTTTCTGCCGCAGGGAATGGTTTGAAGTAACCCGGCTTCAGCAAACTGCCGGCATGGCGAAATAAGCGATACTGCCGGGGAGCAGGAACTGTCCTGCCTATCCCGGCAGATTACGGGCCAATCCCGTCGTCTCCGGCACCAAAAACGAATAAAAAACCATATCTGAATTACCGGCGAAGTACGTCGATCAACTGCCGATCAACGGCGCCCCGAGATTGCCATGACCCCAAAACCCCCGTTCCCCGGCCTTATTCTGGCTCTTACACTCTTCTGTATCGTCACGCTCTCAGTCTGCTCCGCTGGATGCATCGCCGCGGCCGATCCTGATCCCATCCGTATCGGCGTCCTGCTGCCTGCAAGCGGCCCGTTTGCCATGCATTCCGTGGAGGGGCTCGAATGGGCGGTGGACGCGATGAACCGTCAGGGCGGCCGCACGATCGAGCTCGTCTACCGGGACACGAGCACTGGCAACGTCTCCGCCCATGCGGAGGAACTTGCCGGCCACGAAGATATCGGGATCATCATCGGACCCGCGACAAGTGCGGAACTCACGCAGGTTGCTCCCATCGTCACGGAGCGGGGCAAACTCCTCATCTCCCCGAGCGTCACGACGGGGCTCGTCACGGCCGAGTTCAGAGATAACGACCTCTTCTGGAGGACCTGCCCCGCCGACGGCCGGCAGGTGGAGGCAGTCTTCCGGATCCTCCGGGAAGACGGCGTCAAGAACGTCTCGCTCGTCACCGCGAAGACACTCTACGGGGAGACGTTTGCACGGCTTGCCCCGGCGGCGGCCACGATGAACGGAATCCGGATCGCCGGAGCGGTATCCGTAGGGGTATCGGAGAACTTCACCGGGATTGCCGCGCAGATCGGCGAAGAAGAGCCCGAGGCGGTCGTCGCCGCCGTGAGCCCCGAAGAGGCGATCGAGCTGTATGATGCGCTCTCCGCGGCGGGCTCCTCCGCTGCCCTCTTTCTGACCGATGCCGGCCGCTCGCCCTACCTGCTCGCGAACCTGGGCGAGAGGGCGGAGGGGATCCAGGGCACGTCGCTCTCCCCCGACCCCTCGACCGGCTACGCGGTCGCCTACGAGGAGGTCTTTGGCGAAGCACCGCCGCCGTTTGCCGCACAGACCTACGATGCCCTCCTCCTCGCCGTCTACACCGCGGCACGGCAGGAGGCGGCTCCGGTCGAACCGCTCGCAAAATCCCTCCGGTGGGTCGTCTCCGGCGACGGCATCGTCAAAGGCTGGGACCCCCAGGAGGCGAACGAAGCCGCGGCGATGATCCGTGCAGGCAAGCACCCGGCCGTCACCGGTGCTTCAGGCCCCCTCCGGTTCGGCGAAAACCCCGCCGCAGGCCCGATCGTCGGCTACTACGCCCGCTGGACGGTCGAAGGCGGCAGGTTCTCGGAGGGCACCCCGGTCCCCTCCGCGGACATAGCGGCGGCCCTCCCCGGCCTCTCCTACGACCCGGCCGGCGGCACCGGCGATGAACCGGTGGTCTGGATGGTCTACCCGCTGGTGAAGGGCGATCGGTCGTTCGCCGACTCCGCGTACCGGGGGCTCTTCCGGGCGCAGGAGTTGTTCGACTTCACCAAGCGCGAGTTCTCCTACGACGATCTCGGCCTCCTCGATGCCGTCTTCTCGGAACGGAACTTCACCGAGAAGCCCGACCTCGTGATCACCGAGGGGTTCCAGTTCACCGACGCCTCCCGGGCGTGGGCAGAGGCGAACCCCGACATCCGGTTCTTCACCCTCGAACAGGCGGACTTCGGTCTCTCGAACGCCTGCGACGTCGTGATGGTTCCCTACGGCGCCTCCTACCTCGCGGGCGTGATGGCGGCGGATATGAGCGAGACCGGGCGGATCGGAGCGGTTGCCGGTGCGCCGGTCCCGGTCATCGACCCGTTCGTCGAAGGGTTCCAGGCGGGGGCGAAGGCGTACGACCCCTCCGTGAACGTCACAGTTCGCTACGTCAGCGAGAGTTTCGAGGGATTCGGCATGCCGGAGCGTGCGGGGGAACTCGCCCGGGAACTCTGTAGTGAGGATGTCGACGTCATCCTGATGATTGCGGGTTCCTCAAACACCGGGATCGTGGATGCCGCCCGGGAGACGGGTGACGTCTACCTCATCGGCGAGGATACCGACCAGTCCTACCTCGCCCCGAACCTCGTCGCCGCGTCGTTGGTAAAGGAGATCGACGCGATTGTCCATCACGCCGTGGAAAACGAGATCGACGGCACGTTCACGCCGGGAAGGGAGGTCTGGACGCTCGAGAACGACGGCACCGGGCTGTTCGTCTCGCCGGGGTTCGATGAGAAATATGCGAGGATCCCCGTCGAGTGGCGGGAGAGGGCGATCGCCGCGGAGAACGAATACCTGAAGACGGCGGTGCTCTGAGCGGGATGGGAAGACGCCGCGCGTCCGGACGGAACGCTCCGGGAGATCCGGCCGTCCGCGCAGGCGCGGATATGGTGGACTGATATGTCCAGAGGTCGATATCTCCAGGCTGCACCGTGTGTGCACGGGACGGTGTGATCAAAACGAGCTGGCAGGACCTTGCAATTACCGGCATTACGATACTCTTTGCGGTCATGCTCCTGCCGCAGCTCCGCGACGTGGTGTCGCGCGG
>DAOSER010000178.1:0-2323 GCA_035363235.1 Methanoculleus sp.
TGGAGGTGCCGCGCGGCCGGCAGACCGGCGGAGCCTTCTCCCGCCTCCCGGAGACCGCGGCCCCTGCTGGGTACACCGCCGTCGCCTGCGCGAGCAGGTGCAGCTTCAGCGGACTGGAAGGGATCCAGGTCTCGCTGATCCTCCCGCCCATCACCCGCAAGATCGAGAGAGAACGGCTTGCCCGGGGCGACGTTCACCCGCTCCAGATCCGCTCGATAGAGCAGGTAGACTCTGACGGCTACGTCTACGACCTCGTCGATGTCGCCGATACCCACACCTTTGCAAACGCGCTCGGGATCGTGACCGGGAACTGCTGTGCCTACCAGTTCTCCTCGCTCGCCGACGAGGACGACGAGTTCGAGGACAAACTCTACTTCCGGGAGGGAAAACACTTCTCGATGGGCTCCTGGCAGGTGATGTCGATCAACTGCCCGCGGGCGGCATACAAGGCGGAAGGCAACCAGGACCGGCTCTTTGCCGAGTTGAAAGCGCTCATGGACATCGCCGTTGACCTCTTCCGGATCAAGCGCCGCTGGATGTCTCTCATTCGGACGAACGGCCGGATGCCGTTTGCGATGCAGCGCCCGAAGGACCCGAACACCGGCGAGCGCGGCGCGGTCGCCGTGGACCTTGAGGGGCTCGTCTACACCATCGGCGTGGTCGGCGTCAACGAGATGGTGCAGATCGCCCTCGCCCGCACCCCGGCGGAGACGACCGGCCAGCGGTTCGCGGTCGCGGACCTCCTCGACGAGCGGTTCCGCGACCACGCGATCAAGGTCATCAAGGGCGACGCTGATGTGGCGCTCGATATGCTCGGCACGACGCTCGACCTCCCCATCTACTACACCAACGGGACTCACGTCACCCCGGGAGCCACGATCCCGCTCACGAAACGGATCGAGATCGAGCACGTCTTCTTCCCGGTCGTCGACGGAGGGAACATCTTCCACGTATGGCTCGGGGAGGCACGCCCCGATCCCCGGGGGCTGATGGAGATGGCCATGAACCTCTGCAGGACGACCCAGATCGGCTACTTCGCCTTCACCCGGGATCTCACGGTCTCCCTCAAGGAGTACCGGGAACTGAAACCGGCGCGGCCCGACACAGGGAAGACGGCCGGCATCTCCCCGGCGGCGGACCGGGCGGATGCCTGACCGCGATCATACCTTTTTTTGCTTTGCCGGGAAGATTCAGATAGGAACCGCCCGGCATGACACCGCGGCGAGATATGAGAGGCATCCATGATCGACCTGAAGACAGCACTCCTCGCCATCGATGTCGGCAGAGGCACCCAGGACGTCCTGGTCTACGAGCCCGGCCGACCGATCGAGAATAGCATCAAGCTGGTTCTCCCCTCCCCTACCGTGGTGGTGGCGGGGAAGATCCGGCAGGCAACCCGCGCCGAAAAACCGGTTTTCCTGGACGGATACCTGATGGGCGGCGGCGCGAACACCGGTGCCGTACGCGCTCACCTGGCAGCAGGCTTCCCCGTCTACGCCACGCCGGAGGCCGCTCTGACCCTCCACGACGACCCGGAAAGGGTGCGGGCGCTTGGAGTCGAGATCCGGGACGTCCCCCGGGGGGACGCCGTGAGGGTCCGCACCACCGACTACATGGAGCCGGAACTCAGGCAGGCGCTTTCCCTCTTCGGTGTGGAATACCCGGAGAACGTGGCGATTGCGGTCCAGGACCACGGCTACTCTCCGCACCGCAGCAACCGCATCCACCGGTTCGAACTGATGCGGGAGCGGCTGGACGCCGGCGGCTGGGATCTCCTCTCGCTCGTTACCGACCCGCCGCTCGCCGACATGACCCGTATGCAGGCGGTCCGGCGCCAGGCACCGGACGCGCTCGTCACCGACACCGGCCCCGTCGCCCTCATCGGGGCGCTCTGCGACCCGCAGGTTCGGCGCATGGCAAAGACCGGGGTGACCCTCGTCAACGCCGGGAACGGACACACCCTCTGCTTCACCCTGAAAGGGCGGGAGATCCACGGGCTCTTCGAGCACCACACCGGCGCACTCGATCCCGCGAGACTGCAGCACTACATCCGGCGGCTCGCCGACGGCACCCTGACCTCGGAGGAGGTCTTCGACGACGGGGGTCATGGGGCGGCGGTCAGCAAACCGCTCGCGACCGATGCCGTGGTCGTCACGGGCCCGAACCGGCTCCGGCTGCTCCCTGAGGCCTACCAGGCGGCGCCCTTCGGGGACATGATGCTCTCGGGGTGTTTCGGGCTCGCGTATCTCTGGAAGGTGTTTAGAGAAGCGACGCTCTGAAAGAGCGGAGCTCAAGAAAACGCAAAGTGTTTTCGAAGGACGAC
>DAOSER010000178.1:2423-4341 GCA_035363235.1 Methanoculleus sp.
CTCAAGAAAACGCAAAGTGTTTTCGAAGGACGACGCTCTGAAAGAGCGGAGCTCACTCCGGAGTTCCGGCAGGAATCAGGGAAAGATTATACCTATCCCTGGCCAATCCCGAGCAGCCCCCGGAAGAACTCCATGATCAGGTCGAGCAGCGACGGCGAGGACCCGGACTGCCCGCCTTCCTCACCTCCCCCTTGCAGATCATAAACGGCCGCTATCTCCTCCTTTCCGAGGGCACTTAAGGTTTCAAGGTGCCCGACCGCCCCGGCAACAATCTCGTCGTGGTCGACGCCGCGCGCCCACGCCCCGGCCATCGTCTCCGACGGGTTGAGCGTCGAGTCCGGGATGCCTGCAAGCGCGTAGAGCCCGGGGAGGGAAGACACCTCCACCTCACCCGCATCCCCATCTGGGCGGATGGCGAGCACCGGGTCGGAGACCCCCGTCGAGGGCACCTCCTGGTCGCCGGCAAGAGCGTACGCCCGGAAGGCAAAGACATCCGGGTTCGACGTCAGGTTGGTGACCAGCCGCTCTTCGGGGAGGGTGAGGTTTGCGAGCGTCAGCCTCCCGGTGTGGGTGGCGACTGAGAACTCCCAGACGCCGCGTTCCCCGTCCCCGAGGCCCGGGGGCTCGCTGGTCCGCGTGATCTCGTAGACCCCGGTCTCCCCCGGCGGCGGCACCAGGACGACATAGGCCGGGTTATCCCCCGTAGCTGTCAGGTTCCTTGCCTCGACCGTCACGGTGACGGTGAACGTCTCCCCCTCGAAGACCGCACGCGGGTGCCGGCCGCCCAGAAGCATTGCCGGATCAAGGAGCCAACCGAGGTTTGCTATCTCCACCCCGCTCCGGGTGAGGGCGACGTCCTCCGGGGTCCGGTCGAGGATCACCCCGACGCCTTTGACAAGCAGGCCGTCGCGTGCAACAGCGACCGGGGCCGGCGTCGCGGTCTCGTTCTCGTCCTCCTCAGGGGTATACGACGTTCCAGGATTGACCAGCGGGTGATCGCTCTGGACCAGCGGCCGGTCGTGGGACTGATGTGCTTTCGCCATCGTCGCGCTCGGGCGTGGGGGGGCGTACTTTTCCAGGGTAGAGGTCGCTGTCGGCTCCTCCTCCACTTCCTCCTCATCGTCGGTGTCGTCATCGGATTCAGTCGCTATCTCGGCAGGTTCCGTGGTGTTTGTTGCATTCTGGGACGACGTTGCCGCCAGCGTCTCCTCCGCCTCTGCATCGACGGTCTCGTTGTCATCTATAATCGTCGCCCCGGTAGATTCTGATAGGGTTGTTGCGTTCGGGGAAGGTGTAATCGCCGCCGTCGGTTCCGTTGTCTCCAGCGCCTCTTCGGCTGGCGGCGTGATCTCTCCGGCTACCAGGATGTCAGGCTCCTTCTGTGCTGCGATCTTTTCATCCGTCTCTTCAGGCGCCGGGGTCTCTTCAGATACAGCAGGCGTCCTCGCGGTGACCAATTTCTCGCCGCCGACTCCCCTATCCGATGCATTGGTGCCGTTCTCCCCCGGGTCCGGGAGGGCGGACGCGACGGAAGCGATCATACCGATAACAATCACCAATACCACGAATGCGAGAAGGTGCCTCAATACTGCCACCCCCGGTATCCGGGAACTCTTTGCTCCCTGTATGCCAGTTCTGCTGCAGATAAAGCAGGCTTCACCATCCGGACGGACCCCCCGCTCATGGGAGTCACATGGAGCGCACACAGATATAAATAATTTCGGATAGGAGCCTGCTCGAAACCTCCTATGCGGATCGGCCCTGTCGGAACTTCTCCGACGAACAGCTTACCGTCCGGAGTGTCCCATATCAGGGGAACTGCAAAAAAAATGAAGGGGAACGTTCAGGCAGTGTCGTTCTGCATCAGCTGGACATCGGCGATGTCGTGCTGCCGCTGTGCAAGAACCTTTGCCTTGAA
>DAOSER010000179.1:0-4326 GCA_035363235.1 Methanoculleus sp.
CATCCCCACGACGACGGCATAGCCGACGATCAGACTCAGCACCGCGCCGATGGCAGCCCCGGCAGTCCCGATAATGGCCGCCTCGTAGATGAACATCCTCAGGAC
The DNA here is from genome assembly GCA_035363235.1 of Methanoculleus sp. Lineage (GTDB taxonomy): Archaea > Halobacteriota > Methanomicrobia > Methanomicrobiales > Methanoculleaceae > Methanoculleus. The sequence goes on from DAOSER010000179.1 coordinate 106, forward strand.
CTCGCCCCTCTGTGTCCCGATGCTCCGGAGGATACCGATCTCACGAATGCGCTCGGTCACCGACATCATCATCACATTAAAGATCGAGACTGCCGCAACAAGGAGTGAGATCCCCGCAATCGCCGTCACGAACGTCGTCATCGATGAGACGGTCGATGTGATGCTCTCTACCATCCGGCTGCTATCCTGGACCGTAACCATATCCTTTTTCTTATTCAACGCGTCTTCAATCTTCGTTTTAACAGTAGCGACATCATCGACGCTTTTTACGGCAATGTTGACCTGATTGTACTCGCCTTCACCACCGAAGAGGTCGGTGAAAAGGTTCTCGCTTCCGACGATCGCAGCATCCGTGTTGATATCCATCGACAATCCTCGAGGAACGAGGATTCCGGTAACGCGTACCGTCGTCGTCGATCCATCGGCGGGATCGCCAACGTCTATCCGGCTCCCGATCCTGAGGCCCATCCGCTCGGCGAGGAGCGGTCCGACCAGAACGGAGCTCGGACTCTCCGGGTATTCTCCCTCTCTGATGGTGAGAACCTGACGGATGACGTCGGGATCGAGGCCATAGATCACGGCTCTCCCGGTATCGGACCCCACCTCGATCTGATCGGAGTCCTGGTAAACGAAATACACGGTCCCATATTTTCCGGCGATTCGTTTGATCTCTTTGAACTGGCTCTCTGTCACCAGCACCTCATCGTTGGACGAACCGCCGGCGCCCGGGGGGGGAGGACCGGGTCCTCCCCCCATTGGCCCTCCCGTGCTGCCCTCCTCGCCGATATACCCGGTGACTGTGAGTTTGTTCGCCGTATCGGTGAGTTGTGCCGTGACCGCAAGGGTCATGTTCGCTCCCATCATCCCGATCGAGGCGATGGCTATGACGCCGATAACGATGCCGAGGGCAGCAAGGAGAGACCGGAGCAGATTCCGCCTGACGCTCCGGGCGGAGAGTTGAAAGATTACATCCTTGATGATCATACGACGTCCACGTCTCTACGGCATCCAGCTATCCGGGCGGGCGATTGCGGATCTTCGAGAAATACCCCTTCCGCCATGCGACGGCGACGGCAACGCCTCCGATGAACGCGAGGACGATCTCAAGGATCGGAACCCGCCAAAATCCGCCCCCAAAGGGTCCGGAGATGCCTTCCCCACCGGGGCCGGTTCCTGCCCGAACGCCGGCGTTCCCCTGCGATTGAGCGTAGGTCAGTGAGACCGTCACGGTCTTCTCATAGACTTTTCCGGTAACATCCCTGTACTGGACGATCAGCGGCACCGAGGATGCCCCCTCTGCCCTGCATGTGATCTCGAAACTCGAAAAGTCGTCAGGTTCGAGCCTGCCGACAACATACACCGGATAAGGGGCGACCGCCTGCGCCGGACTGCCGACGGTGACCTGAACCGAGTATGCATCCTTAAGGCCTGCGTTGGTAACGTCTCCCGTCAGATTGACCGAGGCACCGTTCCGGGTTATCTCAACGTTATTGATCACCATCTCCGGGTCCACCGTCCTCTGGCCGAGCACAACCGGGAGGCTCAGGGTCTCATTGTGCTGGTTAATCCCGTTCCGGTAAGAGACAACAAACTTGAGATCGGTCTCCTGCGATGCGGTGATATTGAAGGATGCGTTTTTGACCACATCGACCGGGAGATTGCCAAGGAAAACGGCCTTCGGGGTGGATGTAAACCCGCTCCCCGTCGGGGTGATCGTCACGCCGTTCACCATATTTTCCCGGGGGTTACCGATGGAGAGAACAATAGTATCTTCGCTGTCGGCCGGGAACGTCTCCGGTGCATCCAGGACGGAAACCCAGATCGGCGAGTTTGAAACCCTCACCGGGACATGGTAACGGAAACTTCCGCCATCGCGCAGATCCAAGTAAAACTCCGGGTAATAAACACCGTCGGCAACATCCGCCTTCACGGTGAAGCTGAACTGCATGGTGCTTCCCGGAGCGATGGTGCCGACCGCGTTGTAGGTCTTATCGTTAACCACGGCCACGCTATCCGGAAACAACCTTGCAGCGCTGATGGCAACGCCGGTGGCTCCCGTGTTCCTGATCTCGACCCCGATCACACCGGTATCGCCGTGCATGAACACTTCCGGGCTAATGGTAATCCCCGTAACAGCAATCTGCGATTCCGGCGGTACGGGAGATAATGTTTCGGTGCCGGTTGCCTGCGGCTCGGGGAGGGGCGGTGTTGTTGGCAGCGTTTCGGCGCCCGGAGTCGGTTGCTCAGGCGGAGCCGGCGTCTCCGAAGATGTGATGATGCCTGTTGCGGCACTTATGATGACGGAGAAGAGGATGATCAGGACATACACCATCTGCCTCATATCGTCTCACCCGTGATCGCAAGCAGGCCGGTTATCGCCTAAGGCGACATCTCTCGGGTTGACGGCTTGGAGATTGTTCCGCATCAAGCCTTCAGGCATTACGAGGTTTCTCCCGCAGCCTATCGCAGGATAAGATAGCTGCTTCCTACCGGAACCTCCGGGCGATACGTCTGATGAGGGCCCGGAAGCGATTCCATTGTTGAATGGTCCGTTCACTTTTTCTGAAACTGCGCTCCTGACAGGTGTTTCCTGTGCGTCAGGAAGGATTGGCCCGGCGTTAAGGGAGTTACATATGTTATAAATAACTTACGGGTCCCCGCCGGCTGTATAGGGAGAGCATGCAGCACTGAGGGATGAAACGCTTGCAGTCAACCAGGGTAAGTCCATGATACTGCGATTGAGCGATAATGAGCTCTTTTGTGGGGCGAGGCTCAAAATGCCTGACGGAGATCGATCGATTCGCCGACCCTGCCCTCCTCCAGAAGACCTGAACGCCGTCCGTCAAAAATAGGGATTCAGAGATATTCGTATATCAGAACGGCGACGTCGTTTACGTCGTCAGTCACGCCCTGCAGGTCGTCCATCGACGCAAGGCCGGCGATGTTGTTGACGTAGATCGCAAACGTGACCGGCGTTCCCTTCGCCGTCGTCATGTAGCCGAGCAGGCCGCGGGTGTAGAGGAAGAGCCCGCCCTGCTGGTCGCCGCCCGCCGAGGTTCCGGTCTTGGCACGGATCACACCGTAACCCGGGTCTCCCGGCCGGGCGTTGCCGGCAAGCGTCCCGTCCACGCCGAGAACCGGCATTGCGTCGGAGAGCGGGGCATACAGTTCCGTTCCCGCCATGTAGGCCGCGAGATCGGTCGCCGCGAGGGGGCTGATTCTGTTTACGATGCTCCCCTCGCCGTCGGCGAGCATCAGGGTGCCGGGGTTCACCCCGATCTCTTCGAGAAACGCCCCTTCGACAAAGAGCCCGGCCTCGACCGAATCATAGCCCTCGTGGGCGGCGATGATCCCGAGCAGGCAGTTTGCGTAGAGGTTCTGGCTCACCTTCAGGGTCACCTTCGCGTACTCAGAGAACGGCAAAGAGACGAGTGCGGCGACTTTGCCGGCCGACCCGTACTCGTCGGGGAGGGGTCCTGATGGATTCCCCCCGGCCGCCGGTGCTGAGACCGCCACCCCGGCGTTCTCAAGCGCGTCGATGAAGAGGCTTCTTGCAAACGCCGCCGGGACCTCCACGTTCGAGGTCAGGTTGATCGGCCCTGCGTCCGCCGGCACCGTCCCGGTCACCTCGATCACCGCCTGCCCGGAGTAGGCGGGGATCGTCACCGCCGGCTCCGAACCCGGCGGCCCGGTCACGACGCGGCTTTCTACCGTATATGCGGACGAACGCGGCCGCCAGTCGACCGTCGCCGGCTCTCTCTCGCGCCCGGGAACGATCGTCACGTCGATCAGGTTGTCGTTGACGACGATCGGTGTCACCAGCCCTTCGGACATCATCTCTGTCGCGCAAAAGAGCCGGTCGTCGACGATCACGTCGTCTGCCACCGTGATCCCGGCCGCAGCAACCTGTTCGGCCAGGCTCTCGAGCCCGGCGAGCGGGTCGGCATCGACGAGCAGGCAGTCCCCGAACGCCCAGGCATCGCCGTGATCTTCGTTCGTGAACGCAAGGGTGCCGTTCGGCCCGGCCCGGCCGCCCATCGCAAGGTCGCCCGAGGCCACCAGCACCAGGTCGTCGCCGACCCGGTACACCGGCGTCCTGAACCGGTAGTCGGGGCCGAGGACGTCGAGAGCGGTCGAGACGGTGAAGACCTTCGTCGTCGAACCCGGCGTGAAGAGACGGTCGCCGTTCATCGAGAGCAGCACCTCGCCGGTGGAGGTGTC
>DAOSER010000180.1:0-4293 GCA_035363235.1 Methanoculleus sp.
CTCTCCCTGATCGTCTCCTCGCTCATCGCGGTGGCCATCAACCGGAAGGGCTGGCTTTAGGATCTCTCAGGCAGAGCACACCTCATCGCCCACCCCACCGCAACATTTATCTCCATATTCTACATTATTGATCGTGATAAAATTCACATGATAGATCATGTAAGATAGGGGCGCCACACGGGAGGAGGTGCCTGGCGGGGCCGGCACGGGTCGCCGGCGGCCCCACGTACAGGAGCACGACCACGGACCGATCGGCCATAACGGTCGGCGGACCCGGCAGATCATTCCGCTTTTGCACGGCATCGGACCCATGCGGGTTCTGACCGGGGCAATCCGGCATGATTAATCATGTAAAATTGGTACAATGGAACAGACGTTCGCCGTGAAACTGGAGGAGAAGCGCTACACCCCCGACCCCCGGTGCAGGGCGGCTGCTTGGGTGCCGGATTACGCGCAGGCTTACAGCGAGTTCATGCGTGACCCGGAGGGGTTCTGGGACGGCATTGCCAGGGAACTTGAGTGGTTCGAGCGCTGGGACCGGGTGAAGGAGTGGGATTACCCCTACGCAAGGTGGTTCGTCAACGGGAAGCTCAACATCACCGCGAGCTGCCTGGACCGCCACGCCGCTGGCGACCGGAAGGATAAGTCGGCGGTCGTCTGGCGCGGGGAAGCGGGGGAGGAGCGGGTCCTCACCTACGATCACCTTTACCGCGAGGTGATGCGGTTTGCAAACGGCCTGAAGTCCCTCGGCGTCGGGAAGGGCGACCGGGTCTGCATCTACATGCCGCTCGTCCCCGAGCAGATCGTCGCGATGCTCGCCTGCGCCCGGATCGGGGCCGTCCACTCGGTCGTCTTCGGCGGATTCGGGTCCGACGCGCTTGCGATGCGGATCAACGACGCGGGGGCGAAGGTTCTCGTCACGGCAGACGCCGGCTACCGGCGGGGAAAAGCCGTCCCCCTCCTGGAGATCGCAAGAGAGGCGCTCGGCCATGCGCCGTGCGTCGAACGGGTCGTCGTCCTCAGGCGTGAGACGCCGGCCACCGATCTAGACCCCGCCCGGGAGGTTGATTACGGCGACCTTGTGGCCCACGCGGCGCCGGACTGCCCGGCGGAGGTGATGGACGCCGAAGACCCGCTCTTCATCCTCTACACGAGCGGTTCGACCGGCAAGCCCAAGGGCATCGTGCATGTCTGCGGCGGTTATGCGGTCGGGACCTACTACACGACGAAGTGCGTCTTCGACGTCAAGGAGGACGACGTCTTCTGGTGCACCGCCGATCCCGGCTGGATCACCGGCCATAGTTACATCATCTACGGCCCGCTCGCAGTCGGGACGACCGTCGTCATCGCCGAAGGGACGCCGGATTACCCGGACCCGGGCGCATACTGGCGGCTGGTCCAGGACCTCGGGGTGACGATCTTCTACACCGCCCCGACGGCCATACGGATGTTCATGCGTTACGGCGACGAGTGGCCGGCGAAGTATAATCTCTCAACGCTGCGGGTGCTCGGCTCCGTCGGCGAACCGCTCAACCCCGAGGCGTTCGAGTGGTATTATCATACGATCGGCGGCGGCCGGTGTCCTGTCGTGGATACCTGGTGGCAGACCGAGACCGGGATGCACATGGTGACCACAATGATCGGCGAAGCGATGAAGCCGGGGTTTGCCGGAAAACCTGTTCCGGGCGCCGTCGTCGACGTCGTCGACCGGGCAGGGAACCCGGTCCCGCCCGGCACCGGCGGGTTCCTGGTCATCAGGGAACCCTGGCCGGCGATGCTCCGGACGGTTCACGGCAACGACGAACGCTACCGCACTTACTGGAACACCATTCCCGGGTGCTACATCGCAGGCGATCTCGCGGTGAAGGACGAGGACGGCTACATCATGATCATCGGCCGGGCCGACGACCTGATCGTCGTCGCCGGGCACAACATCGGGACCGCAGAGGTCGAGAGCGCGCTCGTCTCCCACGACGCGGTGGCGGAGGCAGCAGTCATCGGGAAACCCGACACCCTGAAGGGCAACATCATCAAGGCGTTCGTCACCCTCCGCGTGGGGGTGAGCCCCGGCGACGGCCTCACTGACGACCTCGCCCGCCATGTCAGGAAGAGCCTCGGGCCCGTCGCGGTTCCGGCCGAGATCGAGTACATGGACCGGCTCCCAAAGACCCGGAGCGGCAAGATCATGCGCCGGGTCTTAAAAGCCCGGGAGCTCGGCATGGACCCGGGGGACATCTCAACGCTCGAGGAGTAGACGGCCATGCCGGACACACCGACGATCTTCGGGCTGCCCCCAGAGAAGGGGCGGTGGGGGCTTGTCGCCCTCGGCCTCGTCATCAACCTCTGCCTCGGGAGCATCTACTCCTGGAGCGTCTTTGTGGCACCGCTCGCGGCGCACTTCACCGCGACGCTCGGCCGGGAGGTGACAGCTGCGGAGGTCCTCCTCCCGTTCTCGGTCTTCCTCGCCTTTTTCGCGATAGCGATGCCGCTCGCCGGGAAGTACATCGAGCGCTACGGACCGCGGAAGGTGACGATCGTCGGCGGGCTCCTCACCGGCCTCGGGTGGCTCCTCGCCTCGACGGCGACGTCGGTCGAGGCCCTCTACGCTGTCTACGGGGTTGTCGGCGGTCTCGGGGTCGGGATCGCCTACGGGGCGCCGGTCGCTGTCGCGGCCCGGTGGTTCCCGGACCGGCGGGGGCTCGCCGTCGGGCTCGCCCTGCTCGGCTTCGGGTTCTCGGCCTTCGTCACCGCGAACGCGGCAGGAGCCCTGATAGCTGCGTATGGGGTTATGACGACGTTTCAGGTCTTCGGGGCCGCGCTGATCGCCATCCTGGTCCTCTCGGCCCTGCCGCTCCGGTTCCCGCCGGAGGGCTGGCGGCCGGCAGGCTGGTCGGCGCCCGCGCCCGGGGTCGGAACGACGCCGGTCTGCGAGTGTGACCGGCGGGCGATGCTCCGGACGGGGGCCTTCTACGGGCTCTTCGCCTGCTACTTCGTCGGCTGCCTCGCGGGGCTCATGGCGATCTCGATCGCAAAACCGGTCGGGACCGAGCTCGCCGGGGTCGATGCGGGGCTCGCGACGCTCCTCGTCGGGTTCTTCGCCGTCTTCAACGGGCTGGGTCGGCCGGCGTTCGGCGGGCTTGCGGACAGGATAACCCCGCAGAAGACGGCGATGCTGACGTTTGCGCTGATCGCGGCGGCCTCCGTCCTGATGTGGCTTTCGCCCGGCGTGCCCGCCTACATCGTCGCGTTCGCCGTCCTCTGGGGATGTCTCGGGGGCTGGCTTGCGATCGCGCCGACGGCGACGGCCTCGTACTTCGGGACGTGCGACTACCCGCGCTGCTACGGGGTCGTCTTCCTCGCCTACGGTGCAGGCGCCATTGCCGGGCCGCAGCTCGCGGGGTTCATCCGGACGGCGACCGGGACATATCTCGGGGTCTTCCCGTGGGTCGCGGCCCTCGCGGCGGCGGGGTTCGCCGCCGCCTGGCTCCTGATGCGCCCGCCGGCCACCGTTCCGGCACCGGTGGAGGAGAGCGAAGGGGAAAGCGCTACGCCTTCTCCGTGAGCCCGAGCCGCCGGAGCACACCCGCGGCCGCACTCATCCCACCGTCCAGGTAGACGGCACCGATGAGCGCCTCCAGGCACTCGGCGAGGACCCGGCCGGATGTCCAGACCTTCTGGGCAGCCTCGCCCTTCCCCCACCGGACGTAGTCGGCGAGATCGAGGTCTTCCGCGAGAGCGCGGAGCCGGGTCATGTTCACCAGGTTCATCTTTTTGTTGGTGATCGCGCCCTTGTCGTGCGCGCCATCGGTGACCACCGCCTCCACGACGGCCACGTTGATGACCGCATCGCCGAGGGTGGCGAGAGCGTCCATGTGGGCATCCGAAGGAAGGCCCGCCTCCAGGGCATAGGCGAGGCGGGTGAGCGCCCGTGTAAGAAGTGCCCGCCCCCTGAACGTATAGCCGATCCGCTCCTCGACTTCGCCCGGGTTCCGGCGGCTGGCGTCACTGTGGCGCATAAAAAAGGGTTACTCCAGGACTTCCGCCTTCTCGATCCGGACGGGGGTCCTCGGCTTATCGGCGGAGTCCGTCTTCACCTTCCCGATCCTGTCGACGATGTCGAGCCCCTCCACCACCTCGCCGAATACCGGGTGGGCGCTCGGCGTCCTGGGGTTGTCCCAGTCGAGGTAGGTGTTGTCCACCAGGTTGATGAAGAACTGGCTGCCGCCGGAGTTCGGGCGTCCGGTGTTCGCCATCGCGATCGTCCCCCGGACGTTCGAGTGGCCCTTCACGAAC
>DAOSER010000181.1:0-4250 GCA_035363235.1 Methanoculleus sp.
CCTGGTCTGCCTGCCGCTGAAGATCCTCGGCGGCGACGGTGCCCCGGCACGGGCGCTCGTGCGTCCTCATAACCCGTCGGCCGGAAAGGGGTGGTGAAGAGAGCCGCTGTACAGGATTGATCGAACACCGGCAAGACAAAAAAGGAGAAGATTGTATGAAAGTCATTATCAGGAACGCCAGAGATCCGGTAAACGTTGCAGGGATGGTTGCAGCCGATCTCCTTTTGGGCGATCTGCCGCTCAGCCATCGGGACACCGCCTGGACCGGATTCCTCCCGGATGTGCGCGAACGTTTCTCATAAGGGGGGGAGAATTTGGCGTCACACCTGAAAGGCGGATTTCGGCCCATCGAAGACTACGGGCTGATAGGCAACAGGCACGCGGCGGCGCTCGTGAACAGCGCCGGGTCGATCGATTGGCTCTGCTGGCCCAGGTTCGACTCGCCGTCGATATTTGCAGCAATCCTGGATCCTGAACGCGGGGGGGACTGGATCATCAGGCCGACCTGCGATTTCACGAGCCGCCACCGGTACCTGAAGGACACAAACATCTTGCAGACGATCTTCGAGTGTCCGCGGGGGAAGGTTGCCCTGCTCGACTTCATGGACATGACCTGGGCCGAACAGGATATGGAAGGCGGTCCGCCGGGGAAGGTGATCAGGATCGTAAGGGGTCTTCTGGGCACCGTCGAGATGACGAGCGCCTGCAGGCCCCGGCCCAACTACGCTCGCGACGCTCCGGCGATCGAGCTGAACGGAGACGAAGCGAAGATCGGTCCGTTCGTGATCACGGGGCCTCAGGGATGGCTCAAGGACGAGAGCACCATGTCGCTTTCCCAGACGTTCGTCGTCCGCCCGGGCGAGCAGTTCTACTTTACCCTGGCCAACGACCTGGACAAGAGTCCTCTGGCCTCCATCTCCGCCGCTTTGCAGTCGACCTTGAGTTACTGGAGGAGTTGGGCCGGTAAGTGCACCTACGAAGGACCGTACCGTGATATGGTCGTTCGAAGCGCCCTGGTCCTGCAGCTGATGACCTATGCGCCGACGGGAGCCATTGTCGCGGCGCCGACGACCTCGCTGCCGGAGGAGGTTGGAGGCGAGAGGAACTGGGACTACCGGTTCACCTGGATCCGCGACGGCTCACTGACGCTTTTCGCTCTCCTCCTCGCCGGCTATCGGGACTTTACGGAGGGTTATGCCCGGTGGATCCACGACACGGTGAGCCCGGACGATCTCAAGATCCTCTATCCGATTACGCCTGATGGGCAGAGGACCGAAGAGATATTAGGCCACCTGAGCGGGTATCGGAACTCAAGTCCCGTCCGTATCGGGAACGGTGCGGCGGACCAGTTGCAGCTCGACGTGGTCGGGGAAGCAATGGGTGCGGCCCGGTTCGCATGGCGGGCAGGCCTCTGGAAGCCTCCCGATGAAGGCAGAAGAATCAGGATGCTGCTCGACTGGCTCATCGAACGCCGGCACGAGCCGGACAGCGGGATATGGGAGGTCCGGGGGGGCCTCCGGCACTTCGTGTATGGAAAAGCGATGATCTGGTTTGCGCTCGATGCCGCGATCGAGATCTTTGAGGGGCTCAGTCTCGAAGGCGATACCGGGCGCTGGCGGCAGGAACGGGACGCCATCCGCGAGGAGATACTGGTCAGGGGCTGGAGCGCCAGGCTGAACGCTTTCAAGCAGTCCTACGAGGATGAGGTTCTCGATGCGGCCAATCTCATGCTCCCCATCATCGGCTTCATCGACGGCAGGGATCCCCGCATGCTCTCGACGCTGGATGCGACGATGAAAGACCTGGTCGTCGACGGCCTCTGCTACCGTTACATCGACGCTCCCGAAGGCCTCAGCGGGAAGGAAGCAACCTTCATCCTCTGCACCTTCTGGCTGGTCAGTGCCCTGACTCTCGCCGGGAGGGTCGAGGAGGCGCGTGGGATATTCGAGAACATGCTCGCACAGGCCAGTCCCCTGGGCCTGTTTGCAGAGGAGATCGATCCGGTATCAGGAGAGCAGATCGGCAACTTCCCCCAGGCTTTCTCGCATATCGGGGTGATTCATGCTGCGGTGACGTTCGCCTACTTCGCAAAGATCGGCAGGATTGATCTCCAGGAGTGGGAGGCAGCCGCCAGATCACACCGGAGCCGGGAGCAGAAAAACGATCGGACCGGGGAGTATGCGATTGAGGCGGCTCGATGAGAGCAATCACCGTCGAACCGGGGATTGGAGGGACCGCACGGTGTATCGTCGCGGCGCTCTACTTCATCATCCGCCCCCTCTACTTCGGGCGAACCCCCAGGCCTTCCCGGGAGAGGGAAGGGGGTGAGAGGCGGCCGTCAGGCGTTAGCGGGGGTATTGCCGCGTAATCCGGCAGAGAACCCGGATCGGCTCCGGTTCTTTCAGCCGGGCGGGCACCCCTGGCCCGCAGGCTCTCCCGGACGGCGCCCGGTGCCGGCTCTCCTGCGAGAAGACCGTTCTGATCGAGCCGGTTCGGACCGCTCTGGAATGTACACGGCGGTAGGCGGCTGATACGGGATATTATTCCGGGAAAATTATATTAAGTCAAAAATGATCAGGCACAGGCATGATACCCACGGAGTTTGTGCCCAAGGTAACGGAAGGACGGCGGCTGCTCGAGGCCTATGACGGCAGTGTGCCCTGGCGCAGGTGGGGGCCCTACCTGAGCGAACGGCAATGGGGAACGGTGCGGGAGGACTACAGCGATAACGGTGACGCCTGGGCCTACTTCCCCCACGATCAGGCCCGGTCCCGTGCCTATAAGTGGGGGGAAGACGGGCTTGCGGGCATCTCGGACGATTCCCAGCACCTCTGTTTTGCGCTCGCCCTCTGGAACGGTGCCGATCCCATCCTCAAAGAACGGCTCTTCGGCCTCACCAACGCCGAAGGAAACCACGGGGAGGACGTGAAGGAGTATTACTACTACCTCGACAACACCCCGTCGCACGCCTACATGAAGTACCTCTACAAATATCCGCAGGCGGCGTTCCCGTACAACGACCTGGTCGCCACGAACCGGCAGCGCAACAGGTATGAACTGGAGTACGAGCTGATCGATACCGGCATCTTTGACGGCGACCGCTACTTCGACGTCTTCGTCGAGTACGCCAAGGAGTCCGCGGAGGATATCCTGGTCAGGATCACGGTCCACAACCGGGGGCCGGACGAGGCGACCCTCCACGTGCTGCCCACCCTCTGGTTCCGCAACACCTGGTGGCCCGGAGGCGGCGGCGAGAAACCATCCCTCAGGAGGGCGGAGGGTCCGTCGGGGGCCGGCGCGATCGCGGCCGACCATCCGGATCTCGGGCGACGCTACCTCTACTGTGAAGGCGCCCCCGACCTGCTCTTCACCGAGAACGAGACCAACACGGAGCGGCTCTTCGGGACGCCGAACGCCTCGCCGTTCGTGAAAGACGGTATCAACGACGCCATCGTCGGGGGCCGGACCGATGCCGTCAACCCCGAAGGAGCCGGGACCAAGGCTTCCGCCCACTACCGGTTAACCCTCGGCCCGGGGGAGGAGCGGAGCATCCGGCTGCGGCTGAACGGAGTAGCGCCCTCCTCTCGTGGGGTCCAGGTATTCGGGAGCGCCTTTGAGGATACGTTCTCGCAGCGCCAGCGGGAGGCGGATGAGTTCTACGACAACATCACTCCCCCCACCGTGGGCCCCGACGCGGCCCTGGTGATGCGTCAGGCGCTTGCCGGGATGCTCTGGTCGAAGCAGTACTATCTCTACGAGGTCGACCGCTGGCTCCGGGAGCACGGTTCGAACGCCGCAGCCGGCCATCAGCAGCCCGTCCGGAACAACTCGTGGTTCCACATGGTGAATGCGGACATCATCTCCATGCCCGACAAGTGGGAGTATCCCTGGTATGCCGCGTGGGACCTCGCGTTCCATACCGTCGCCCTTGCCATGGTGGATCCCGAGTTTGCCAAGAACCAGCTCGACCTGATGCTGCGCGAGCGGTACCTGCATCCGAACGGCCAGATCCCGGCCTACGAGTGGAACTTCAGCGATGTCAATCCCCCCGTGCACGCGTGGGCATCCCTCTTCATGTACCGCACGGAGAAGGAACTCCTCGGCACGGGAGACGTGCGGTTCCTGGGAAAGGTATTTCAGAAGCTCCTGATGAACTTCACCTGGTGGGTGAACCGCAAGGATCGCACCGGCCAGAACGTCTTCGAGGGCGGGTTCCTCGGCCTCGACAACATCGGGGTCTTTGACCGCAG
>DAOSER010000182.1:0-4227 GCA_035363235.1 Methanoculleus sp.
ACGGCGGAAACACATCCATCCAGATCATCCGCTGGGCTGAAGACGGGACGAAAGAGGTCCTTGAGACGAGGTCCCTCGGGTTCGACGGGGATATGGAGATCTTCGAGGCCGCATCACCGAACGGACTCTCCCTGTTCGGCCTCGCAACGACCACGGCACAGCCGGCATCTCCGTCCGCTGCCTCAGGTATGTCTTCCGGAGGCGGAAGGTCGGCAATCGGCGTGGGTGCGGCTGAGAAGATCAAGGCCGGGGAAACGACCACGCTCACGTTCGGCGAAGTGCCGGTTATCAAAATTGAGGTTCACGCACAGGAAGACATTCCGAACATTCTTATAACGACAAAGGCCGGAACAAAACCCGACGATGCCGGTGACCCTGACGGCGATGTCTACGAGTATGTCTCCATCGCGTGCTACAAGGCGCCGGAAGGCAGCCTGAAGCGGGCGACGATCCGGTTCGTTGTCCCGGCGAACTGGGTCGACGAGCGGCTTTCGTCGCCGGACCTGCTCTCTCTCTACCGTTACGACGAGGAGACCGGAGACTGGACCCTGCTCTCGACGGTGTTTGCGGGCGAAGAGAACGGCGGATATGCCTACTATGCAGACTCTGCTTCTTTCGGCTATTTCGCAGTCGTCGTCAAACCCGATGTGAAGGAGGTTACTGCGTCCCCCGAAGAAACGCCGGTACACCAGGATACGGAACAGAGGGTTGCAAGCGCCGATCCGGCGACCACCCCGAGAGCCACCCCTCTCTTCAGCGGAGGCATGATCGTATCTGTCGCAGTTGCACTGTTCTGCGTTCTTGTACTGCTGAACAGAAGACTGCGTTAACACCAACGGGGCACCAGCCCCTCAAAACTATTTTTGGTATGAGCGGGATCGACGCCCCGGAGATATCGGATGCCTGGCCCCGGGATGGCGGTGTCCCCTCCTCTGCGGTGATGCCGGGTTTCCTCCGGGCCTGTAGAATGTCTTTCGGCCGGCCCCTGTCTCCCGTTCCGGGCCCCTTCGGCCGACGGCAGGTCCGCCTCTTGTAGCGGGGGAACAGTGCGCCCCTCACGCATAATGTTTCTTCAAATACTCCTTCACTTTCCTTGAGACCAGCCACCCCTGGTCGAGCCGGTCGATGATCGCGTCGATGGCCCAGGCCTGCTCGATGATCTTTTTGTCGATATCCGTATCCCCTATCTCCGCGAGGCCGATGATGACGGTGAGGGGGTTGCGGATGGAGTCGTTCAGGACAGCAAGCTGCTCGATATTCTCCTCGATCTGGAGGAACGCCCTCTTCTTGAGGTTCTCCAGCAGGTGCCGCTCCGAGGTGTCGCGGGCGCTTGCGAGCACCAGTTGCCGGCCGTCGATCGCCACCGGGAATGCCGTCACCTCCACGGCGGCGCGGGTGCCGTCGTCGCGGACAGGGGCAAACTCGACCGGGCCGGCAGTGGTCCCGGCCGCGAGCTGGTAAAGCATCGCCTTTACCTTGAAGAGTTCCTCCTGCGGCACGAACCCGGCTCCGAGAAGGCTCTTGCCGATGAACGCCTCCTTCGGGCCGCCCGCCATCCTCTCGCCCGCCCGGTTTGCGTCGATCAGGGTCCCGCCCATATCGGCAAGGAAGAGGGCGTCCGGGGAGTACTCAAAGAGGATCTTCAGCCGCTCCTCCGAGTTCCTCAGCGCTTCCTCGGCCTGCTTTCGCTCGGTCACGTCCACCAGGCTGCCGATGACCGCCGGCCGGCCCTCAAAGAGGAGGCGGCCGGCGAAGTTCTCGAGGTGTATCTCCTGCCCGTCCTTGCGGACCCCGCTGAACTCGTGGCGCTCCGACCCGGTATCGCCGGCAAGGAGGGCCTGCAGCCGCCTGTAGAACTCCTCCCTCTCCTCCGGGTCGACCAGGGCGGCGTGTGTGCCGGAGTCGTAGAGTTCGGCGCGTGTATAGCCGAATATCTCGGCAAACCGCGGGTTGACGTACTGGAAATGGTCGTCCTGAAAGAGGTAGACCCCCACCGGCGAGTGCTCCACCGGGTTCCGGTAGACCTCCTCGTTCATCGTCCGCAGAATCGCCGAGCCGATGATGCTTGCCGCGGCCTCAAGCGCGTCGATCTCCGCCGGGGACCAGGCGCGCTCCTTCCGTGTCTCGTCGAACCCGACAAAGCCCCACCAGTGTTCATGGACGAAGATCGGGACGACCGCGATGGAGAGGATTCCCTGGGGCTCAAGATATGCCCGCTCGTCTGAGGGGAACGTCCGTACCGCCCCGGCGATCGCTCTCCCGGCCGCGAGTTCCCGGTGCCACCGGGGGATCGCGCTGTAGAGGACGTTCTGGAGATTCGGGTTGCCGATCTCGGCAGTGGCGCCCTTCGTCGTCCACTCCCACCGCTGGCCGCAGACGGGTTCGCCGGTCGTGGGATCCGCGCCGTTCTCAAAGATATAGACCCTGCTGACGTCGGTGGCCCTGCCGAACCGCTCGAGAACCTCGTGCATCTGTCTCTTCCAGTCCGTTTCCTTGAGGAACCGGTCCGCCGCGAAATTCACCGCGCTCATGATGGCGTCGTGCCGGCGGAGGGCCTCGGATGCCTTCTTCCGCCCGGTGATATCCTCAAAGAGGTAGAGCCTCCCGAAGTACCGGTTGTCAGTGTCGCGGATCTGGGTGGAGAACCGCCTGATATGCCGGCCGTCGGTGAACTCGAGCTCGTCCTCGATCACTGTGCGATCCTCTTCATCCTGGAGCGTTGCACTGGACGTGGCAAGCGCTGCCGCGTCCTCGATGAGCGAGGTACAGGGGGGATGATATCCCTGTTCTTGAGATTTCCTGCCCGCATCTCGTCTTCCAGGTGCGAGAGCCCCCACATCTCGCAGAACCTGCTGTTGAAGTAGAGGATGGTGTCGGTCCGGTTGTCGACGACGTAATAGGCGAGCGGGGAAGCCTGCGCCATCCGGGAGAGCAGCGCTTCGTTCCACCGGAGTTTCTCCTCCACCCGCCGCTCCCCGGTGACATCGCGGCCGCACCCCACGGTCCCGATCATCCGGCCGTTCTCGTCCCGGAACGGGGCCTTGACGACGTCGAGGAAGAGGAACTCTCCCCTGACGTTCCCGAACTCGTCGAACCGCGCCTCTTCGCCGTTCTCGATAACGATCGCATCGGACTCCCGGCAGATCTCGCAGAAGGTATCCCGGGCCGGATCGCCGGGATGGGCCTGCCGCTCCCGTTCGGCAAAGAAGGGGCCGGTCCTGCTCACCGGCTCGTCGGTGTCGGCCGCATGCAGGAGTTTCTCGCAGGTCGCCCGGTTCGCGAAGAGGTACCGCCCCTCCATGTCTTTTGCCCAGATGAGGTCGGGGACGTTGTCGCACATCATCCGGACCAGGCGGTAGAGGTCCCGGAACTGCTGGTTGGTCCGGGCGAGTTCGCCCTCCACGCTCTTCCTTTCGGTGATGTCGCGGAGGGTGACGAGGTTTGCTCCCTGCCCGTCGAAGGGGATCCTCGCACCGAGCCCCTCGATCCATTTATCGTTTCCGTGGAGGTCCCGCATCAGGTAGTGGGCGAGGTAGCCCTCATGCCCGGACTGCACGTTTGTGAGGTCTCTCGCGATGGCCCCGGCATAGTCGGGGTGGACGAACTCCATTGCGTTCCGGCCGATGAGGTCGGACGGCGAGGAGAGGCCGACGAGCGTTGCTGCCGCGGTATTGGCGTACAGGGCCGTGCCGTCCCGGTCGAGGATGAGGACGGCGTCTGGCATGGCGTTGCAGATCTGCTGGAGCTCTGCAGTCTGCTTTCGGGAGGAGACGATGCAGGTGACGTCCGTGTCCGGGAAGGCGGATGCGGCGATCGTCACAGGGAGAAGCGTTCCGTCACGGCGGGCGAGAGCGGCGGGATAATTCGCGACGGCGTTCCGGCCGTCGAGCAGCCGGCAGAACTGCTCTCGTTCTGCCCCGTCAGGCCATATGCCGGAGAGCGTGAGGGGGGCGAGGTCCTCCGGCAGGTAGCCGAGCATGCCGGCGAAAGCATCGGTGAGCCGGGAGATGCTGAGTGTCTGTGGGTTGAAGGTGAATGTGCCTGTCGATCTGTCTCCCTGCTGGCATTCGGGCAGATCGGGTGTCCGGGTACCCTTGCTCATCGTATTCGAAAGGATGTTTGACCTTTTTCTTTATACCAATGCCTATTTTCAACTCGACGGGCGATCGAGGTGTGGCGTGGACGTTTGCGGTTTTTCAGGCCGGGTGCTGCCAGGGGATGTTCCCC
>DAOSER010000183.1:0-4215 GCA_035363235.1 Methanoculleus sp.
ATCAACGAATAAGAGGTATAATGCTATCCAAATCGATTGAGAAGCCGCTGGCGTCCTGGCGAGGGAAAGACCGCCATGAAGGGCGGATCCTTGATACGCTGACGGTTATTTTTCGGAGCGGCGGGTGCTCCTGGAACCGATGCCGGATGTGCGGCTACCGGCACGAGCGTTATCCTGACCTCCCCCGGGACGAACTCGTAAAACGGCTGATCCGCCAGGTTCGCTGGGTGAAAGAGAACTTCTCAGACGAAGACTACCAGGTGCTCAAGATCTTCACGTCGGGGAGTTTCTTCGACCCCGACGAGGTCCCCCCCGACGTCCGGCGCGCAGTCGCGGAGGCGTTCCGGGGCAAGGCCGTGATCGCCGAGACCCGGCCCGAGTACGTCGATGCGGAGGCGCTCAGGGAGTTTCTGGAGGGGATCGATACCGGCGCCTGGAATAGACCGCTCTCCGTTGCCGTGGGCCTTGAGACCACGAACGACACCATCCGGGAGAGGAGTATCGACAAGGGGTTCTCGTACGCCGACTTTCTCCGCGCAACAGAGGTTGCGCACGCTGCCGGCGCGGATATGAAGGCCTACCTCCTGATGAAACCGCCGTTCCTGACCGAACGCGAGGCACGCGACGACATGATACGCTCGATCAGGGACGTCGCCCCCGTCGCCGACAGCATCTCCATGAACCTCTGCACCGTCCAGAGCAGGACCGAGGTCGAACGCCTCTGGAAACAGCACGCGTACCGGCCGCCGTATCTCTGGAGCGTCCTTGAGGTGCTGATCGCTTCCCCGGCGCATATCCTCTGCGACCCCGTCGGCGGCGGGCAGATGCGGGGGCCGCACAACTGCGGCGCCTGCGACGGCCCGATCGTGAAGGGGATCGCCGACTACTCACTGACCGGGGATGTCGGGCTCCTGCGCGCTCTTGCGGAGATAGAGTGCGGGTGCAAAGAAGAGTGGGAGTTCGTGCTGGACCAGGAAGAGCCGTTCTGTATGCCGCTTACCCGCTAACACTTCCTCTGCTCCTCCAGCTGCTTGCAGAGCAGCGGGAGGAACGTCCCCGCATCGCTTACGACGCCGATCGCCTGCGTCGTCCCCCGGTCCATCAGTTTCGTCACCGACGCGGGGTTGATATCGACGCAGACGGTCTTCACATACGAAGGGAGGCAGTTTCCGACGGCGATCGAGTGGAGGAGGGTTCCCACCATCACCACCATCCCGAGATCGTGAATGTGCCGGCGCATGACGTCCTGCGCTTCCACAACGTCCGAGATCACGTCGGGGAGCGGGCCGTCGTCGCGGATGGAGCCGGCGAGCACGAACGGGATGCCCTTCTTCACGCACTCGTACATGATCCCGCCGGTGACGATCCCCTGGTCGACCGCGTTCTTGATGGAGCCCGCCCGCATGATCTCGCTGATGGCGCGGATGTGGTGCTTGTGCCCGCCGGTGACGAGCGTGCCCGTTTTGACGTCCATTCCAAGCGACGTGCCGAAGAGGTTGGACTCGATATCGTGGGTGGCAAGCGCGTTCCCCGCAAAGAGCACGTCGATGTAGCCTTCGCGTATCATCTTCGCGAGGGCATCGGCCGCTCCGGTATGGACGATGGCAGGACCGCCGACGAGCGCGATCTTCTCGCCTTTCTTCTTCGACTTCAGGATCTCGCGGGCGATCTTTGCAATGATCGCCTCGCTCGGCCGCTCGGACGAGACAGTCCCGTGCATGAACTCGAACGTGCTGACCTTCCGCGGCCGTTCGGGGTAGACCACGCGAACCCCGGTCTCGCTGACGACGACGGCATCGCCAGCCTTGATCTTTGAGATCGGGGTGCAGATCGCCCGTTTCTCCTTCTCATCGACCACGATATGGCAGTCCATCTCGATGCGCTCGACGGACAGCCATTCGTCCCGGTACTTCACAAAGGTCGGATGGTTGGTGGTCGAGTAGAACCCCTTCGGGAGGATTCGGTCGCCCTCTGCCGGTACGAGGGTGACGTCGCGGATCTCGGGGGTGCGGGCACCGAGCCGGTGCAGCTCGGAGAGGATGGCATCGAGTTTCCGGTCGGTAGGTGCCGTCACACGCAGCCGTGCGTAACTGGTATCCGTCTTCAGCTTCCCGACGTTGAACGTGAGGATCTCGAATTCTCCCCCCATATCCATGATCCTGTCAAACACCAGGGTCATGATGCCTGAGTCGATGATATGGCCCTCTAGTTCGATTTCCCGGCAGAATTCCATATATAAGGATTGGTGATGGTCCGATAATACAGTTTCCCCGCGTGCATCTCCCTCGAAACGCTACCCCTGCCGCCGGTCCGTAATGACCGGCAGTCCCACGAATCCCTACTCCCCCAGCCTCCGGCAGAGGTACTCCTGCACCAGCGCCAGTTCCTCACGCGTGTTGATGTTGAAGGCAAGCCGTCTGTCGTGCAGGAGAAGTTGCAGCTCGTCCTGGGCCGCACCGGGTTCGCCCGCCGTCAGGATGTTGATCCCGGCGGGGCAGGCCGGCGTGCCGTCGATCTCTTCCGTGTACTGCGTGCGGCAGCCGTGCTCCTCGCAGAGGTCACGGGGCACCCACGTCGAGCATGCCGGCGCTCCCGTCCGGCGCCAGGCGTCCTCGATCCCGGCGATGATATCGGGCGCAAGGCAGGGGAGGTCGGATACGCAGGTGAAGAAGGGTGTTCCCGCTTCCTCCAGGTCTGCCGCAGCGGCGTTGATATCCTCGACATAGCCGAGCCCCTCCGCTTCGTACAGGACGACATCCTGTGCCCGGCACCAGTTTTTGGTGAACGGTGTTTTATGTGAGGCGACCACGACCACCTCGTGCCCCGCAGCCGAAAACGCATCGATGACGTAGGAGAGCATCGGCCGGCCGCAGATGGCGACGAGCGGCTTTTCGCCCATCCGGAGCCGGGACCCCTCCCCCCCGGCCATGATCAGGGCAAGCATGCTTCGAGCGCCTCGATGAGTTGCCTGTTCTCCTCCCGTGTCCGGACGGCCACGCGGATATGGCGGGGAAGCCCGAACGACCGGCAGTCCCGGACCAGGACGCCGCGGGAGAGGAGCCGCTCGACCAGGACCTCTGCCTGCACCGGGACCGCTATCAGGATATAATTCGCTGACGGGGGCGCATAGGCGAGACCAAGACCGTCCAGGCGGCTGGAGAGCCAGGTCCGCTCCCGGGCAATCCGCTCCCGCGATGCAACGAGCAGGTCGTAGTGCCGGAAGGCCTCGATCGCAAAGGACTCGGCGAACGCGTTCACGGTCCAGGGGAGGCGCACCGTCTCCACCTTCTCGAT
The DNA here is from genome assembly GCA_035363235.1 of Methanoculleus sp. Classification (GTDB taxonomy): domain Archaea; phylum Halobacteriota; class Methanomicrobia; order Methanomicrobiales; family Methanoculleaceae; genus Methanoculleus. The sequence continues at coordinate 3,295 of DAOSER010000183.1, forward strand.
GAGTTCGGGCGTGCCGAAGGCATAGCCGAACCTGATGCCCGGCACGGCGAAGCTCTTTGTGAGGGAGCGCAGCACGAAGAGGTTCTCGTCCGAGACGTCGGCGACACTCTGGGCCGGGTCGGAGAGTTCGATGAACGCTTCGTCGAGGAAGAGGTACGCTCCCTGTTCGGCGGCCTCACCGAGCAGCCGGAGGACTTCCGGGCGGGAGTAGAGTTCTCCGGTGGGGTTGTTCGGGTTGCAGAGGAACTGGACGGCAGCCCCGGTCTCACCGGCAGTGCACCGGGCGCCGGCAAGCCGGACCGCCATCTCGTATTCGGCAAACGTGGGCGCGGTGATACAGGCAGTATCGCCGGGACCAAGCAGGGTGTAGCAGAACGCGCGGATCAACTCGACGGATCCGTTGCCGACGGCGACCTCTGCCACATCGCGCCCGAATGTTCTGCCGATTACTTCTTTCAGGGCTTCATAACGGTCGTCCGGGTAATCCTTCAGTGCCGCGGGGTCCGGAACCCAGGGGATCTTCGGGGGATACGGATTCACGTTCGCACTGAAATCAAGCAGCTCGCCCGTCTCCCGGGTGCGATGCCAGCGTACCCGGCCGCCATGTTCCGCCCTTTCGGGGAGGTTATCTCTCATATTCGTGGCAACTCTTTGAGGATACGTTGTCGGCTGCTATCCATAAAACCGTTATGTCAGACATGAATCTGTTTCGAAAAATATTTATATAATACAATTATTATTATGGCTTATCTGATGCAGTCAGACGAAAAGATTACGATTGTCTGACAAATGGCAGACTCTCAGCTGCTAAATGTCAGATATGAGTGATTGAAATGATGGATCGGATCACTATCAGATTGCCCCGGCAACAGGTTGAGATGCTCGAGAAGCTGGTGGAGGCTGGCGAGTTCCCCACAGTAT
>DAOSER010000184.1:0-4187 GCA_035363235.1 Methanoculleus sp.
GCCCGCAAGGTCGAGGAGGGCGAGGGTCGCCGCAAGTACGCTCTCCAGCATCTCATCGATATCCATCGCGGATGCTGATACCCCGATGAGCTGGTTTAAGACGGAGAGCGCCCGGTTATGGGCCTGGATCTCTCTTTCGGCCCGCTTGATGGAGGTGATATCGATGAGCGAAGCCGCCCGGCCAATGGGAGCCCCGGTATCGTCCGTGACGACGTTTCCTGAGAATATGGCACAGAACGTCGAACCGTCCCGCCTCTTCCCGATCCGCTCGCCGGTATACCTGCCAGAACTGGTGAGAATCTGGCCGTCCTGCCAGAACTCCGTGATCGGCCTCCCGATCACCTCGGAGGGGGAGTCGTAACCCCAGAGAGAGAGGAACGCCTGGTTGACGTAGATATGCCGTCCATCGAGATCCGCGATGGTGAACGCGCTCGGCGAGGATGCTATCGCCATATCCTTGATCCGGAGATCCCGTTCGGCCTCCTTGCGCCTGGTGATATCGATCCCCGACCCCATCCTGCAGAGCGGTTTCCCCGTCTCATCGGTGACGGAGGAGAGGGCGAGCTGCATGGGGAAGGTCGATCCGTCCCGCCGTCGCCCTTCAACCTCCCCGAGCCAGGTCCCGTCCCGGTGAAACGCCTCTACGACCCGCTCTGCCTCCTCCGGGTCGGCCCAGAGTACCGTGGCGGGCTGACCGAGAATCTCCTCCTCCCGCTCCCACCCGTGCATGGAAAGGAAAGCACGGTTGGCGTAGATGATCCTTCCGTCGAGATCCGTGAGACAGATGGCGTCGAGCGACGACGCTATCGCCATATCCTTGATCCGGAGTTCCTGTTCGGCCCGTTTCTGTGCGGTCACATCGCGGAGGGAGCAGAGCGTCCCGGTTATCCGCCCGGAATCATCGTTCAAGGTGCTGAGGGTCTCATCGACGAGGATGGTCTCCCCATCCCATCTTCGGTGGCGGACAATCCCCTGCCAGGTCCCGGAGGACTGAAGGGCGCTTTGCATCTCCTCCTCGTCTTCCGGCCGAAGCCACTCGCGGGTGAAGAGTTCCGATCCTGGTCGGCCGGAATCGCCGTCCGGGGGGGCGCCGTAAAGCCTTTCGGCGGCCCGGTTCATGTACGCGATCCGTCCCCTCGTGTCCGTTGCGATCACGGCCTCCTCCACCTGCGAGAGTACCCGGGCCTGGAACCGGAGTTGCTCTTCCGCCCGCTTCCGGCCGGTGACGTCGCGGCTGATCCCGAGCAGGCGCCGGACGGTCCCGTCGCTTTCCCGCATCGGGATGAGGCGTGTCTCAAGCCAGATGCCACCCTGATCCCCGGGTAGCCGGGTCTCCTCGGTGAGGATATCCCCGTTCTGCTCCGCTGCAAGACGGATCATCGCAAGCCACCGATTCGCAACGTCCGGCGGGAACAGCTCCCTGAGGTTCTTTCCCCGGAGGCTCTCCGGGTCCGTGCCGAGCAGGCGGGCACCGGCACCGTTCGCGTAGAGGGCGTCGCCCCCCACGCCGACGAGGAAGATGATGTCCGGCGCCGACTCCGCAAGTTTCCGGTAGCGCTCCTCGCTCTCCCGGAGCGCCTCCGCCATGCGCCTCTCTGCGGTGATGTCGACGGCGGTGGCCATGATACAGACCGGGGTCCCGGACTCGTCGGTGACGAAGTTCGCGGTGACATGGGCGATAAACTCCGTCCCGTCGATCCTGCGGCCGACCAGTTCTCCTGTGCACCGATCCTGCTCCGCGAGCCTGCCAAGAGCCTCTCCGACCTTCCTGGTGTCTATCCAGGGGTGGGAGAGGTGCTTTCCGATAACCTCGGCGGGGTCGGTGAACCCCGCCATCGCGAGCAACGCCTGGTTGGCATAGGTGATGCGGCCGTCGAGATCGGCGATAGCGATGGCAGCAAACGATGATTCCATCGCCATCTTCCGGATCAGCAGTTCCCGCTCGGCCTCCTTCCTCTCCGTGATATCGGTGTGGGTTCCCACGATCCGGTTCGGCCTGCCGCCGGCGTCGTACCCGACCACCCGGAGCCGGTCGAGGAGGTAAACCCACTCCCCGGATGCGGAGCGCATCCGAAACTCCATCTCGGCGTGGTCACGCTCTCCGGTGGCGAGTGCCGTGATTGCCGCCTCGACGCGGCCGCGGTCCTCCGGGTGAACGAGGGCGAGAAGCGTGGGGATTGTGGGCACAAACGCATCCGGCTCGTAGCCGAGCATCGTAAAGCTCCGGGGACTGTAAAAGATCGCGCTGGAACTGACGTTCCAGTCGACCAGGCCGTCGTTTGCCGCCGAGAACGCGAGATTCAGTCGCTCCTCGCTCTCATGCAGCGCCCGCTCCGCACGTTTCCGTCCGGTCACGTCGAGGAGCGAGATCACCGAACGGTCCGTTCCCGGTATCAGGCCGATGGTGGCCTCGACGAGGTGAGGGACGCCCGAACGGTCGGTGAACGTGAAGGAGTAGTTCTTCGGTGCGGCACCGGGGGCCCTCCGCCTGAGGGCATGGTATCCCATGATCCGTTCCCGTTCCTCGTCTGAGGTGATAAAGTCGGCGAGCCGCTTTATGCCGACGATCTCTCCACGGGAGTGGCCTGAGAACCGCTCGAACTCCGTGTTCGCCACCAGGATGGTGCCGTCGCCCCCGATGAGGATCGTTGCCGTCCCGGTATACTCGACGATCACCTCGTAATCGCTCTTTTCGTCCGGGATCCCGCGGAGCAGGAGTACCCAGCCCTTCCCGGACGGGCCCCTCCGGCCCGAAACGAGGCATCGCCGCTCTTTTCCGTCCGGGGCAGGGAACCGGCACTCGAACGCCGGGATCCTCTCTCCGGTCGCCGCCTGGAGCCGGCCGGCAAGACCGCGGATCGTCGCTCCGGATTCACCATCCTCGCCCCCGAAGATCCGGCGAAAGGCCGGGTTTGCCCAGACGGGGGTGCAGCCCTCGCCGATAACGAGGACGGCGTCGTCGAGATCCTCGAGTATCCGGTATTCCGCCGGCGCGCCGTAGGAGTGTTCGGGGGGGTTGACAGGGGTCACATGCGGATCCTTCTGCAGTCCGGGGAGGGGTGCCTGCAGGCTTATAAATAGAAGAGGAGTCTTATGATGGTGTATAAAATTGTTTCTATAATGAGTCTGGGGGAAATATTTTTGATTCATGTGCATCGAGCCGGGTGAAGAATATCCGGTGCGGAGGGGCAGGAGGAAACATTCCTGATGCCCCATCGCGGCATCCGACCGGGGAGGAGGCGGGGTTCATCCCTCTGCCTGCAGCTTCCGGAGGAGGTCCACCACGTTCCGCCCCTTCTCCCGCGCCTCCGCGAGTGCAGTGGGATGCCCTGCGATGCCCCCGTAGCGGTCCATATCGTTTGCTATGATATTGTCCCAGTACTCAAACCCGGTGGTGTTGAAGAACGCGGTAAGCGCGGGGAATGCGGAATCAAAGACATTATCCCAGCCGAGCCCTGCGGTCGATATGAAGATCCCCTTGTGGCGGCGGATGTGCTCGTCGGTGAAGTAGAGGTTCTTCAGGATGAACTTGCGCGCCCAGAAGTATTGTGCGCGGTCGATCAGCCCTTTGAGCTCCGCCGTGATCCCCATCGAGTATATGGGAGACGCGACGGCGAGGACGTCGGCGGCGGTTATCTTCTCGAACACGACCGTGAGATCGTCCTTGATGACGCAGACCCCTGTTCTGTGGCAGGCGTTGCATCCCCGGCACGAACCGTAGTCGAGCTGCCGGAGGACGATCTTCTCGACATCGGCCCCCGCCTCGCGTGCGCCGTCGAGGAGGGCGTCGAGCAGGGTCTCGGTGTTCCCGTGCCGCCGGGGGCTCCCGGAGATGCCGAGGACGTTTACGGGATCGTTCATGCTGCAAGCACCTCCCGCAGGTGTCCGATAACCTCCCGTCCCAGAGCCTCCGCGTCGGCCTTCGCGGTGGGGTGGCGTTCGATCGCCCCTCTCTCGTCGACGTTGTTCACCATCAGGTACCTGAGATCTGCATTCCTGATATCGACGACGTGAAAGAAGCACTTCACTGCCGGAATTGCCGCATCAAAGACATTGTCCCAGTCCTGCCCGGCGGTTGAGAGAAAGATCCCGACCCGCTGCCCTTTCCGTTCGGGCGGGACGACCGGGAGGCGGAGGACGTACTTCCGGGAGCGGAAGACCTGCGCCCGGTCGACCAGCGCCTTCGC
>DAOSER010000185.1:0-4043 GCA_035363235.1 Methanoculleus sp.
ACCGTAAACCAGAATTCTTATATTGCCGGCCTGAAATATTCAACAGAATGCGGTGCTCGACGTTCATCCTCGTAGCCTCTCTCCTCCTCGCGGGTCTGCCGGCCGGCGATCCCCTCTGGACACACCCCGTACCGTCCGAGATCACCGATATCTCCCTGACCCGGGACGGTTCATACATCCTCGTGAGCGGGGAGCGGCTCTGTCTCCTCGCCGGGAACGGCACCCTGCTCTGGAAGCAGTGGACGGCGGACGCGGCTGCCTGCTCCGCGGACGGGAGCCGGATCGTGGTGGGGCACGGTTCGTCGCTCACCCTCGTCGACCGGGACGGCGTCAAGGTCTGGGGGCGGGATCTGCCTTCTGCCTGCGCGACCCTCGGCATCTCGGCGGACGGGAAGCGGATCGCGGTGGCGGACCGGTTCGGCCGGGTGTACTTCTATGACGGCGACGGTAATCTCCGTACTACGGCCGATACCCGGGGCAAGCCCGGCAATGATGATCACTTCTCTGAGGTCCGCGCCGTCGACTTCTCCGGCAAGGGCGAGTACGTCGGGGTCGCCTCCACCCGCGGCGTCTTTTATTACTCGGGCACCGGCAAGAAGGTCTGGGCGCGCGAGGGCGTGATCGAGGGCAGCACCATGGTCGCGGTCTCGGGGGCCGGCAACGCGATCGCCGCCGGCTCGGAGGCCAATGTGCGGTTATTCGATCGTGCGGGCAAGGTCCTCTGGACCTACCGGTGCCCGCGCCCCGTGACCGCCCTCGCGATCTCGGAGGACGGTTCCCGTGTCGTGTTCGGGATGCAGGACAACACCCTCACCTGCTTTGACCGGGAGGGTGAGGAGGTCTGGACGTTCACCGCCGGCGGATGGGTGCGGGATATCGCCCTCACCACGAACGGCTCCCGGGTCCTTGCCGGCTCCATGGACCGGCAGGCCTACCTCCTCGACGGTGCAGGGGAGCTGCTCGGCACCTGCGCTCTCTCCGGCCCGGTCAACTCTGTCGCCCTCACCCCGGACGGGACTGCGGGCGCCGCGGCCTCGCTGCAAGAGGTGGCCGGGGTCCCGTTGGCCGCGGCAGCCCCGACGGTTCCTGCGACGACTTCACCGGTTCCTACAGCCACTCCTGTGACGGCTTCGCCGACTCCCACGCCCACCCTCCCTCCGGCGAACGCGACCGCCCCGGCCCCTGAGGAGGGCGGCGGCCTGCCCCTCGCCGTCCTCGGTCTTCTCGTCTGCGGTGCGGCCGCCGGTGCCGGCTACCTCTACCGGCGGACCCTCCCGGCCGCTGCGGAGGAGGCCCTTCCCCTGGAAGAGGCGCCGCTCCCGGCCGCCGGGGAAGCTCCCGTGGTCATCGAGCCTCCGGCCCCCTGGCGGACCTCTCTTGAGGAGGGGCGGCTGAGGGAGGCCGCGAGGATCCTCTCCCGTGAGATGATGGTTCTCATCCGGGAGCGGACCGGGGCCCGCATCCTCTCTGCTGCAGACGCCCTGGAGGCCTGTCCGGGCCGGCGCGAGGACCTTGCCGGGTTCTTCTCCGACGCGGACCGGCTTGCCTACGGCCCCGACAACCCGGTGCGGGAGGATATCGAGGCGCTCGAGGCGGCGTATCTGCGGCTTGCCGGGGAGATCGGGAGGATTCAGTGACCTCTCCCCGGGGTTGGCCCTCTTCACCGGGAGGCTCCCTCTGAGCGTCTCATCTCTCCGATCTCGGTGCCGGTCTCTTCCCCTGCCCGCCGGGCGGCGGAGACGGGTACCGTGCTTTTCTCGCGGTGAAGCGGGACGACCGGGGCAAGGGGACTCGACTCTCGATGTCACAACCCACGATATGCACTACGACCCGGATGTAGAGGATGATGATCTCCTGCCCCGTGTGGTGTACGGCGTATATACCTCGATAATCCCCCACGCGGATCCGGTAGAGATGCTCTTGCCGCCGCCTAACTTGCGCACACCGAACGGGACGGGCGTCTCGGAGAGAGCCTCTATACTCTGGAGTATGCGTGGAACTACGTCGCGGCAATGCCGCGATGTCTCTCTCGACGCTTGCCTTACCCGGATCGTGTACCCTGCCATTAACGCTCGTATCGCTTCCTGAATTCTATGGCCGGCTCTTCGCGGCGCTCCGCTACAACAGCGGGGTCGTGAAGGTCTATCCTTGCGCTGCTCGTACTCCTGCAGGGGGAGAATTACCGCGACCCGGAACGCGAGCTCATCGACAACGTGACTGGTTCTGCACCCAACTGCTGTAACCTCCTCACCTCTCGATGGGGTGCAGGGACCATCAATCTTCGTTCGCTCCGCCGGGTAGGGAGGGATCTCAACCACGCTCTCCCGTACCTTGAAAACACTCAGCCGATCAGGATATATACCACCGCAGTGGTATCGGGTGATATGCCCAACACGTCGTCGATCAAGATCGCAACCGCGTTGAAATACCGGCTCAACAGCCTGAAGGTGCATCCCCGCGAGACGTATAACGACGTGATCGGGCGGCTCGTTTCCCACGCTCGTGAAAGCCGGTCGCCCACCCATATTCCCCTGATCTATGTTCGGGTGGGCGGTGATATTGGGGAGCTTGCAGAGCCTATCGAATTGTGTGTCGAGGTCGAGGATGGGGAGTATATCCTGTATAACCATGCATACCGCCTGCTTGCAGTTGCCCCTGATCTGCGTGAAGGTCTTATGGAGATTACCGCCGAGTTTGAGGCAAACTGGAGGGGTTTTGTAGAACGGGATGAGAGCGGCCTTACAGGAGGCGCCCTCCAGTTCCGGAGAAAACTTCTCTCGCTCTTTCACGGAGAGTCCTGATGGGCTCGCGGAGAACTACATCACTCGAAGCCTGGCGGCTTCTCATGCTCCCGCCCTTCGGCCCGTCGCGTCGTTAAGCGGCTCACAAAGAAGGGCTTCCATGCGGAGATGTCCGGGCACATCAAGTTGACGTTCCGCTATAACGGCCGCGATACCGCCATCCGCACCCGGGTCCGCCAGGGAGTAAGCGATAGGCTGCTCTCCATCATGGCCGAGCAGCTCGATCTTTCCCGACAGCAGTTCGACGACCTGGTGGACTACCGGCTTGACGGGCAGGCGCCTCTCCGCCCTCTACGAAGAGTCGGGCATCCTCTGACAGAGGGAAACGTTGTGCCGGCAAAAGCGGAGTCACGCTGGATATTCCGTGGTCGTTCACACCCGGACACCTTCGGCCGGTGCCTCCCGGATGAGCGGGTTAGCGCTCCGGACCGGTTCGGCGAACTCTTCCCCGGTGCAGCAGATCGGTTCGCCTGGGAGATCGAGCCGCCCGGCCTCGTGGAACCGGTCACGAACGTCCCCGGCGAGATCGCTCCCCTCGTGGAAGTCCCCATGGGCAAACGACCCGTACAGGATGGCGGCGGAGACGTGCCGGCGCGCCCCGGGGCAAGGTCCCTGACCTGCTCGATCACCCAAAGAGCGCTCGCCTCGCGGCACTGCAGATCGAGTCCGCGTGCTCGATACATTCCCCGGCATCCTCCCTGTCGCAGGACAGCGTCAGGTTTCCTGCGACGCTATCCGGGTAACGGGTCGTAATGTAGGCGGCGTCGAGGATCTTCGCTCCGCTCTTTCCAGGAACGAGGGCTCGAACGCACCGACTTCTCTCGTCGTCGGTGAAGGCTTATCCATCTCTGATCTCTTCCAGCATCCGGGCGACCGTCCCCGCAAGGAGGGGGAGATACTGTTCGATGACGTTCCAGACACGCAGGGGATTGACACTGAGATACTGGTGTACAAGGATATTCCGAAACCCGGAGATGCCCCGCCAATCGATCTCCGGATGGTTATCCTTCAGGTCTTCATCAAGGCCGTTTGCGTGGATTCGGCGAGAATCTGGAGGTTTCGGAGGACAGCATCCTGTATCATCTCATCAGCAAGAAACGCTTCCTTCCCGCCGCGGGTATACCTGACAATCCGGTCGGTGCACTCCCTGATGTGGAGCATGGCGTCCTTCACAGCGGCACCGCCTCGGCCATCACCCGGTCCCTGATATACCAGTGCAGGGTCAGGGGCTCGGCAACATCG
>DAOSER010000186.1:0-4024 GCA_035363235.1 Methanoculleus sp.
CGCACACTTCTTGCCGCAGCTCATCTTGATGTCGGCGCGCACGACCAGGCACTGTTTCCATTTGAACTCCCGTATATCCGGCATTTCGTACTACCTGGGGCATGATCCGTCAAATACGCAGCTGTGGGAGCGGAGCGGGGGAAGGCACATTGCCGGCGTCGAGGAGGGGTTCGCGGGGCGAGGAACTCACAAGAACCGGGCAGGCGGTCATAAGTCGCACCTGACGGTACTCCTGTGACGCCAATCACAACTATTGGAGGAATATACCCGGCAAAGACCCGTACACTGGACCGTGGGGACATCGCCACGCACTGCCCCCGCCCCCTGGGGCGGGGGAGGAGGCCGGAGGCCGGGCGGGGTGGGGGTTGCAGATATCCACTATAAGTGGGAGAGAGGGGAGGGGGGTCTCCCCTCACTCTCCATCCACCCCCTTTTATACCGCCGAACGTCCACTCTACTCAGGAACCGGGCCGCCGGCCTGCACTACGGAGACAGCCGGCGGCCGGGAACCAACTCGTGCGGGGCATGATACTCTGGTCTGGGATGTAGTCGTTGTGGGCGCAGGGCCTGCCGGGAGCGCCGCGGCGCGGGCCTGCGCGGAGGAGGGGCTCAAGACGCTCTGTATCGAGGAGCACGGGACGATCGGCTACCCGGTGCAGTGCGCCGGGCTGCTCTCGGTCTCCGCGTTTGCCGAGTGCGGCGTCTCGAACCGGTCCGTCTTGAACGAGGTGAGCGGCGCCCGCATGGTCTCGGGCCTTGGGGGAGAACTCCTCTTTGACGCCCGGACCACAAAGGCTTATGTCGTCGACCGGGGCCTCCTCGACCGGGAGATGGCAAAGAGTGCGGCGGACGCCGGGGCGGAGTTCCGCTTGAAGACCAGCGCATCAGGCATCAGCGGCACCTCCCTCCTGACCCGCGGTGTCCGCGGGCGCGAGGAGATCGCCTTCCGCCTCCTGATCGCCGCCGACGGGCCGCGGAGCTCCGTCGCCCGCATGCTCAACCTGCAGCGCTCTTCACTCTACCTTGCCGGGGTGCAGGCGGAGGTGCCGTGCGCAATCGACCCGCGCTACGTGGAGCTCCACCCCAACGCCTCACCAGACTTCTTCGGGTGGGCGATCCCGGTCTCGGCAACCCGGGCACGTGTCGGCCTCTGCGCACGGGAGCACGCAAAGGAGCACTTCGACCGGTTCATCGCCCGATACGGGGGGAACTCGCTCCACCTCGCAAGCGGGGTCATCCCGCTCGGGGTCATGCCGCGGACCTACGGCCACCGGGCGCTCATCGTCGGCGACGCCGCGGGGTTCGCGAAGCCCACGTCCGGCGGCGGGGTCTACACCGGCGTCCGGTCCGCAAAACATGCGGCCGCCGTCGCGGCGGAGTGCATAGCGCGCGGGACGTTCGACGACGGGAGCCTTCGGGATTACGAGCGGCGCTGGAAGGAAGACTTCGGGAAAGAACTCGATATCGGGATGAAAGCGCTTCACATGCGGCAGAGAATGGCGCCGGAGGAGATCGACCGCCTCTGCCGGGCCCTTGACGACCCGGAGATCATCCGGACGATCGTTGAGCACGGCGACATGGATCGGCCGGGCACCCTGCTCCGCAAACTTGCCCTGAAACCCGCGCTGGCCAGGGCAATGGGCATACTTTTCGCATCGGGAGTACGTCAGATTCTTACCGGTTGATACAGCCATAGTCCTTAGTAATACATTTATACTAAAAAGTAATACAATCGCATCAGGTGTGTCATGCATATACCTGACGCGTTTATACCGATAGGACAGGCTCTGGTCTACTGGGTCATCGCCCTGATCTTCATCGCTCTCGCCCTCCGGTGGGCGCGGCGTTCGATGGGAGAGGAGAAGATACCGCTGGTCGCCGTGCTCGCCGCCGGCATCTTCGCAATCCAGGCGTTGAACATCCCCATTCCCTGGGGAACGAGCGGCCACATGGTCGGTGCGGCGCTCGCGGCGATCGTCCTCGGGTCGCCGTTTGCAGGGATCTTCGTCCTGACGCTGGTGCTCCTCGTGCAGGGCATCATCTTCGGTGACGGCGGCATCACCGTCATGGGCGCGAACATCGTCAACATGGGCGTCGTCGGCGGGTTCGTCGGCTACTACGGCTATACCGGCATCAAAAGCGTGGTCGGGAACACATACGCCGCCGCGTTCATCGCCGGGTGGGCGTCGCTTTTCGTCTCCGCAATCATCTGTGCGGTCGAACTCGCCATCGCCGGCACAGTCCCGCTGATTCCTGCGCTTACCCTCTTTGGGACCTATCACGCGATCATCGGCCTCATCGAGGGGGGTATCACCGCGGTCGCTCTCTACCTGATAGCCTCGGCACGGCCCGACATCCTCGAACACCCGACGGGAGTGAGCGCGTAATGGAGACGAAACAGTTCATCATCATCGGGATCGCGATCGCCCTCGTGATCGCCGTTGCAGCGCCGTTCCTTGCGTCGGGAGACCCCGACGGGCTTGAGAGCGCGTTCTTCAGCATCTACGGCGCAAAGCCCTTCATGGGAAGCGAACTCGACGATGACGCCGCCGGCGCAGCAGAGGAGGAGGTGATCGCCGTGACCGGAAACGACTTCTCGTACGAGGCGCTCATGCCGGACTACAGCATCTCCGGCATGGATAAGGCCGGAGAAGTGCTTGCGATCGTTATCGGCACGCTTCTCATGCTGGTGCTGGTATTCGCCATCGCGAAAGTCTCCGCACGGCCCGATAACTAGATACCTGAAAAACTCACATTTTTTGCCATCATGCATCTGCTCGAGACCCGCGACCTCACCCATACCTACCGCGGCGACGTCCACGCCCTCGAGGGCGTGAACTTTACCGCAGAGCGGAAGTCCCGCATCGCCGTCATCGGGCCGAACGGTGCCGGGAAGAGCACCCTCTTCAAGCACTTCAACGGCATCCTCAAACCCACGTCCGGAGAGGTGCTGGTCAGGGGCGAGCCCATTACGAAGGAGAACCTCCGCGAGGTCAGGAAGTTTGTCGGGATCGTCTTCCAGAATCCTGACGACCAGATCTTCTCCCCCACCGTGGAGCAGGACATCGCGTTCGGCCCGATCAATCTCGGCCTCGACGCAGCAACCGTCGCCCACCGCGTCGAGGAGGTCCTGCGCCTTCTCGGGATCGAGGACCTGCGCGAGCGCGTGCCGCACCAGCTCTCGGGCGGTGAGAAGAAACGGGTCGCCATCGCCGGCATCCTCGCGATGGAGCCGCAGGTGCTGGTGCTCGACGAACCGACCGCGGGGCTCGATCCCCGGGGTGTCGCCGACCTCGTGGCGTTCGTCAACCGGCTGCCCGATGAGTACGGCATGACGGTGATCTTCTCGACCCACCATCTCGACCTCGTGGCGGAGATGGCGGACCACATCTACGTGATGGATAAGGGAAGGGTAGTCGGCTCCGGAACGGTCGGAGAGGTCTTCGCCCGGCCGGAGCTCCTCACCCGGACAGGGCTTGACGTGCCGCCCATACCAAAACTGATCCGGTCGCTGCAGGAGAACGGTGTCGCCATCGATATGGCCTACACCTACGAGGACGCGAAGATGTCGTTCCTCGACGCCTACACGAGACGAAGATGATCGACGACCTCTACTTCATCGAGAAGTCCGCCTATCAGACGAGCATCGTCCACCGGCTGGACGCGAGGGTTAAACTCCTCATAGCCCTCGCCGCCATCGTGGCCATCGTAGCCGTGCCCTACTCGACGAGAGTCTACGAGGTCGGGGCCGTCCTGCTTGCCCTTTTTGCTCTACTCTGGGCCGCTTCAAGCCTCTCGCCGGCCGTTTACCTCAAAAGACTCGCGCTCATCCTGCCGTTCGGCATCTTCCTGATCGCGTTTCAGGTCTTCGTAAAAAACCCCTACTACGACGTCTTCCATACGATCGCAACTCTCCCGTTCGGGATCGAGGTCTACGCGGAGTCGGTGGAGTTCGCGTCGATCCTTCTTGTGAAGTTCATCGTCAGCATATCGTTCATCATCCTGCTCTCGTCGACGACGAAGA
>DAOSER010000187.1:0-961 GCA_035363235.1 Methanoculleus sp.
CGGTGATAGGCGACCAGGAGGCCGAGACCGGCCGGCTCACGGTCACCATCCGGAAGCTCTCGGAGAAGAAGAAACCCTACAAGGAGTCGATGATCGAGAACGAACTCATCCAGGCGGTGAAACTGGAGACCGCCGGAAAGCCCTTCCGGCAGATCTATACGCCGAAGCTTCTCTCGCGGAAGCCCCGGTTTATTTAAATCCATTTTTTTAGATTTTCTTCTGCACAGTGTCCTGCAGTTCAGGATTCTTTACGACTGCATGCTTTCTCGATGAGGGTTAACCAGGCAGAGGCTGCTCAAATCTCCACTGATCGTGGTTTGGTTCAGTGAAGCAAGGTCAGGAAGCGGGTGGCTGTGATTGCCAATGCAACGGTATAAGGAGGGTTCCACTGCAGTGGACCGTGGGGATATCGCCATCGGGGGAGGGGCTGACGGGGAGGGGGGGCATCCCCCCTCCCCTGTCTCCTCGTATCTGCCAATGTTCTCGCCTCACAGCCAATATCACGAGAATATTTCCCCCACCCCGCCACACCACAGACATGCCTTGCCAACACCCCACCAAACCCCGCCGCTGACAAGGTTTAAAAGCCCCGGATGCTACTGTCCCACCGGTGCATGAAGTCATGGACACCGAAGAATACCGTTCCATCATATCGAATGCCATCGACCGCGAGATCGAGGCATACACCTTCTACCGCACGGTCAGGGAGAAGGTCACGGACGAAAACCTGAAAAACCTCTTCAACGAGCTTGCCGGGGAAGAGAGCAAACATCGAAAGACCCTTGAGGCTTTTCTCCTGAAAGAACCCGCAAAACTCGGATTCAACACGCAGCGGGACTACAAGGTCGCCCAAACGCTCGATACCCCGCCGCTCTCCGCCGACTTAAAGCCGCTCGACGGCCTCGTCATCGCGATCAGAAAAGAACTCGACGCGATGCAGATGTACACCCAGCTCGCGGGC
>DAOSER010000187.1:1001-4003 GCA_035363235.1 Methanoculleus sp.
GATGGAGCGGGGCCACAAGGCGCGCCTCGAGGACATCTACACCAACATGGCGTTTCCGGAAGCCTGGTGAAGCAGGACCTCACGGTTTCGCCGTTCTTTTTTACTGCAAAAGAGGGGAGAGATGCGTGTGCAGGCCCATCGCCTGCATCACTCCACGGCGCAGTACGCGCCCTTGAAGAACCAGTTCCGATAGACGATCGGCGTGACGATGGTGGTCAGCAGGCTCATCAAAACGATGGTGACAAAGACCCCCTGGCCGATGAGCCCCGAGTCCAGCCCGATCAGGGCGACGATCATCGCCACTTCGCCTCGCGGCGCCATCCCGAACCCGATGATGAGAGAGTCCTCGCGGCATATCCCCATCGCCCGGGCAGGGAGAGCGCACCCGATGACCTTGGTGACGATGGCGACCAGGGTCAGCGCCACCAGGAAGAGGAGCATGTCGGAGGTGAGCGCACGAACATCCGCGAGGATCCCGAGGGATACGAAGAAAATCGAGGCGAAGACGATCTGGAAGTACTCGGCACCCTCGTGGACGCCCTTGCTCTGCTGGAGTTTGACCCCGGCGAAGGCGACCCCGGCGAGGAATGCGCCGATGATACCCGATAGGCCCACGAGGCTCGCGAACATCGCATACAGGAACGCCACCATCATGGCGAAGATAAAGACGAATTCCGGATACTTCCGCGCCAGGGGCGTTGCATCCATCCGCTGGATGAGTTTCCGTATGGCGAAGTATCCGATGGCACCGGCAACAGCGATGAACCCAAAGGACTTGGCCAGAATCAGAGCAACGGATGTCACCGAGACATCCCCGCCGACCACCAGGTCAGTGGTGACGGCAAGCACGAGCAGGGAGAGAACATCGTCGATGACTGCAGCACCGATTATCGCCTTCGCGGCAGGGATCTGGAGAACGCCGATCTCTTTGAGGACATTTGCAGTGATCGCGATGCTGGTTGCTGTCAGCGCTGTACCGATGAAGACCGCACTTGTAAAGTCGAACCCGAAGAAGACGGCAGTGAAGTAGCCGCCTATCCAGGGGATGACCACGCCGAGGAGGGCGATAACGCCGTAGCGCGGATCAACGATGTCCTTGATATTAAACTCGAAGCCTATGACGAAGAGAAGGATGATCGCCCCGAGATGTGCCAGACTCGCGACGAAGTCCGTGTAGGTGATCAGGCCGAGCGCGCTCGGTCCGACCAGAACCCCCACAAGAATCGCCCCGATCGTCGCCGACTGGTTGATCCGGGATGCCACAAGGTATCCAGCGAGCGCGAGGAAGAGGAGGAGGCTCATCTGGAACTCGATAGATAAAGCAGCGCTTTCCATTGTCGTCCCTGATCTGGGAAGGGAGACCTTAAGAATTCTATGCAACGTGCATGAGTTGCAGGGCGGCAGAACAACGGTAACGTCCCGGGGGTTGTTCACTCTCACCGCCTCAGGCAGGAAGAGGATACTGCACGACGGGTTCTCCGGCTCACCTCCATAGGCGGGCATGCCGGCCATACCTGATAGTAGCCGGATGAAAACAATAACCGCTGGATGAGCGGGGCTTTCTCCGCCTCTCCGGCCGAGAAGGAAAAATACACTCCTAGATACAAAAATAACCCGCTTTCACGACCTGTTCTAAGTACACTACCTTCAAGACCTTCCACTATAAATCTCCATCACAGATGGAACAGCAGGTACAGGTGATCATCCCTAACGATCCGGCGTTTCTCGGGATTGTTCGATCAGCGGTCTCGCGGATGGCATCCCTTGCCGGTCTTCCCGCCGGCACGATCAAGGAGGTAGCCCTCGGCGTCGAGGAAGCGGTGCTCTGGATCATCGGCCACGCATTCCCGCCGAACACGGAGGGCGAGATCACGCTCACCTGCTCGATCAACGCCGACCGGCTTGAGGTGCGGATCATCGAACACGGCATCCCTTTCGACCCGGAGACCGCTCCTCCGGCACTGCCCCGGTGCCGGGCGGTCATGGATCGGATCGCCTTTACAAACAGGGGCTGGGCCGGGAAGGAGACCCTGCTGGCGAAGGGCTGCAGAGAATCCACGCACTCCTCCCGCTCTCCGGTGCCGCCCGCTTCCTCCGGATCCGTGCTGATCCGCCCGACCCTGCCCGATGAGGCGGTGGAGATCTCACGATGCGCTTACTTCAGTTACGGCTACTCCTACGGCTATGAGAAGGTCTACCATCCGGACGTGCTCAAAGCCCTGATCCGATCGGGTGACCTTATCTCGTTCGTCGCGGTCGATGGGGATACCGTGGTCGGTCATGCCGGGCTCCTCTTCTACGACGACCCCGGTGTAGCCGAGATCGCGCTCGGGTTCGTGAACCCGCCCTACCGGAGCCGGCGAGTCTTCTCGGACCTGATGGCAACCGTCGTTGCCGAGGCCGAACGCCGGCACCTGGCAGCGCTCTCCGGGCAGGCGGTCTGCACCCATCTTTACTCGCAGCGGTCGGCCCGGGCCTTCGGGATGAGCGAGTGCGCCCTCCTCCTCTCCCGTTACACCCCGCTCCGGTTCACCGGGATAGCCGATGAGAACCGGGTCAGGGAGAGCATCCTTGCAGTCTTCCGCTACCTCTCACCGCCGGAGCACCCGGTCCTCTACCCACCGGAGCACCATGCCGGCATAATACGAGAGATCTACGATCACCTCGGCGTGCACCCGCCCTTCGGGATCGGCGATGCATCAGCCGGCCTTCCGGAGAAGAGCGAATACTCTATCACCGTCGAAGAGACTTACCAGACGGCTCAGGTCCATATCCGGTCCATCGGCACCGATCTCATTCCCCGGCTCAGGCGCGAACTCGGCCGCCTCCGTGCCGGACGCCTCGAGGCTGTCTACATCCACCTCCCGCTCACCGCTCCGGCAACCGCTGCCGTAGCGGGCGCGATCGAGAACCTCGGCTTCTTCTTTGCCGGACTGCACCTCACCTCCACCGGCGAGGATCTCCTCACCCTCCAGTACCTGAACAACCAGATCCTGGACTAC
>DAOSER010000188.1:0-3965 GCA_035363235.1 Methanoculleus sp.
GGACCACCACCTCCGCGGCGATCTCCACATCCACGACCTGGAATACTTCGGGACCCGCCCGTTCTGCATCGACGGGAGCACGGTCATACCTGTGCGGATGGGTAACCGGATCCGAAGCGTCCGTCCCGATGAGCTCCCGATCGAGGGCGACAAATGGCACCCGGAGGACCTCTCCGCGCTGACGCCGAAGGGCTGGCGGCGGATTTTAAAGGTGACCCGCCGGCGGGTGAATTCCGGTGAGATGCTCCGGATCCGGACGTCGGGCGGCCGGTCGCTGCTGGTCACCGGCGAGCACCGGATCCCGGTGCGGATCGGTGACGGGATGGCCGTCCACCGTGCCGACGAGGTCTGCGCCGGGGATGCCCTCTACCGGATCACCGGGACCGACGCTCTCCGTGGAGAGACGATCGGGGCGATCGATCTCATCCGGGAACTGCCGGCATCGGTGCCGGCGAGTCTCCTCGAGAACGTCTATGTCCGCGGTGCGGGGGAGATCTTTGCCGATACGGTGCGGACGGGGCAGGCTGCCTCCTATGCCGAGATTTCGCGGGTACTTGGTGTCGAACATCAGAAGCAGTGGTATACGCGCGGGATCATGCCGGTTGCCCTCTTCGCAGCCTTCTCTCGCCGCTACGGCATCGAGGATTATGCGGGAGCCACCATCGGAGTCACCGGGAGCGAGCACGAGCTGCCTGCCCTTCTCACCCTTACGCCGGAACTGGTCCGGCTCCTCGGATTCTTCATCGCCGAGGGCAACTACAATGTCGCCCCGGCAGCCGGGCAGTACAACCTCGCGATCACCGAGAACCACCAGGCGCCCGCAATCCAGGCCGCTGCATGCGCTGCCCTGAACACCTACGCGACCATCGCCGGCGGCACTCCCGATACCACGACCATCTACGGAGTAGAGGTGGAGCACGACCGGGCCCTGCAGGTCTACTTCGGCGGGAAGATCCCTTACCTGCTCTTCCGCTACGTCTTCGACATCCCCGAGGGAGCGGTAGAAAAGCGTCTCCCCTGGATAGTCTACCACCTCGACGACGTCCTCCTCCACGAGTTCCTCTCCGCCCTCTTCACCGGGGACGGTTCGGCATACTACCGCCCGGAGAAGTCGGACTGTATTGTCAACTACACGACCGCGTCGCCGACCCTCCGGCAGGAGCTCTCGCTCCTTCTTGCGGCGCTCGGCATGGACCCCCATATCGTCGAACTTTACGGGGACGGGGAAGAGCGGCGGACGCTCTACCGACTCCAGCTCAATGGACGGAAGAACATCGAGACGTTTGCCCGATACGCCACCTTCCTCGATAGGCGGCAGGATCACATTGACGGTTTCCTCTCCGCTGTGAAGGGGATACGGACGGCCAAGCAGGAGGAGACCGTCGTCGAGGTCGCTCCGGCGGAGCCGACCGGCGCGTACGTCTACGACCTCTTCATCGACGGCGACGGGAGCGAGGAGAGCCACACGTTCTACGCAGCCGACGGCCTTCTCATCCACAACTGCCAGGATTGGGACCTGCGCTACTTCTTCTACTACGGCCTGATGCCTGACGGCAACGGGACGAAAGCCTCGGTCGCCGGCCCCGCGAAGCGGGCCGAGGTGGCGGTCCTCCACGCGGTCAAGGCGCTCGGGTCCGCCCAGACGAACTTCGCCGGCGGCCAGGGCTACTACAACTTCCTCACGTTCATGGCGCCCTTCTTCGAGGGGATGGACTACGAGGAGATCAAGCAACTGATGCAGATGTTCGTCTACGAGATGACCCAGATGATGGTCGCCCGGGGCGGTCAGGTGGTCTTCTCATCGGTCCAGCTCTCCCCGGGCGTCCCCACCCTCTGGCGGGACAAGCCCTGCATCTACCGCGGGAAGGTCTGGGACGGGGAGCAGGCGCCGCTTCGGACCTACGGGGAGTTCGAGCGGGAGGTCCGGCTCCTCTTCAAGGCGCTGATGGAAGTGATGCTCGAGGGCGACTACTGGGGCAAACCGTTCTCCTTCCCGAAACCCGAGATCAGCATCGAGCCCGACTTCCTCACCGAGAACGAAGAGTTCAACCGGGAGCACCCGGATCTCCCGACCTATCAGGACCTCTACCTGATGACGTTTGAACTCGCGTCCAAGTACGGCACCCCCTACTACGACAACCAGATCCCCGGCTACCGGGGCGCCGGGGAGGGGATCTCGTGCTACCAGTGCCTCGCGGGCGACGAACTGATCCCGGTGGCCGGGAGAGACGGGATGGTTGCCGTCAGGCCAATCCGGGATCTCTTCAACGCTGCCATGAAGAATGGGCGGCGGATCGATTCGTTCGGCACGGAATTCGCCTACTACGACGGAAAAGCGCCGAGCGTCGACTTCACCACCCTGGAAGCATCACTTCGCCCCTTCCGCGGCGTGATGCGCCAGCGGTATATCGGCGACCTCCTCCGGATCACCCTGGAGTCGGGACGCCAGATCACCGTCACCCCCGACCACCCCGTCTACGTCCTGAGCGGTGACGGGTTCGTCAAGAGGATGGCAGGAGACCTCAACCCCGGTGACTACCTGCCTGTGCTAAAGACAGGCGAGTTCTGCGAAAGAGCGGTCACGGAGATCGATCTCGCGGAAGTCTTCACGGAGGCGGACCATGCCGATCTGGTCCGCATCACCGAAAACGAGGTGAGGCTCCGGAACGGTGGGCGGCTCAGCCTCTCCCGCATCCTCCCGGCCAGCCGTGATCTTGCAGCGTTCCTCGGCTACTACCTTGCGGCAGGGCATTGTGAGCAGTCCGGCCGGCGCTACACTGTCCGGCTTGAATTCGCGGAGCGGAATTCGAACCTTGCGGCGGACGCCGCCGCATGCATCCGTGCTGCCCTGGGGATCGAGCCGCAGGTCCGCACCTCGGCGACGGGGACCGAGATCGTCGTCGCCAGCAAACTCGTCTACCTCCTGCTCGATGCCCTCGGCTGCGGCTCGTCGGCGGCCGACCGGTCGGTGCCCGACCTCCTCTTCAACCTCGACCGCCCCCTCATAGGGGACTACCTCGGCGCAGCCTTCCGCGCCGGGGAAAGGAGAGCCCCCGGGCGCAGCGCCCGGAGCATCAGGCTGAAGACGCCCTCCCGCGAGGCGGTTCAGAAGTTGATATGGCTCGCGCAACAGGTCGGCGTCCAGATGAACTACACCGAACAGGAGACGGCGATCCGGCGGTCTGGCGACGGGGCTCCGCAGAAGACCTACATCTGCAGGATCACGGCCCAGGACCAGATCGACCGGTTCGTGAGCGAGACCGGATGCTCTGTGGAGGTGCCGCGCGGCCGGCAGACCGGCGGAGCCTTCTCCCGCCTCCCGGAGAGCGCGGCCCCTGCCGGGTACACCGCCGTCGCCTGCGCGAGCAGGTGCAGTTTCGGCGGACTCGAAGGGATCCAGGTCTCGCTGGTCCTCCCGCCCGTCACCCGCAAGATCGAGAGAGAACGGCTCGCCCGGGGCGACGTTCACCCGCTCCAGATCCGCTCGATAGAGCCGGTAGACTCTGACGGTTACGTCTACGACCTCGTCGATGTCGCCGATACCCACACCTTTGCAAACGCGCTTGGGATCGTGACCGGAAACTGCTGTGCCTACCAGTTCTCCTCCCTCGCCGACGAGGACGACGAGTTCGAGGACAAACTCTACTTCCGCGAGGGGAAGCACTTCTCGATGGGGTCCTGGCAGGTGATGTCGATCAACTGCCCGCGGGCGGCGTACAAGGCGGAGGGCGACCAGGAACGGCTCTTTGCCGAGTTGAAGTCGCTCATGGACATCGCTGTCGACCTCTTCAGGATCAAGCGCCGCTGGATGTCTCTCATCCGGACGAACGGCCGGATGCCGTTCGCGATGCAGCGCCCGAAGGACCCGAACACGGGCGAGCGCGGCGCGGTCGCCGTGGATCTTGAGGGGCTCGTCTACACCATCGGCGTGGTCGGCG
Source organism: Methanoculleus sp. (assembly GCA_035363235.1). Classification (GTDB taxonomy): domain Archaea; phylum Halobacteriota; class Methanomicrobia; order Methanomicrobiales; family Methanoculleaceae; genus Methanoculleus. The sequence continues at coordinate 3,939 of DAOSER010000188.1, forward strand.
TCAACGAGATGGTGCAGCACTTCACCG
>DAOSER010000189.1:0-3951 GCA_035363235.1 Methanoculleus sp.
TTCATCGTCTGCTCGAACTCCCGGTGGACGTCGACGAAGAGCAGGAAGAAGTGCTCGACGAGGCTGACGGCGAGGAGGGCGACGGCCCCGGTTATCAGGCCCTGCGTCAGGGTGACAAGGGTGCCTGCTACGATAAACCAGATCCGGTGCATCCCGCCGATCTCCACCCCCTCTCCCGCAAGGAGGGATAGTGCCATGAGCAGGACCGATGCGACTGCAATGATCGCGAAGTAGAGCACGAGATCGTCGCGCAACGGCTTTTCGTTGAGTTGCTGGAAGACCCGCCGTGGGCCGGGGAAGGCAGTTTTTTGTGATATCCCTGTCGACATGATCTTCTCTCCCGGACAGCGGCAATCACCCCTCCGGGTGCCGGCTCCGGTATCAATCGATGAGAAGTCGATGTTTTCCTATAAACGTTCTCTGTCTGAACCGTCTACGCATCGAGAGCGTTCGATCGACCCTTCATCCGCAAAAACCACCATGAGGCCGGTCCGTGCGGCAGGGGATCAGCCGGTGCGGCAGACGCCCCTGATGAGCTGCGGCCAATCTTCCGGAGCAAAACGAACCGATCCTGCTTGAGGCAGAGAGAAACTGGACAGAAATCATTAATAGGGGAACGTTGAGTTCTCATGCAGAGATTCCGGAAGGCGGGGCTCACCCAGCCGACCGATGGCGATGAAATGGACGAAAAGCGTACCAATACCAGAAAAACCGTGCTGAACCTGCTCATAGCGGTCGCCATCCTCGCCGTGGTGATCTTCCTGCTCTTTCTTGCAGTCGGGTTCGTCGAGACGACCATGCCGAACGACTCCTACATGATCGAGATCACCGGACTCTCCGGTCTTGCCGTGAACGGCACTGCCACGGTCATGATCCCGGTTCCGGCGAACGCGGAGGGAGATCTGGTGATCTTCGAGTCATTCGTTCGCCAGCCCGCCGGGTGGCGGGCGGGGATCCGGGAGACTGAGTACGGGAAGATGCTCGCGTTCACGACAACGGAAGACTACGCGCAGGATATCTCCATACCGTCCGGCGAGTTCGAGACGAAAGAAGAACCACGGCTGCTCTTCCCTGTGCTTGCGACGCCCGAGAACGTGAGCGTCGAAGAGTTCAGCCGAAGACCGGGCGGGACTTACATCACGGTCGTCTTCCTCGACGGCTTCATCCCGCCGGAGAACGCCACAACGATCTCGTTCGACCTCAGGTATCAGGGCGGCGGCGGCATGAAATACCTGATCAAGGAGAACATCTGGACGGCGACGGTGAACACGGCCGTTCCGAGCACAGAGTCCGGCTTCGTCCCGGTGCCGGCCGGATACCATGTCACTGCCGGGGGAATCTACCTTTGATGGACGGTCCCGTGCGGAGAATTTCACGGCGGGCCACGAGCGCCGCGGTCCCCCGATTCCGTGCGCTTCCGGTCCTGCGGATCAGGAAGTGAATGGTAGATGTCTCCCTCGATAATCTCCTTTCTGGCTAAAGTCATCGGTGTCTCGCTTCTCGTCATCGCAATTGTCGCCATCGGCGGGAACATTCTCGTTCACTATCATCAGACCCAGATAGTGTCGGGGCATTCCTGGGATTACTCATACGCCGTCTCCGTTACCGGGCTGTCCGGCTACCGGGGAGATCCGGTCATGGAGATCGTCCTTCCCCTCCCTGCAATCGGCGGTTCACCGGTCTTTTCCGGAGAGGATCTCCGGCGGATGACCTCTGATAACTGTACGACTCTCCCGGTTACGACGGAGGACGGGGAGATGCTTGGGCTACGCCTGCCCGGTACAGATCTCACAGACGCCTCCGCCGCTCAATCAGGAGGTTTCTCAAGAGAGGTCTCGCGTGAGGAGATAGCGGGGGGCGGGTTTGTGCCGGGACTCTCACGGCTCTCCAAAGCGGGGGATACCTCTCCATACATCATCATCCCGGGTTCGCTCCGCCCCGTATCGGCCGATCCGGAGCCCATTTGGGTCAGCATCAACTTCATCGTATTCGGCGGCAGAACCTCCGGCGAGCAGAGGCCCGACTACCGCATCTCGATCATGGAGCAGATCCCGCCGGGAAAGACCGGGATCATTCCCGTAGAGCCACAGGTCTATCATCGCGATAGTTTTCGAGAAGCCTTCCGTCCTCTGGAGGAGAACGATTCCGTCGAATAAGACGTATACTTTTGGAGTGCCTCTTAGAACTCGCCCATCACAACCTTTATAGTTAGGGCTACCCAAACTAATGGGTATCAACCATGGCGGCGAGACACGAGCACCTGTTCGAAGTGTTTGATCGCCTGATCGCCATCAAAAACGAATGTTCCTCCGAGATCATCTCCGAATGCGGGCTCAGCCGTTTGACGGCGAAGCAGGTCGCCTACCTGAAAGTCATCGACGGGCACCGCGACATGACGTTTGGCAGGCTCGCTGAGATCACCAGGAACTCGAAGCCCACCGTCACGGAGATGGTCGATCGGTTCACACGGATGGAGTGTGCCTACCGCCAGAAGTCCCCCGACGACGGGAGGGTCACCTACATCCGGCTGACCGAGAAGGGGCGGATGCTGGCAAACGCCGAGCGAAACGCGCTCCACCGGATGATCGAGAGGATGGTGCGGACGCTCGACGAGAACGAAGTGGATCTCCTGGTGGAGATCCTGAGAAAGGTCGGATGATTTTTTTTGGCCGGCCGTATTGTTAGGTAAATGCGAACTAAACAATCCGGAGTCACCATGCACTCACCACAACCAGACACCAGCAGAGAGTATATCGTCATACCACTCTTCGAGACCGTGGTCTACCCCGAGACCCGGACGAAGCTCCAGGTCGAGACGGCCGTCGGAGAAGCGCTGATCGCCGCCATGAAGAGCGAAGGGTCGGCATCCGCGGTCGGGCTGACCGCAAAGGGCGGGGCGGAAACCCCTGAGGATCCGGCCGACGCATTCTATTCGACCGGGACCCTCCTCATGATCGCGCACGTACAGCCTGCAGACGACGGCTATCTCGCCTTCGCGCACGCAACCCGCCGGGTGAAGGCCGTGACGCTCTCGGAGAGGGGCGGACAGTACTATGCGATCTCCGAACCGCTCCCGGACATGCCGGACCTCGACGAAGGTGCCCGGGCGCAGATGCTCGCGAACGTCAAAGCGGCCGTCCACGAGATCAGCGGCAATTTCCAGGGCTCCGAGCAGTTCACCCGGCCCGTCGACAGGATGGAGTCCGTCGACCAGATCATGGGGTTCGTGATGCCCTTCCTGCCGATCGGTGTTGCCGAGAAGCAGTCGCTCCTCGAGATCGCCTCCGTCCGGGAGCGTTACACCGCGTTCCTCCGGATCCTGGTGAACCTGAACGAGAGCATCAACCTCCGGATCGAGGTGGCGAAGAAGGCCAACGAGAAGGTCGGGAAGGCGAACCGTGAAGCGATGCTCCGCGAGCAGCTCCGGGTGATCCAGGACGAGCTCAACGGCTGCGAGGGTTCGTCCGGCGAGGAGAACTACCGGGAGCGGATCGAGCGCTCGACGATGCCCGAGGAGGTGCGGAAGAAGGCCCTCGCCGAACTGAAGAAACTCGAGTCTGGCGGGAGCCAGCACCACGAGAGCCAGGGGATCCGGAACTACCTCGACCTCCTGCTCGATCTCCCCTGGACGGTCGAGAAGAAGAGCATCGATATCGAGGAGGCCCGCCGGGTGCTGGAGAGCAACCACAACGGCCTGGAGAAGGTCAAGGAGCGGATCGTCCAGCACCTCGCGGTCATGAAACTCAAGGAGGAGAAGCAGGGCTCGATCCTCCTCTTCGCGGGTCCGCCGGGCACGGGAAAGACGAGCCTCGGACGGAGCATCGCCGACGCGCTGGGGAGAGAGTACGTCCGGATCAGCCTCGGCGGCGTCAAGGACGAGGCGGAGATCCGCGGCCACCGGCGGACCTACGTCGGGTCGCTCCCCGGCCGGATCATCCAGGGGATGAAGCG